>NZ_JAGGQV010000004.1:0-12475 GCF_018613135.1 Bacillus sp. ISL-57 | reverse complement strand
AATTTCCCATAAGCAAAAAACACTCATGGCTCTGGAGCTGTAACGCAGCTTATACGATACCAGTTACTCTTGTTCACCGATATAGCTCAAAGGCGGTAAATCAATATCCTAAGCCAGGAAGTTCGCAGCTTTCCTTCCCTCTCTGCAGGCCGTAAACATGATTCATGTCCTTATCAATGCTTCTAAAATTTTATATTGTTATATATATTACAATATATTCCCATAAGTGACAACCCCAATTTTTTCATTCCATTACTAACACCAAATTGGTATAATTAGTAAAAAAGGAGTTTCTATGAAACGTTTAAGCAATTGGTCAATCGTATTTGCAGTGATTGGACTACTTTCATTTTGCTGTTCCCTTGCTTTTTCAAAAGCCTCCGAGCTGCTTATGATTTCAGGATTCGGGGCGTTGCTAATTGGTATGTTATGCAGCTTAGGGGCCATGTATAAAAATGAAAGAGGAATGTCGAAATTTTTGGCTGTGGCTGCATTCTTTCTTTTAAGTTTCATTCTCGTTTGGTATGAACCATTTCAAATTGTCAGGCTCTTGACCTGGATGAAAAATTAAATGAAAAAACCCGTTCGCCATGACGGGTTTTTTCATTGATTCATTCTTCATCGGTTATCGTTCGGCTTGAATTCTTCATTCCAAGCCATAGCGTAAGTCCAGTGGTCCAGAGTATTAGCGCGCATCCAAAGCCGAGCAATGATAACGGTGCAAGGATTTGATGTTCCCCAACCATGACGGTGTCTGGCACAACCAGCCATGTGATAAGCGCCAATAAACAGAGAAGCACACCTGTTGCATAATAAACCTTGATTTGGAAAAGTGACGCCAATGGCAAAAAATGAATCCCTACAATAATGGCGATGACTCCCGGTATAAGATCGGTCTGATTGATCAAGTTACAGATGGCAATGGCAATCCCGATCAGCAAACCTTCGGCAATGAAGACCATATTAAACAAAAATCCGATACGCTTAAGACGTCTTGCCCCATCATCTGAAACTTGATTGGACATTTTTTGTGATGCATGAATTAATGAAATGCCAACGATAACCATGATGATTCCCACGAATATGGCTGCGAGTTCCACGTAGGGAAACCCCCACCCCTGCAATCCCATTACACCGGTACCCGCCCACAGTGTCCCGAATACCGCCATGAAAATGACTCCAATTCCAGAACCGCGAAACGCCTCTTTCATCATCAGTTTCCTTTCATCCACAGCATAATCGTACATAGAATAATATTGCACCACTTCTCCAATTATTCAGCTATAAAAAAATCATTTGAGATGAGATAATTGCCGTTTCGCAGATATAATTCGATTTTCGTAGATATATTGCGTTTTTCGGAGATATAACTGGATTTTCGCAGATATATTCTGATTTTCGCAGATATAATTCGATTTCGATACAAATCTTCATAAAAAAACCTGAGTCCCCAAAGGGGGGCTCAGGTTTTTTCCATTGGTATCAAGCCACATCTGATTTATCGAATTGACAATCTTTTAATGCTATTAATTTGGTCTTGTGATAAATCTTGTATCCTAACCAGACTGCCAGGAATATCGGTAATCCGATATAGGAGACGGCGACGCCATACCAGTCGATGCTGCCGCTTAGGAATGCTCCATAGTTCTGTCCTGCTATGACGAGCATGCACAGGGTGAATGAAAGAATCGGACCGAATGGAAACCATTTTGCTTTATATTTCAGTTCGTTTAGGTCACCACCCTGTGCAACATAGGCACGTCTAAAGCGATAATGGCTTATGGCGATTCCAATCCAGGCGATGAAGCCAGTCAGCCCGGATGCATTCAATAGCCATGTAAATACATGGTCCCCAAAAATGGAGGTCAAGAAGGCGAACCCTCCAATTAAGGACGTCATGATCAAGGCATTCATCGGGATCCCCCTGCGGTTGACTTTGGCCAGGAATTTGGGAGCTTGATGATCTTTTGCCATCGACCATAACATCCTTGTTGATGCATATAGCCCCGAGTTCCCGGCGGATAGTAAGGAGGTTAACACGACTGCATTCATGACGGATGCCGCGAATGCCAGCCCTGCCCGTTCAAAGACAAGTGTGAAAGGGCTTACAGAAATGTTTTCGACATCTCCGTTCAACAAGCTTGGACTCGTATACGGTATTAAGAGACCAAGTATCAGGATTGCCCCGATGTAAAATAGTAGGATGCGCCAAAATACTTGGCGGATTGCATTCGGAACATTTTTTTCGGGTTCTTCACTTTCCCCGGCAGCAATACCAACCAGTTCCGTGCCTTGAAAAGAAAATCCCGCGATTAGAAAGATTGAGATGATCGATAAAAATCCTCCCTTGAACGGTGCCTCATCCATGGTGAAGTTTTCAAATCCGATCACCTTTCCGCCAAAAATCCCCAATATGGTCAATAAACCAATGACGATGAAGCAAATGATGGCAATGACTTTTATTAGGGCAAACCAATATTCAGATTCACCATAGCTTTTAATGGATAGGGCGTTGAGGGTGAAGACGATTCCAAGAAATAAGGCACTCCATATCAGGCTGGGTACATCAGGGAGCCAGAATTTCATGATGATGGCTGCTGCAGCTATTTCCACGGCAAGCGTGACTGCCCAGTTAAACCAATAATTCCAGCCAAGTGCAAAGCCGAATGCAGGATCAACAAAGCGTGTGGCATAGGTGGAAAAGGATCCCGACACAGGCATATATGTCGCCATTTCCCCTAAGCTTGTCATCAGGAAATAAACCATGATCCCAATACAGGCATAGGCAGCGAGGGCACCGCCGGGCCCTGCGCTCTGGATGGTTGCCCCGCTTGCCAGGAATAATCCGGTTCCTATTGAACCGCCAATGGCAATCATGGTCATATGTCTTGCTTTCAGTTGCCTTTTAACTGTCGGTTCTTGATTATCAATGGGATTCCTTTTAACTGTCGGTTCTTCATTATCAATGAGATTCATGTCCATAAGGTTCCTACCTCATTTTCTTTTAAAGTTAAAAGTTCAAGAATAAAAGAGTTTTTTAACAACCGCTTTGTGAAAGACTTAATCGTTCGCTTCACTTGCTGGGATGCCATCCAGTTTAATTGCCATTTCCTAGTATCGTCTCCCTGGTCCCGGATCGGGTGACCCCATCCTGCCCAGTCTCCATTCCACACCATTGAATTAGAGTAAGCGCAATGATTTCGGCTGTGGAGAACACGTTATCGAGCAGGATGTATTCATTTGGATAGTGGGCAACCTCAGTTACTCCTGGTCCGAAAACGATTGCTGGCGTTTCCCCGACATGTGTCAGCAACCCCCCGTCCGTTCCCCAAGGGGAGGCTTCAATGACCGGGTCCTGTCCGGCAACTTGCCGATATTGATGAACTAGTGCATTCATCAGTTCATGCTCTACATCAATTGATCCTGGAACCCAGCGTGCACCGAACCATTCCAATACGGGCGGGTTTTCTTTGAACCATTGGTCGGCTTCCTCGAGTTGCAATAACCAGGCAGCCATTTCCTCTTTCGCCTGCTCCATCGTTTCCTCAGGCGCAACGCCCATCCTTCCTTCGACTTTCACAAGGTCGGGAACGGATGACGGCCAATTACCGCCTTCAATGACACCAAGATTGATTGGAATCGGAATGGGTGTATTCTGATAAAGCGGATCACTGATACGTGCATTTCGCTTTTCTTCCAAGCCACGAATATGATTGATGACAGTCATGCTTTTTTCAATCGCACTAACGCCTTCATACCTTGTTCCGCCATGGGCTGACCGGCCTTTAACATGGATTCGGAACCACATCGAACCCTGCTGTTTTGGGAAGATCCTCATATTCGTCGGTTCAGGGATCAGGGCGGCATCGGCTTTATATCCTCTCAGGACAGCCGCTAATGTTCCGGCACCGCCGCTTTCTTCTTCAATTACACTTTGAAAAATGACATCTCCTTTTAATTGGATGCCATTTTCCTTCAATGCCTGCATCGCCAGGATCAGCGATACATTTCCACCCTTCATATCGGTTACGCCGCGTCCAAACATTCTTCCATTCTTAATCGCGCCGCTATATGGGTCGTCGTCCCACTGATCTCGGTCTCCGTCCGGAACCACATCGATGTGTCCGTTCAAGATGATTGAACGTCCGCCTCCAGTCCCTTTCATGATACCCACCACATTGGGGCTGTTGGAGAATTCACTGCGCGGAGAATAGAAATAAGAATGCTTTTTCAGCTCGCTGCCGTCAGGTTCCCAGCTATCGATCTGCAAACCCATTTCCTGCAGCTTTTGGGCGACGATGGCCTGTGCCCCGGCTTCATTTCCTTGTGTACTCGGGGCTTGTACCATTTTTTGCAATAGATTCGTTCCTTCTTCCCGATGATCCTTGATCCATTGGTTTATCCGTTTTTGTATATCCGGCACGTTTATCCTCCTTAATTACACATATTCTGTTCCTTTTTCGGCTTATTCAATGGTGTTGACGGCAGCATGGATTTTCAATGATGCCTCTGTATTCCTTAGCACATCATCCACGGTATATGGCGCCATCACTTCCTTAAGCACCAATCCCTCTTCTGTTACTTCCATGACAGCCATATCCGTAATGATTAAATCCACACTCTTTCTTGCCGTCAATGGAAGCGTACATGTCTTCAGGATCTTAGATTCACCCTGCTTATTCACGTGATTCATCAGGACGATCACCTTCTTGGCTTTCTGGGCAAGCTCCATTGCCCCGCCCATACCCGGCACCCGTTTTCCTGGGACGATCCAATTCGCCAAATCCCCTTTTTCACTGACTTCCAGGGCTCCAAGGATGGTGATGTCGATGTATCCTTTCCTGATCATCCCAAATGCCGTTGCACTGTCAAAGTAAGAAGCTCCCATTACAGTGGTGATCGGGAAACCTCCCGCATTACAGAGGGCAGGATCTTCTTTTCCGGGTTCAGGACTTGGCCCCGTACCGAGAACTCCATTTTCCGCATGGAACAGCACATGGATATCTTGAGGAATATGATCCGCCACCAAGGTAGGGATGCCAATGCCTAAATTGACGATCAATCCGTCATGGATTTCCTTGGCGGCGCGTTTCGCGATGCGATTTCGTACATCTACTGCCATGCCCATTTCCAATTCACCCCTTTTGTCGGAATCACCATATCTACATAAATGCCTGGTGTGGCAATACATTCCGGATCCAATTCGCCTGCAGGAACGATTTCCTCCACTTCCGCAATCGTGAAGGCCCCTGCCATCGCTACCAGCGGATTGAAATTGCATGCCGTCTTGTCGTACACTAAATTCCCAAGTGAATCGGCTTTTTTGGCATGGACGATGCTGACTTCAGCCGTCAGAGCGGTTTCCACCAAATATTCTTTTCCTTCTATCACAATCTTGTCCTTGCCTTCTTCGGCTATCGTACCAATCCCGACATCGACAAAAACCCCGCCTAAGCCTACACCGCCGGCACGAATTCGTTCGGCTAATGTCCCCTGCGGTGAAAATTCGACTTGCAGCTTTCCTTCAGTCATGAGCTTGCCGGCATTAGGATTGGATCCAATATGCGAAGCGATCACTTTCTTTGCCCTTTCAGCGGTCACAAGCCGGCCAATGCCGATATCAGGGAATCCAGTATCATTGCCAATCAAGGTCAATTCCTTAACGCCCTTGTCAAGGATACCCTGTACAAGCGTCGGAGGAGTCCCCACTCCGCCAAATCCGCCATACATGAGTGTGCATCCATCGGAAATATGCTCCAGCGCTTCTTCCATGGTCACAATTTTGTTTTTCTTCGTAATGACCTGCTTCATACCGTTCCTCCTAAATAGCCTGCATGTCTTCAATCAAACCTTCCGCGTGCAATTCTTGCCGCAACTCATTGAGGGAAGCTTCCAGTATCATGACAAGGCGATCGATTTCTTCATTCGTAATGATTAATGGCGGAGATATGATAACCGCATCACCAGCGATTCCTTCAATCGCACCTGAAGCAGGATAGATTATCAACCCCTTCGCAAAAGCCTTATTGACAAGCCTTGGAGTCAGGCCGATTTGCAAGTCGAATGGCTTTTTTGACACCCGATCTGAGACAAACTCAAGACCAAGGAGAAGCCCTTTCCCTCTAACATCACCGATGATGTCGAATTCTTTAGCCAACCCTTGCAGCTTCTGAAACAGATATTGACCTTTCTCTTCCGCTGCCCGAACCAGGTCATTGCGCTCAATGTAGGAAAGCACTTCCAATGAAATGGCTGCCGATAGGGGGTTTGCACTATATGTGTGTCCAGCCATGATTGATTTCGAGCCTTTTAAAATGGGCTCCATGACACGGTCAGTAATCATCGTGGCTGCGATTGGAGTATACCCGGCGCTCATTCCTTTACCCAATGCGATGATATCCGGGGTGACTCCCCAGTGTTCCATTGCGAACATTTTTCCTGTCCGGCCGATTCCCGTCATTACCTCATCGGCGATAAAAAGAATGTCATAGGTTTCGCAGATTTCCTTAATCCTTTGATAGTAGCCATCCGGCGGTGTTACAGCACCAGCGGATGCCCCGATTATCGGTTCTGCGATGAAGGCTGCGATATTCTCGGAGCCGACCCTTTGAATGGCTGTCTCCAGTTCATCTGCACACTTAAGCTTGCATCCTGAAGTTTCATTATTATGAGGACAGCGATAGCAGTAAGGAGCAGATATGCTAGGGAAATCCTCCAATAGCGGCACAAAACGTTTTCTTCTTGGTACATGGCCTGACATCGATAAAGCGCCCATCGTGATCCCGTGATAACTCGTCCACCTTGAGATTATGCGATTTTTTCGTTCAAACCCTTTTTCTTGCCAATGTTGAATCGCAATCTTCATTGCCGTTTCGGTCGCTTCCGATCCACTGTTCACAAAAAATGACCAATTCAAATCCCCTGGAGCCAGCTCACTTAGCTTTTTGGCCAATGCCTCTGCGGCCCCGCTCGTAAAATGAGACCTATATGCAAAAGAAACCTTGCGGGCCTGCTCCGTCATGGCCTCGACAATATCCAATACACCATGTCCAATACTTGCCGTGACCGCTCCTGATGAGCCGTCTATATACTGCTTTCCATCTGTATCATAAAGATAAATTCCATTCCCATGAGAGATAGTGGGATAGTCATGATCTAAAGTAGGCTTAATCAAATGATTTCGTTCCATTTCATCTCTCCTTTTTCACGTTCGTTCACAATATCTATTAATCTATTACGTTCTTACAAGACTGAAAGGCTCATCCTGAATCAGGATGGATTCCGTAGGGCAGCCTTCCATGGCATCTTGCATGTCATCATGCAGGATTTCAGGAACTTCGGCAATCCCCTGATTATCGTCAAGGATCACGAAAGCGATCCCTTGATCGTCATAGTCATAAATGTCAGGACCTGTTGAACCACACGCCCCGCAAGCAATGCAGGTTTCTTTATCAACCCATGTGTATTTAGCCATAGAAAAATCCTCCTACTTGAGGGATAAATCTTTACCCCAAATATTCATGTCCTCATACTTATCCCAAATATTGCAATTCTTCGTCATTCTGCCGCCATATTCATATCCCAGCTGATGAAAGACCGCGTTCATGCCCATTGACAATGAACGGGCCAATGAATAAGAGCAATAAATGTTTTTCCTGAACAATTCTTGTTCCAATGCGGAGATGAGCACCTTCATGAAACCATGCTTTCGATGCTGGGGAATTGTTGCACAGTCCGTTATTTCAGCATTATGATACATTTCATTCACTTCAGCGGATGCAGCACTCACGATGGTTCCTTCATATTCGATAACACTAAAGATCGTCCCTTCCTCCATCACTTTCTTGATATATCGCTCATCATTCATCGGTGTAGGATAGGTTTCAAAAATGGCACCATATAGCTTCGCCAGCTCCTGTGCATCTTTCTCCGTAGCAGACCGGAGGATATAACCTTCAGGTATTTGCTGGGATTCAATCGGTCTTGAAACCTTGGTTACATCTTGGATGACCATATCTTCCTTGACCCAAAAGTCGCTAGTCCGCCTTTCATCCGTTAAATAGAAGGCCATGCAATAGGCATCATTCCCTTTGAAATACTTGCTCAATATTCCTTCCAGCATGAATCCTTGACCCAACGCCGCTGATACATCTTCATTCCTTGCTTTAAGTATCACTTTTGTAAAGCCCTGCTCCTTTGCGATGGCAAGGGCCCGATCGATCGCTTTTTTGATATTTCCCCGATAATCATCCATGCGCAAGCGCTGATTGGCATGATCATGATAGAGCTCCATCGTATAACAATCCCCGGTCTCCATTTGGGTGAAAAAAGGCAGCTTTTGAACAGGCATCATGTATCCCCCTTATTTAAAGAATTCGGGAGAAGAGATGCCTAACATCCGCTTCTCCCGGCATTCTATTTCCAATTGAATAATTTTTTGACAGGTGCCTGAAGAAGCTGTTCATACGTAAACTCGTCAGGATATTCACTCACATCATATATGGATAAGGCTTCATCCACCTTTTGATTCATTGAATCAGACACATAGATTCCACATTCAGGACAGTTTATGGCCGGAACTTGAAGGACTTTTATTGAGCGTTTCCCGTCAGGCATGATCCAGTAACAATCCTTCTTTTCGCTTTCTTCTACGTTTGGGGCATTGCACCATAAGCAGTCCATCTTCATTCCTCCTTGCCAGCAGATTTCACCGCGCCGCTAGCGGCCAACTTTTTTTCTTGGGCCAACCTTAATTTTTCCTTCATTTCATCCCGTTTGTCACGGCGATCCTTCAAGGAAGCATGTTCATCAGTGCTTTCATACGCTTTTCTCTTGTCAAGACGACGAAGGCCCTCTGGCACCAAGTTGAATTTCTCATCCGTCATGAGCGCGGAAATCCCGACGGCTTCTTTCCTATCCGCAGTACCATACACTTCATCGAAGTAAGCATCCGCACTGCCGGCCACATAGTTCTTCGGCTCCGGATAGCTTGTGATCACTCCTTCAAAGTTCCGTAAAACGACTTTATCCGGACTTTGCGAAAGGAGGTAATTCGGAGTCAAGGCAATCTTTCCGCCTCCGCCAGGAGCATCCACCACAAAGGTTGGCACTGCATATCCTGATGTATGGCCGCGCAGTGCTTCAATGATTTCCAGTCCTTTTGAAACCGGCGCCCGGAAATGGCCAATCCCTTCAGATAGATCACATTGATAAATGTAATAAGGTCTTACCCTTGCTTTAACACAGTCATGCATAAGCTTTTTCATGATATGGACACTATCGTTAATACCAGCGAGGATGACTGCCTGATTACCAAGCGGCACTCCTGCCATCGAGAGCATATCACATGCTTTTTTCGCTTCATCCGTCAGTTCAAGCGAATGATTGAAATGCGTATTCAACCAAACCGGATGGTACTTTTTCAGAATATTACATAAATTTTCCGTAATCCTCTGTGGGAAAACGACCGGTGCACGTGTGCCGATCCGGATGATTTCCACATGCGGGATGGCGCGTAGGTTACTCAATACGTATTCAAGGATCTTATCATTGATCAACAGTCCGTCACCGCCAGAGATCAGGACGTCCCTAACTTCCGGAGTGTTCCGGATATATTCAATCGCCCCATCAAGCTGCTTCTTGGGAACACCCATGCCTACCTGACCTGAAAAACGGCGTCGCGTACAATATCTGCAGTACATGGAGCATTGGTTCGTTACAAGGAATAGAACGCGATCCGGATAACGATGCGTCAATCCTGGAACTGGGGAATCCTCATCCTCATGCAGCGGATCCTCCAAATCATATCTAGTCTTGTTCATTTCTGCCGAAAGCGGTACAGACTGTAAACGAATCGGACAGCGAGGGTCATCGGGATTCATCAAAGAAGCATAATAAGGCGTAATGTTCAACGGAATCGTTTGAGTAGAAATCCGGACTCCTTCCTCTTCTTCCGGTGTCAGGTTGACGACCTTTTTCAGATCATCCAGTGATTTAATCGTATTGGTCAATTGCCAGATCCAATCATTCCACTGCTCTTCCGTTACATCCTTCCACAATTCGATATCATTATAATGCCTGCGTCCACCTAGGTATTCTTTATGTTTTACATCCATTCCCATCAAATTCATTAATAATGCCCCCTTATTATAAGAACTTATCTATATACTCTCGCAAGAATGATGCCAACATTGATAACACGGTAATCATAAGCAAATGGGGGTAAACCGAGCATAAAATCGCAAGATATTTTTCATTATGCATGATTTTTTGCAGCCAAATTCTTTGCGCCAAGCAATAAAAAAGAAGGCTCTCTTTCAAAGGAACCCTCGAGTTTGTAAACAGGGAGTTCTATCCAAATTTTTAAACATAGTTGATTGGAGCGGGTCTGCGAGTCCAAAGGAGACCCCACAGGCGAAAGTGCGTCGAGGGCGGACGGCCCACAGAAAGCGAGTGCCCCACGTTCCAACCAACGTCCAAATTTGTACAAGCAAAAAAAATGTAGACAAACTCGATTTTCATCGAGCTTGTCTACATTCTGAAAGTCCCTTTAGATTACATCATGATATGACAGTGACAGCGTTTCCAAAAAAACGAACTCACTTGGACTCCTTCGACCCTGCCGTATAAACTTTTTCAATGCCGTACTTGTTTAACTTATATTGCAGTCCCTGCCTTTTAATATTGAGGGCTTCTGCCGTTTTGCTGATATTCCCGTTATATTTCTCGAACATATTGATGATCATTTCCCTTTCCATTTCTTCAAGAACGACAGGTAAATCAATCCTGTTCTTCAATGGGGAAGGCTGGCTTTGCGCATTTGCTGCAGCATAATTTCCTGAAGGGAAAAGATAAGCAGGAAGATGATGTTCATCAATCATATCTTCCCCAGCGTCCATGACGTTAAAGGTTAACTCGATGGCATGTCCCAGTTCACGAATGTTCCCGGGCCATGGATATTGAAGAAGCCGCTGCATCGCCTTTTGACTGATCCCGCGCACTTCCGTAAAAAATGATTTGTTGAATTTTTGAATAAAGTGATTGACGATTTCCGGAATATCCGTTTTACGCTCGGAAAGTGAAGGCATCTGGATCGTTACGACATTGAGGCGAAAAAACAAATCCGAACGAATAATTCCCCGCTCCAACGCCTCTTCCGGAGAAATGTTCATCGCAGCAATGATCTTCACATTAATCTTTTGCTCCTTCGAACCTCCAACACGGCGCACTTCACCTTCCTGAAGCACCCGCAGCAATTTTGCCTGCAGACCGAGGTCGAGGCTATTCAGCTCATCAAGGAAAAGAGTACCGCCATTTGCCTGCTCAAAAATGCCCATGCGATCCATCGCTCCGGTAAAAGCCCCTTTCGTCGTGCCGAACAGCAGCCCCTCCATCAATTCCTTTGGAACGGCCGCACAGTTTTGCGCGATGAAAGGCTGATTTCGCTGAGCACTTACATTATGTATACTTTGCGCGACCAGTTCCTTACCTGTCCCTGTCGGTCCATAAATCATGACCGGGGAATGTGTACGGGCCGCTTTTTTAGCCAAAGAAATCGCTTGCTTAAAAGCAGGACTATTGCCGATCAAATCACTAAAATGATAGGTCGCCGTCCCTTCAGAAAACTTATTCTTCCTATGCGTCTCGGCCAGCTGGGAACGCAAATCGACAATTTGGTCATACATATTCATGACCTTCGTAATGTCCTTTGCGATTTCCACTGCCCCAATAATTTCACCATCCTCATACAAAGGATACGTACTATTGATCGACGTTATTTTTTTCTCCTTTAAATTGACATATGTTTGAATCGACTCAATCGTTTCATTGCCTTTTTCCAAGGCCACATGCAGCGTACTGGATTCATCTGTCAATGAAGGATAAAGCTGAAAAATATTCTCCCCCAGCACCTGCTCCCGATCCAGCCCGTCGATATGCGCCATCATTTCATTGTAAAAAACCGTATCCCCATCTTTATTCACAATATGGACACCCACATTGATCACATTCAATATCCATTCAAATTGAGTGGAAAACTGATTTACTGAAGATTTCATTTCTTCATCTCCGTTCTCTGTCATTTGATAGAATCACCTGTAAATTATAGCATTTAATGGGAAACATTCATCTCTTTATTCTTATTAAAATCAAACTTCAGCACAAAGGCAATAGAATAATAAGGTCAAATAAAGGAATCTCGCATGAAGCCAAGAAGATTATAAGAGAAAATATAATCTTTAGGGGTGAGTCGGATTTCGGAAACTAGATTAGAAATTAAACCGTGGCAAGCTAAAGACCTTCCATTACTATTTCAACTAAATGCCCCAGAAATGATGGAACATCTTGGCGGACCAGAAAGTGATGAACAAATCCTAACGCGTCATCAACGGTATCTACAGATTGGAGATAAGGGATGCATGTTTAGCATCACCCCGTTTCCAGAAGCAAAGGCAGTCGGTTCCGTTGGCTACTGGCA
>NZ_JAGGQV010000043.1:0-7810 GCF_018613135.1 Bacillus sp. ISL-57 | reverse complement strand
TCTGCCCATTTACTAATAACGATTGCTTACAACATCTTAAAAACAGGCGAACCTTATCATGAACTAGGCTCAAATTACCTTGAAGAAAAACAAAATAACAAAGAATTAAAAATGATCGAATACCTAAAAAAGAAAGGCTATTCAATCGCTTCATCTAAACAACAAAGTGCATAACCAGTTAAAATAACGAGATAGTACATCTACGCCCTTCGAAAAAAAAAATGAGAATATGGAGGGTTTATTTTAGCATGGCTTTTTACTAAGATATTTTCATACAAAAAAGAGCTGCCTTAAAGACAGCTCTGATCTTCAGCTAACGCACCCGTTAGCTGAATAAACAACTTGAAATTATTTTTTATCAAAAGCTAATTTCAACCCTAAGGATATCAACATAATTCCTGATAATCGTTGAAATGCAGAAGTAAAGAATGGTTTTTGAAACCAGCCTCGTATGGAATTAATCAAATTAACATAGATAAATAACCATAGAATCGTTAATATAACAGGTGTTATTCCTATGATAACCAAATGTACTAAATTATGCTTACCAGGTATGATAAATTGAGGTAAAAATGCCATAAAGAAAACAATGGCTTTCGGATTTAGTACATTTGAGAGCAATCCTTGTAAGAAATAAGAACCTTTTTGCTTTTTATTCGAAGTAGTGTTGTCAGGCGTTAAGTTGAACTGCTTTGAAAAAAGAGTAGATATTCCCATAAAAATGAGAAATGCGGCTCCAGCATATTTAATAATTTTAAAAAGTAGAACAGAGTTAGCAATCACAGCAGACAAGCCAAGAAGAGCAATTACTATATGAATCGTAAGTCCCAAACAAACACCGCCAACCGTTTTAAAACCTATTCCTTTTCCATTAATCAATGTATTTTTAGTGACTAATACTGTGTCAGCCCCAGGAGTAAGTACAATTAGTAAAGTCGTTATTACAAATAAATAAAAATGTTCCATATTACTTCCCCTTTCCTATTAAATAACACAATATTACCACAGATTTTGTTTGTTTAATATTCTGAATTTTTTTATAACCCGCATCAAGAAATTCAACTACATCCTTTAACAGAGCCTTTTATTTTAAATAGGCTTTGTTAATGATTAATGTTGATTTTTGAACAAATAAAAAGACCACATAAAAAGTGGTCTTCTTTAGTGCTTACTATGGAACTAACGCACCCGTTAGCATTCCTGTAGATCGTTAAATATCAGGTTTGAAAAAAATAGAGCCCCTCAGTAAGATACGAGTATAGAGACCAATCTAACTCAAAATCTTAAGGAGGAAGCCCTACTATGAATTTTAAAATGCAAAACAAACAAAATTAACTAATTGAGAGAATTACGGCTCAACATCTAGTTGTTGGTGTGGATATTGCCCAACACGTACACGTGGCCCGTGCTGTAAACTTTCGGGGCATTGTGGTCGGGAAACCCTTGTCTTTTGAAAATAACGAAGAGGGTTTTACTCGATTACTAAACTGGATCCAGGAACTAAAACAAATGAAAAACCTAGACACAACGATAGTCGGAATGGAACCTACCGGACATTATTGGATAAACCTTTCAAAGTGGCTAGTCAAACAAAACATGGATGTCGTCACCGTCAATCCTCACCATGTCAAAAGAAACAAAGAAAATCGTGATAATACGCAATCCAAAAGTGATAAAAAAGATGCCCTTGTCATCGCTGATATGGTGAAGAATGGCTACTATGCCTTCGTTCGTTCCACTTCAGAATCATTTGAAAAACTTCGTGTCCTTATGGCTAACCGAGATGTGATCGTTAAGCGTCTTGTTAGCTCCATCAACCAAATTAATCGCTGGGTGGATGTTGTCTTTCCCGAGCTCCGGCAAGTGTTTAAAGACGTATCATGTAAAGGGGCAATCGCAACCCTACGCCTCTTTCCTACCCCAGCTGAATTATGTTCCTTACAGCCTCAAGATATCGTAACCGGGTGGAAATCATGTATGAAGCGACATTCCGGGCATAAAAAAGCCCGTTCCCTGCTTGCATTGGCCAAGCGTTCAATTGGTACCAAACAAGCCCTTGATGCGTATAAACTTCACTTGGAACAGTTATTAGAGGAATATGATCTCGCTTCATCCCAACTCGAAAGAGTGACGCAAGAAGTCACAAACGTCTTGGAACAGATTCCATTCGTTAACCAAATACTTGCCATTAAAGGAATCAGCGAGATTTCATTGGCGGGAATCTTAGGAGAAGCTGGAGATCTGAGTGGGTTCGCTCACGGGAATGCGCTCCTTCGTCATGCAGGATTACATCTCGCTGAAGCCAGCTCTGGGAAGTGGAAAGGCCAAATTGTTCTTTCCAAACGTGGAAGATCACGCCTGCGGCGTTACCTCTACCTTGCGACCATGAGTCTGGTGATGAATAACCCTGAGTTTAAAGCCCTACACTCAAATAATGTTAAAGTGAAGAAGATTAAGAAAATGAAATCCATCATGAAACTT
Source organism: Bacillus sp. ISL-57 (assembly GCF_018613135.1). NCBI lineage: Bacteria > Bacillati > Bacillota > Bacilli > Caryophanales > Bacillaceae > Bacillus > Bacillus sp. ISL-57. The sequence continues at coordinate 5,329 of NZ_JAGGQV010000043.1, read as the reverse complement.
TGTGGAAAACTCGCCCGTGTCCTAGTAGGGATTGCTCGTAATGGCTCTGCCTATAAACCGGAAATGGTCTTCCCTCTTGAACAACTAGCAGCGTAAATTTACATTCACATTGTTATTTTAACGAAAGTTGGCTTATTCGTAGGACTTCAAAGAAAGCACGAAGTACTGGATGTAATGAACAAAAGGGCAATGACCCGTTCCGTTAGCAAAACCGGCCTCCACCCCTTGGATAGGCATGACGAAGGAATGAAAGGGCATAGGATTATGACCCGTTGAGACATGGGAGGGAAAGCCTCCAGGGGCAGCGTGGAGAATGCGTGCAGTATATGTAATAATATGGGATTTTTAACAGATCCCCTATTTCAATCTGCCCTCATCTTATCAAAACGGTCCTATCTCTTTCGTTCACCTAAAGTAACCTATACCATGTGGTTTGAAATCCTGCGAATAAGCGAGTATTCGTGAGCATTATCTATTAAACTGAGGGAGTTCATTAAGACTTGAGTTAATAAATATATCTAAATGTCTCATATTTTACATACTTGATAACATTTCTAAATTCTTCTCCATCATTTTTATCCTTTAACAAAGCATCCATCTTATCATCTTTAATATTGTAATGTCTCTTATTCAGAAAGCCTACACTTCGGATTGTTGGATGGTCTAAAATTGGTGATAAGTCACCATCTAACACATTAGTATCAACAAATCTAAAGTCAATTAGGTTAGGAAATTGATTTAAAAAACAAATTCTCAAGATTACCGAAAGAATTAAGGCACAGGACCCGAAGATTTTTCAGAGAGAATAATTCTTCATTTGCTTGGCTCTCCTTCAACAAATCACCTCCCCATGTATATAAGACAATCGAAACACCTTTCTAATAAAAAATTACCTTACATAACTTTTCCTTTAAACCTTAATCTTGTTCAACAAACCTGCACCGTTACTTCAATAACATGCAGTGGTATGCGGTGAATCTTTCTCATTTAGCAGGTTAATAATTCTTCTTTTGAAACAATACGCCATTCATGTGCTACAAATTTTTCTATATAGTCATTGATACTAATTTCCTCTAATTCATTTGCAAGTGGATGTAGAGATACATAGCATTCATTTGTCTCATAATTTAGGGTAACTTTTACAACCTCATATCCATTATGAAATCTTGAATCAAAATCTGGGTCATCAATAATATCTCCTTTAACAGGAACAAGAAAAAGCTACTATTGGATCTATTAATACGGACCTTTTTATAGTATCTTCTTGTGGAGAGTAGGTGGTTCCTTTGTTCTTCTAGATGGCAACTTACTCGTTCGAGAAAAGTTGCTAGGGATAGAGTATTGGACAAGTAGTCTCATGGGACAAGGGAGCTGTCCCCTCGTCCCATTATTCGGGGAAACCATTAAAGTAAAAGGAAATGACAAAAGTATACTCAAGTACAAAGCGGTGATTATGCTTGGTCCCCCTATGATCAGAGTTCATATTTACAAGGGGTAGGAGATCAATTAAATTTTAGAAACGTTTTCTGCTTGAGAGCCACGTTGTCCTTTTAGAATATCAAATTGTACGCGTTGCCCTTCATCAAAGGATTTAAAACCATCACCAGTAATCTTTACTATTGTTATGTAAATAAAATAAAAAATGGTTTCCTGGTCTGGAACCCATTTTTGTAGTTGACCATATGGTGTTACCAATTCGTTTTTCTCTTTTACGTAAAGAAGATAAACAATTACTATTCACTGTCTCAGTAGATGTAAAAAATTCTTAAAGATAGAGGTGAGATTGAATGTTTTTTCTTCTAGAAATAATGACTTAAATAATATATTGTATGCCTAAAACAATGAAAGCCCTACCTCTCTTTCATCCTTACGGCTCCTTGTCCGTGCCAGTGTGAATCAGGATTGCAAAAATCAAGTGACTATTTTATCGAGTTATTTGATGAAACTTCAAACGTTCGTAAAAGAAATTTAAATAATAAAAGTGGATTAGATTGTAGAAATAACAAAAGAGGTTAATGCTCTAAAGGTGAGTTGGAGAAGTTGAATGTCTTTGAAGATTTACTTTTAATAATAAACATATTCCCAAAAAATTCAGGATATTTTCGGGAGATGTAATACATTATCTTAAATTAACCTTAACAGAAACTTTTTATTTGATTTTCAGTAATCCCTTTAATTAATCCCAGTTCACTAATCAAAAATCCATGTGCGTTATCTAACATTTTTTTTTCGCTTGTATTAAGTGCTTTTTCTTTCTTCATACGCATTAAATCACGTACAACTTCAGTACATTCTTGTATTTTACCCGTTTTTATTTTGTCCGTGTTCACTTTATACCTTTGTTTCCACGGCAGTAATCTATCTGATTCTCCATGATGAAAAATGTTTATGATGTGTATTAATGCAATTATGTCAGTAACAGGGCGTATACTTGAACTCAATATTTTACCCGTAGGAATCATGACTTGCATATTACCGATTAACATTTTTATGACATAATACTGTTGTTTTCCCCCTGAGATTTCCTTTTCTTCTATGGCTTTAATTATACCTACTCCGTGCATTGGATAAACAATGTTATCGCCAATTTGAAACAAATAATCCACCTCCATATATGGTAACCTTCTTAACCTTAACATATATATTATTTTTTATCAAATTTTTAATAATACCATAAATTTATTTTCAGTGTCAACTACTTTTTTCTTTAAATATCAGAAAAAGCAAAAACAATAGGAATCGTGTAGGGAAGGTTAATTTTCCCGCGTATATTCTGAAACCTCTACTAACCTTAATATTATTATTCTATATAAAACCTTCCTGCACAAAAAGCGACTGCCTTGTTCAGCAATCGCTACCCGTTACTTTAAGTGCAATTCATCACAACCTTTATTTTAACATAAATACCCAATACGCCTTGATAGTCCATTAGAATCGAAGCAGAAAATATCCTTCAAGTATCTATAAAAATAAGAGTCATTTTATAAGCCACTCTCATTAAATTAGGATAATCCTTAATTATATGCTACACTTGGTTTACCATTTGATTTACTGTTTTCATGTCCCCTACTCCTTTACGAGTGGGGGTTCTTTGTTTCACAGAAAAAAGAAAAGCAGACTCCCATAAAAGAGCCTGCCTTCCCTGTTTTGTAAAATTAAGCAGCTTTACGTACGTTTGAAGCTTGAGGTCCACGTTGACCTTGCTCCACATCAAAAGTCACTGCTTGACCTTCATCTAAAGTTTTGTAACCTTCGCCTTGAATCGCTGAGAAATGAACGAATACATCGTCTCCACCTTCACGTTCGATGAATCCGAAGCCTTTTTCGCCATTAAACCATTTTACATTACCTTTTTCCATTTGTATTGCCTCCTAGTGTGTAAACACACACAATGTAATACTATCCTTGCTCTCAGTGATCTTCAAGATGAAAAGTTACAAATCCTTTACACCGAACAAAAATAATTCTTTTTAATCATAACATTTTTTTGTAAGAAATGTCAAGATTCAGAAAAAACCACAAGCTCACTATTTCTTTATGATAATCATTGCCGTATATTTTGTATCAGGATTCACTCCATATTCTGTGTGCATGCTTACAGCAAGAGGAACAGCTTGTATTTAACATCTATCAGCTTTCCTTCCTCTAATGAGCCAAGAAAATCATTAACTACCCGAATAAGTTCTGCGAAGTCTGTACTTTGAAAACCTTTTGCCTCATACATAAATTTATCCCTCCCTTCATCTTATATTTATACACAAAAGGCATATTCTCCTATAAGAACTCCTATTATTTAAATTCCTTTCACCCGACTGAACTATGCACAGATATCAATATCTAAACCCCAAATGTTGAAACAAGAAATTTCAAAACAAAATGGAGGTAAAAATATTGATTACCGAATTACAAACTGAACGATTAGTATTGAAAAAAATGGAGGTATCAGACTCCTCTAGCTTATTTAAAATCTGGTCTGATTCTGAAGTTACAAGGTTTATGAATATCTATAGTTTGACTGATGAAAGTCAAGCAATAGTAGTAATTGAAATGCTTGATGCCTTATATCAAGAAGACAAAGCTATTCGCTATTCGATTATTCAATCAGAGTCAAATCAAATTATCGGTTCTTGTGGCTACAATTCCTTAGACTTTGAGAATTTAAAAGCAGAAATCGGTTATGAACTTGGTAAAGAATACTGGGGTAACGGATTTGCTTCAGAAGCCATTCTCGCATTATTGGATTATGGGTTTAATACGCTTAATCTCAATAGGATTGAAGCAAAAGTCGAGCCTGAAAATAGTAACTCAATAAGACTTCCTGCCCCTATAGTTGCATAAGAAAAGGAGCTGCTGATAGCTCCTGGTAATGAAGTAAAGCACCTGTTAGTTTAGCAAGATCTTATAATAATTTGGACATAAAATACTGGTCGAAAAGTGTGTCATCTATCATTAGTGATTTTCCTTTTATTCCTTCTATCTCAAATCCCATTTTATTATATAGAGATACTCCTGCTTCATTTTGAGTGACTACTGTAAGTTCTAACCGTAAGATATTATGAGTTATTGCCCATTCTTCTAACCTTTGAAATAGTTTTGTTCCTATACCACGCCCTGTGTATTCTTTTAAAATACCTATAACTAGGTAGGCTGAATGTTTGGTTCTTCTTGTATCTCCGCCAATGACTGCTAAATATCCTACTAATTGTCGACCTTCTTGTTCCGCAACAAGTACCGTTGAATTACTCTCTTTGTCCATTCGTTCCAACCATTTACGTTGTTGTTCAGGAGAACCTTTTCTTTCTCCTGTTCCATAAGCATAAAATCAGCCTCAGTTTCAACTTGCTTCATTAGCCAATCGAAACTTTCAGCATCCTCAGGTTTTACCTCTCTAATTAACATCAGAATCCCCCCTTAAATATATCCAATATTATACATCTTAATGAACTATCCTGCCCCGTTAGTTCCATAAAAAAAAGCTGCCTTAAAGACAACTCCGATTTTCAACTAACGCACCCGTTAGTTCATTAAGCACTATGTATTTTACACCGATAAATTCATTATAAACTGTTCACCAATTGGACCTATTTTTCTCTTGCCAGTATCTTGAAAACCCACTTTCAAATACAGTTGCTGGGCAGGAAGATTTTTATGATTTACAACTAAAACGATTTCATCACAGTTAGGAAATTCAGATTTAACAAAATCACTTAGTAAGAGCATACCTTGTTTAGCATAACCTTTTCCTTGCTTCGCATGATTAACAGATAATGCAGTTAACAACATAGCTTTCGGATTATCTGAATACTCCTTTACTCGTTCAGTTGAATGT
>NZ_JAGGQV010000042.1:0-5593 GCF_018613135.1 Bacillus sp. ISL-57 | reverse complement strand
GCTTTCAAGAGAAATTCAACGCCTTTCCCCAATTGAATATCGAGAAAAGGCCGCAGCTTAAAAAATACTCTTTTTTTATTGTCTACTTGACAGGGTTATGTGCAACTTTTATAGTTCCTCTTCCTTTTTTTATGCCTTTGTTTCTTCAGCAAATTACATTAATTAAAACACACTTCCTAATTATAAGGTCGTAATTTTATTTCCGTAATCCCCCAACACACAAGGTGTTAAAGGTACATTCGTAAAACGTATCAATGACGGTAAATTGAGAACGCGTGTCGATGCTGATGATGCAGGTGTTACAGCATCTACTATTAGTGGTTGGTTCACTACTGTATAACGAAGTAATATCTATGGGGTAACTTTGGGTAGCTCTCTTTTTATTTGTCTTAATCAACTAACGCACCCGTTAGTTTAAGTGTATTAAATCACAAACTTAGCTGTTTAATAAGAAGGCTATGTTAATGAATATTGTTGATATTTATTAAAGAAATGAGTAATTCAAAGAAGTTACTCTTCTCAATCAAATTAATATTTAACTTTATTTTTTGTTTCTATTAGCTAACTTCATAGCGAAGAACTGAGGGATCAAATTCAAAAAACTAACCAAGATTAATAATTGATATGGAGTTAGTGGCTTAAAATAGCCACCCCATCGTTCGTTCCCTGTCATCTCGCTGATGAAATAAAATGATATTATTACAGACAATATATTACCAATAATAAGAAACATTGAATTACTAACGAGTTTGCCGAAGAAAGCAAGAAGTGAAGTTACTACAATCATAATTAAATAGCCAAGCATTGAACGGTTAGCAAAATCTTGGTGCATTGAAAAATAAACAAAAGGAAAACAGTATAAACAGACTATTAGAATACCAATTACTATTTTTCTCATATTGTCACCTCTCTTTCAGATATATAGGTTACGTGGAAAACTTGGACAGCCTAAGACTATTATAGGTAGAGGTCTTATTCTTCATATATCCCTATACCTTTATCTATCTCGATAGTCTCCACCTCCTGTAATTCATTTAAACGACTTAAACTCTCTTCTTTATCAAAAGAACTATGCCAACGATAATCATATTGATCCAATATACGGTAATGGTTACTAATCAAATTTTGTTGCAAACGAAAATCCCCTCTATACTCGACTTCTTTCCACCATATCTTACCACCCATTGTTTTTTCTTTAGGCGTACCACCATTTTTGCTAGCAATTAACTGAACAAAATCAACTGGATTGTCACCAATTGATGTTATCAACAATTGGCTATGATTAAACAAAGCACAAAATGCAACAACGGTGGTCCAATTGGCTTCTGTTCTTCTTTTTTCAATTTGAACTAGTGTTTTTTTTGAAATCCCTAGAATTTCAGACATTTTATCTTGAGAAAAACTTTGTTCTGTTCGGACAAGTTTCATTTTTTCTGAAATTAAATTGATGAATTCTTCTTTTTCCATATATACCAAATACTCCTTTTTAGTGTAATTTTACACTAAAAGTATTGTTTTTCAACAAGAAAATCCCTTTTTTTGAATAAAAAGCAACTTTAAAACACAAAGAAAAAAGCAAGAGATAACCTTGCTCTAAATAAGTTTGAAATGGGAATATTCATAATAAAAGCTTGTTGAACTAAACTGCCCCTTTAGTTCCGTAAGAAAAAGGTTGCCGCAGCAACCTCCCATATTACCAAACTTTCTTTGCCCTAATGATCATAAAAGAAGGTTTTCTCATCTCATTAATAATTTTTGGTAAACTATTCAATGCTTTTTTATCGGGAATAGGCTCAATTACTTGCTCAATCTGAAAGCCATTCAGGATTAGTTCATTTATTAGAGTTGAGAAAGTACGGTGATATTTAACAATACCGTCTATATACCAATGTTGTCGCCTTTCACCTTCGTCCTGATAATGATCAACTGCATAATGTGATCTGTTGTTTTCTTTATCAACTATCCAATTATCCATATTTCTTCTAGCTGTTACAATCGGATGCTCAATGGAGAAAAGAAAAACCCCCATTTTTTTTAAACAACAGTTAATTTTTTTTATAACAACATCATAATCCCGTATATAATGTAAAGCTAGTGAACTAACTACAACATCAAATTCATGTTGTTTTATCTGAAGATCTTCTAAAGCAATATTTACATAGTTAATACGTTCATGGGAATTTCTTTGCTGAGCAACTTGAATCATTTTCTTTGAAATGTCAATCCCCACGACCTCCCGAGCCTGTTCCTTTACACAATACTTTGCGAAGTCCCCCATACCACAGCCTACATCCAATACAATTTTATTCTTTAATTCAGGTAGCATATCTCTTAGGGTAGGTTGTTCTAGTAAATCATTGTAATTCGACTCAGACTCACGTAGATTTCGGTAACTCTGGAAGAATTCTGGATGATCATAAATGTTTTGTTTCATGTTCAAAATCGCCTCTTTCTTAAGTGAATTTTTCATTGTTACTATCATAATTTTTCCATATTTATTAAAAAAGAAATAGACTTATATTTATATTTTTGGTAAGATTTAGATTGAGTCATGCCTAGAATAAATATAATAGTTTCCATAGTAAAAAGGAGAATCCTTACCCAAAGGATTCTCCTTTTTGAATCTGTTAAATAATGCTTTATGAACAAAATTAAACACTTTATTCTTTCTTCACTAACTACACCGTTATTTCATTAAGACGTTATGTTAAGAATTGAAGCCATTTATGTTCTGGTTCGTGCAATTGTATAGCATACTGTAGCCATTCTTTCTTCTCATCATCTAAATTATCTAATATCGCCATAAAGTCTTGATGGTCTTTTTCTCTTGTGTTTTTCACTTTATATAAAAGTACAATTTCTGGATTTAGATAAGGAATGCCTGTATCAGAATAACTCCAAACTGACTTAAGTGGATAGGAAATCGTTAAATCCCTTCTGAATTTCCAATCATAATCCTTTGTTTCATTTAGAAGAACTTCTAATTTATCTCCATTTGACTTATTCAATGCGTGTATTTCGTGAATAGGTAACTCTAAAAACTCATTTTCCCAAGTATAGAACCTACCTTTAATAACCTTTTTAAAATCCCATTCTTTAAGATATTCCTTCAGGTTTAATTGATCTTTCCGAAATAGTGCAATCTCTATATCTTGATGATGTCTTGTTTCTCTACCGATAAAAAGGTCAATTGCCCAACCGCCTGCAAAGAACCACGTTTTATTAAATCCTGACATTAAAGAAGTAATTCTCTGACATTGTTCAAAAGACATATAAAATCCCCCAGACAAAAAAACTTATATCCTTCCATATTCTTTTTCAATTTTGAATAACCTCTATACTGAAACCTTAATGAACTAAACTGCCCCTTTAGTTCCATAAGAAAAAAGAGCTGCCTTAAAGACAGCTCCGATCTTCAGCTAACGCACCCGTTAGTTCTATAAGAAAAAGCGTCCCTACTTTCTTGTTGTAGACAAAAGAACCGTCCACTTTTGGGACGGTTCTAAAATGTAATTAGAAATGTAACTTATGTTTCCTAAATCAATTATATAAATTTATTTGTTTTTGATATTTGAATTGATAAAGCAGATCTTTTCTTTTCTGTTTCTTTTATGGCTTGAGAACCAAGAAGAAAAAAACAATTGCTGCAGCAATCCTCTATGCCTGTACAAGTAGCAATCACATCTTTCTTTTCATCCGTCCTTACAAAAGAAGTTTCGTGATTCACATAGCGTTGGGTATAGGGACAGTAAACTATCCATCGTTTTACTGTGTATTGTTCTTCGCCCATACTTTCCGTTCCTTCCCGTTCAAATTTCCCTTTAACTTAGTAACAAGTGAGTATTTCCACTCTATACCCAGTTATTTATGTACGTTAAACGGTTTATAGAGCTATTCTGCCCCGATAGTTGCATAAGAAAAGGAGCTGCTGATCAGCTCTTGGTAAAGCACCCATTAATTTAATAAAATAAACTTACGAACTAATTTGTAATAAACATAATAAATTGAATAAGCAAATAAATAACTAACACCAGTCCAAATGATATTCCATTCATTCCTGTATACTATTTTCTCTAGACATACTAGTATGTACTCTCCAAAAGTTGTTACTAAAGTGAAAACTAAAAATGTAATAAGAATAGGCATTTTTTTATAGTGAATAACACAAATAAATAAACAACCAAGTATAGGATAAAGACCTAAATCATACGGAATTCCAGTTAAAGATGATTCTTGAAACACTATATCCATCTTCCAAAAGTAGTTAAAACCAATTTCATTTACTAAAATACTTGTTGCTACACCAATTGGATAAAAAATTATAAATAGCTTTGTCTGATTTTTAACCAAATAAGCACCTAAAAGCCAAGGGAAAATAAACCCAACGATAATGTGAAAAAGCATATTTAACCTTCCTTTCTTTAGAATCACATTATATATCTATTCTGCCCCGATAGTTCCATAACAAAAAGAGCTGCCAAAGCAACCCTCTTATTGAAGTAAGGCACCTGTTAGGATATTATTGCCTGTCATCGAGCTCTTCCATATCACTCATTATTTTTTTGTTCTTACTAAAATGAATAGCTATATATAAAAGTAAACCAACCCCCCCACCAATTAGTACCTTAAAACCTGAACCAACAGCTGCCCATTCCAAGGCGTAGAAAATTATCACACCGAGAAGAACATATGAAAAAACTGTGTTAATCAATGTCATTCAGCCTTCTTCCTTAATTGACGTACTATATAAATTCTATTTCAAATGCATTATTCCTTGTTGAACTAACCTGCCCCTTTAGTTCATTAAGCCAAAAAGGCCACCAATTGGCGGCCATCCAAATGAACTAAAAACAGTTAAAAGGCTTTAAAAATTGAATTTAAAACAATGAAAAGAAAAATGATAATAGCAACTACAATTGCTTCGAGTGTGAATTTTTTATTCTTTCTCTTTTGCTGCAATTTCTCCCTATATTCCATTTGAATCTTTCTCTTTTTATCATCTAATTTCATAGCAGGTAGACCCCTTAATGAAAATAATTTATGTTTATTTTACCATAAAAAACCACATTCGTTCTTCAACTAACCTGCCCCGATAGTTGCATAAAGAAAAAGCTACCTTAAAGACAGCTCTGATCCTCAGCTAAAGCACCCGTTAGCTTAAGTAAATTTATTCACAAAATTCTTTCATTTTTCTATTTAAATCATCATAATCTTCTTTTTTAAAAGATACAGTTACTCTAGCCAGTCTTTCCGAATTTGGATAGAGGTACATTTGTTGATTGAATCTTATCCCTAAAGGTCCAATTATTCGGTAAATCAGATTTAGAATATTAAAACAATCTAAGTCTACTCCATCTTTTAAATGGTTCTTTATACTAATAACCATTAAGTTATCGATAACTTCAAATTTAGGTTTCTGGGGGGGAATATTGTTAATTTTACAAATTCTCTTTACTACTTGTTTAAAATTATCTGAATTCCCAATATTTTTCGCCAAAAAAACACCCCTTATTTTTTAACTTTTTCACTTATATTCTATCTTAATGCAAATATAACCTTATGCAACTAACCTGCCCCGTTAGCCATCCATGAA
>NZ_JAGGQV010000041.1:0-38406 GCF_018613135.1 Bacillus sp. ISL-57 | reverse complement strand
TGAAACGTTTGCCCCTTTTTTGCCATACAAAAATCCCCTCCAGATTGACAGTTAAGAACATTTTATCATGTTCTCTTTTTTCTCTGTCTACCTGAAGGGGATAATACCAATATGCTTTCTCTTTTTTCGATCCTTACATATGGCCATGATATGTTTCCGTATCATAATCAGTTGCAAAATATGGAAAACCTTTGATTAGGTTTTAATGATTTCAACTTGCATTTATTATATTACTTTACATAGGTTAATATATTGTTAAGGGATTTTATAAGAAATAGAAATGAATATTTTAAAAGATAAAAAGGAGAATATATGAAAATTGGTTTGGTACGGCATTTTAAGGTAGCACATGAATTTCCTACTGGGAAATCTGTGACGGCGGATGATATGAAGCAATGGTTTGTGGACTATGATGCAGCGGATATTATTTATGGAACGACTTTATTTGGCGTGGAGGAATGGCAGGAATGTTATTGTAGTGATATGTCGAGAGCCGTCAAGACAGCGGAACACATCTTTCCAGGCACGGTTCATCGGATGGAGGAGCTGCGGGAAATACCTTCTCCCCCTCTGAGAGGAAGGATTAAGCTGCCGTTCATCCTTTGGGCCATCTGGATTCGCTGCTGCTCGGTGATCAACAAGGAGACAAGGGCGGAAATTAAGTTTGCTGAGCAAAGAATCAATAAAGTATTGGATGAAGTCTTTGCAAAGGGGGAAAGGAATGTCCTGATCGTGAGTCATGCCGCCCTCATGGTATATATGAGGAAAGAGCTGATCCGACGTGGGTTCACCGGTCCAAAGTTCAAAATTGCCAGTAATGGAAAACTGTATGTATTTGAAAGTAGAAAAGGGAAATGAATATATGATTCTGACCGGAAAAGGTAAGCCATTTTGCGAAGAAAGGGCATGCATTTTCCGAATAGTTATTCTTTTTTTATTAGTTGTGGTTTATTATTGTAATAGTGTAATTTTTACGAATTCAATATTGGGGAAAGAGGGGTGGACATTTTGCTGAAGGCAGTTTTTTTTGATTTAGATGATACATTACTATGGGATCAGAAAAGTGTAAAAGAGGCTTTTGTGGCCACATGCGAAGTTGCCAAGGAGAAATATGGTCTGAATGTCGACGAGTTTGAAGAAGCGGTGCGGAAGGAAGCGCGTGATCTTTATTCTTCTTATGATACATATGCATTCACTCAAATGATCGGAATCAATCCATTTGAGGGACTATGGGGGAATTTTCAGGATGATCATGATGAATTCCGGAAGATTGCCGGGATTGTACCGGCTTATCGGAAAGAAGCGTGGACGAGGGGCTTGAAGGCATTAGGGATCGATGACCCGGAATTTGGGCTTGAACTGGCAGAACGTTTCCCGGCAGAAAGACGCAAAAAGCCATTTATCTATGAAGAAACATTCCGTGTTCTGGATGAATTAAAAGGGAAGTACAAATTGCTGTTGCTTACGAACGGATCTCCTGAGCTGCAAAATACCAAACTTGAAATAACACCTGAACTGGTTCCTTATTTCGACCAAATCGTGATTTCAGGCGCATTTGGACGAGGTAAACCGGATGCCTCCATTTTTGAGCACGCTTTGGAAATCATGGAGCTTGATAAGGATGAAGTATTGATGGTCGGCGATAATTTAATGACCGATATCCTTGGAGCATCACGGGTAGGCATAAAGTCGGTCTGGATAAATCGCCATGATAAGGAACGGAATGAAGTGCTTCCAACCTATGAAATCAAGCATTTAGAGGAGCTTTTCCCTATCCTTGAGAGCCTGGGGAATTAATTCGCGCTCCTCCTCCAAATAACAAATTTTAGATGATTGCAGAGAAAATATTAGGTCTTTCAAATTATTTACAGAATGAAAAGGGTGATATATAGTTACCCTGTAATCAATTAAATTATTTTCAGACTAGGGGTGTCCAATAAAAGTTGGGCTGAGAGAGAAGCGCTTAAGCTTCTTAACCCTCAGGACCTGATCTGGTTCATACCAGCGTGGGGAAGTTAGAATCTACTAAACGATGACCTTTCAATTGGTCATTTCTGTAGTCATACTAACGTTAGCCGGGTCTTAAATATGAGACCTGGCTTTTTCGTGCGAAATGGATTGGATTTCGTCCTTTTTAAATGAACTTAAAAAGGAGAAATGAAATCATGAAGAGTAATTCAGTAAATGACATGAACGTTTCAATTATGTCCAGTTTTGCCGGGAGTAAAAAAGTGTATGTTGAGGGATCTAGGCCCGATATTAAAGTACCTATGCGTGAAATTGGGCTAAGTCCGACGACTGGGGCATTCGGAGAAGAGGAGAATCCGCCTTTACGTGTATACGATACAAGCGGCTTCTATACGGATTCAGAATATCCGATTGATATTCATAAAGGCCTTGCCCCGATTAGACGCAGCTGGGTTCTTGAACGGGAAGATGTTGAAGAGTATGAAGGGCGTGAAATAAAGCCCGAAGATAACGGATATAGAAAAGTGGAGTCACAATCCAATGCCGAAGTTTTTCCGGGGTTGAAAAGAAAACCATTGCGTGCAGTGAAAGGGAAAAACGTAACCCAGCTTCATTATGCCCGCAAAGGGATCATTACTCCAGAAATGGAGTTCATTTCGATCAGGGAAAATGTAGACCCTGAGTTTGTAAGGGAAGAGGTAGCTAGCGGGCGGGCAATCATTCCGGCAAATATTAACCATCCTGAAAGTGAGCCCATGATCATCGGACGTAATTTTCACGTGAAGATAAACGCGAATATTGGAAATTCAGCTGTCAGTTCATCGATCGAAGCTGAAGTGGAGAAAATGACTTGGGCTACACGATGGGGTGCAGACAACATAATGGATCTTTCCACAGGAAAGAATATTCACACGACGCGGGAATGGATTATCAGGAATTCACCTGTGCCGGTTGGGACGGTTCCGATATATCAAGCATTGGAAAAAGTGAATGGGGTGGCGGAAGATTTAAATTGGGAAGTTTTCCGGGATACATTAATCGAGCAGGCTGAGCAAGGTGTCGATTACTTCACCATACACGCTGGTGTGCTTTTGCGATACATCCCCATGACAGCAAAGCGAGTTACGGGTATTGTTTCACGCGGAGGCTCCATCATGGCACAATGGTGCTTGGCCCACCATCAGGAAAGTTTTCTCTATACCCACTTTGAAGAGATTTGTGAAATCATGAAGACGTATGATGTTTCTTTCTCATTAGGTGACGGTCTCCGTCCGGGATCCATTGCAGATGCAAACGATGAGGCACAATTTGCGGAATTGGAAACACTTGGCGAATTGACGAAGATTGCTTGGAAGCACGATGTTCAAGTCATGGTGGAGGGACCCGGTCACGTACCGATGCATTTGATTAAAGAAAATATGGATAAGCAGCTGGAAGTCTGTCAAGAAGCACCCTTCTATACCCTGGGACCTTTGACGACGGATATAGCTCCTGGATACGACCATATCACTTCTGCGATTGGTGCAGCCATGATTGGTTGGTTTGGAACGGCCATGCTTTGCTATGTGACACCGAAAGAGCATTTAGGACTTCCGAATAAAGAGGATGTTCGGGTAGGGGTCATTACTTATAAAATTGCAGCACACGCAGCTGATCTTGCAAAAGGCCATCCGCAGGCAAGAAAACGGGATGATGCCCTTTCGAAGGCTAGATTCGAATTTCGTTGGAGAGATCAATTCAATCTTTCCCTTGATCCTGAAAGGGCGGTTGAATATCACGATGAAACTCTTCCGGCAGAAGGTGCTAAAACAGCCCATTTCTGTTCAATGTGCGGACCGAAATTCTGCAGTATGAGAATTTCTCAGGACATCCGTGATTTGGCGAAGGAAAAGGGTCTGGGTTTTGAGTCGGTAATCGATGAAGGGCTTAAAGAAAAAGCGAATGAATTTAGGAAAACGGATGGGAAAATCTATCAATGATTCCGACGAGAGGGAGAATTCGATGAATCGAGTAATCCAGATAAAAGTTGAAATGAAACAGTTGGAAATTCAATTGGAGCAGCTGAAAAGGGAGCTGAACATTTTTCGGGAGAATTGTAACCATGAATTTATCAAAAATGATTATAGTCAACAATGTACAAAGTGCCACTTGATCGAAAGTCTTCAATGGTAATGATTCCTTAATCGTCATCATCCCCTTAATCATGTTGAACATTCAATCACAAAACATGATTAAGGGGATCTATTTACATACTTATTTTTTAATATGAAGAGGAGGAGGGACAAGCCATCCTTTTTCCTTATTCAATCTTAGGAAGTCGGCACCCAATGCAGCTTTATTCGTATGGAATTGCGCAAACATCTGTGCAATATCTTCGCGGATGCATTGACCCATCATTTGGCTGCAAGCAACTAATCCCGCATTAATATCGATTGATACTGAAGCGGAGATTTCAGGATCTTGAAGACGTGCCCCGACGGGAATATCCTCCAAGTTAGCTTTAGGCCTTTCAGGTGGTGATGGAGGCAGTCCTACGTTATTTTCTTTTAATAATGATTCAAGTTGGTCATGTTCCTGTTTCCCTTGATTGATCACTTCTACTAGCAATTTATGCAGGTCCTTGTCGCCAGTATGATTAAGCATGGTTTGATGACATGCAATCAACCCTTTTGTAGTGGTCAGAAATGCCCATGTTCCAAATACCTCTCCGTAATGCATAGGCTCATCTTTCGGATTTCCGCTTAAAATTCCCATAACCATCCTCCTTGAAATTCATTAACGCATTTAAGTTACCCTGAATTCATCCAAGCATGCAACGTTGTGTTTGGGAAATGTTAGAGGGCTTTTAATGCTTACCCTTTTATTCCTTGCAGCCATTCTTGATAACATTCATCACAGAGCATTTCATTTCTATCCGTGTCAGTAACTTGAAATGCTACTATATGGATATTTTTTTCTTCCGTGACATCACTACAATAGAAGCATTGATGTGTCATTAGGAATCCTCCCATGTATTAAAACTGTTTATAGTTTAAAGCGCTACGGTTTTTTTATACAGAAAAAATGATGCAGCAGTTTATTGGTCTTCTTGGAAGAGTTTAGATTGAATAATCCGGTTGGGGTTTAACATACTAAACGTGTTCGCTTGATTGATAAAATGAGGAGGGAAATACAATGCAAAACCAATATCAACAAGGTCAAGTACACCAGAACATGCAAACGGGTGCCATCCCCCCACAATTGAATCACGGTGGTCACGAAGTATTCGATGTACATGAAGTGCTGTCGGGAGCGATCGGTACTTTAAACACGTATACTCTTTTGCGTCAGCATGTCCAAGATCAGGAATTACTCGACATTCTGGACCGGCAATATCAGTTCATCCAAGATGAATATAATATTTCATTGGAGTGCTTCCAAACGGGCCAGGATCCTTCTAAACCGACTCAGAGCTACAAAATGAATCAAGGTAACGATTTTATATATGGATTGACACCGACTCAGCCAAAGAAACCTTTGCAATCCGTATCGGAAATTACGGATGAATGCATTTCAGGCTTGATGCTTGCAGCTGTTAAGTCTGCAGCATCCATGAAGGCGATGGCAGCGCTTGAAATAACGAATCCGGTTGTTCGCCGCGTATTTGCGGATTCCGTTCCGAACTGCATTGAAATGGCCTATGAGATTTCGATATATCAAAACAAACATCATTATTACCAAGTCCCGCAGCTTGCACAGCAGGATATGCAGCAAATGATGAATTCGTATGCACCGGCACAAGGAAATAACAACAACATGAGTCATTAAAAGCATTTATTAAGAACATAAAGAAGGGATAGGACTAATTCTCCTATCCCTTCTTTATCATTGTTTCATCTGGTTTATTTCCTGAATGCACTCCTGGACGAGGGTAACAGCCTGACTCATGGTTGCTCCTCCGCCAAATGCCGCGGTCACACCAATGGCTTCAAGAATTTCTTGTTCGGAACAGCCTTGATCAAGACATCCCTTTGTATGATAGATAATACAGTATTCATCTTGTGAATATAAGCTTATTCCTAGTGCGATAAGCTGTTTTTCTTTCTTGGACAATTGACCTTCTTTAAAGCACTCTTCCGTAAACGAATTGAATTTCTCAGCAAGATCTGGCATTTTATGCGTAAAGACACCGATTCCAGCTTTATAATCACGAAGAGCATTTTCAGTAGAATTATTCGCTTCATATTCCATTTTTCATTCAGCTCCATCCAAAATTTTTTCATCAAAAATTAGTATGAGCTAAATGTTGGACGATTAAACAGAAACGCAGGAGTTTACCGAAGTAATCATGGAACCGCCTTCCTACAAGGCAAGTGACCCCTTGGGCCGGGTGGCTTTGAACCATTGATAGCAAAGGAGGCATATAAGTGCAACGTCAATCGCATCACCGGCATAGTACATTAACATTCCGCCATTTTCCGCTTGTACCTTGGTGACTCCGCTTGGCGGGTGGGAAAAAATATATTTAGAAAGGATATCATGTCCGGCCAGTGAAATTGTAAATACGATAGCTCGAAACATGAAGCTGAACCTGTGGGGCGTAGGGTCCATATAAATCATAGACGCAGTGAATAGATAGCCCGCTATGAATACGTGAAAATGCACTAATGCATGCAGAAGGGCATACTGGTGCATCAACCCGTACAAACCGGTCGTATAAAGAATCCAAAGCCCCCCAATATTAAGCGCGGAGGCAGTGATTGGATTGCTTATAAAGCGCAGCGGCCAACTTTTCAACACCCTTGAAAGGCGTCTTGCTGATTGTACATCAAGTGTTCGCAGTGCAAGCGTAATAGGTGCAGCAAGCACAAGCAGGATGGGTGCAATCATTCCAAGCAGTAAATGGCCGACCATATGCGCCGTGAAGTCCATATGAGTGCGATTGGCTATTGGGCCTATGATTGCAAAGGCTGCACAGAGAGTGCCAAGAATCCAAAAGTAGGTACGGTATAATGGCCATTTTTTATAGCGGCGGTTCGAAATCATGACAGATGCGATATAAATCACTAAAACCAGCATGAGTAGCATCAATAAAATCGGTTCAAAACCAGTTCCATTATCATGAATATGTCCATTACTGTGCATTGCTGGCGTCTTCTTTCATTTTAAGTAAGCTACGCCTTGTTTGAATGACGAGGGTAATGCCGGTCAAGATCATGATTGTGGCGGCAATGTTCCAAGTCAAGTCGTATGGGAAAATATCGACATTGTAACGGATTTGATGGAGGCGCATGAGCTTGTGCTGGATGATTCCGTCATATAACTGGAAAGAACCTGCCCCGAGCAAAACTCCCCCTATCCACCTTTTCATCCATAATCCCTTTCGACGGCGAAGGTCAGCGAACATGAATAACGACCCGACCGTTGCGAACCAGCTAAGGGCATGAAATAAACCATCCGAGACAAGCCCAATATTGGATGTGGACTTGTCATAGAAATGGTGCCAATGTAATAGTTGATGAAAGATGGCTTCATCGATGAATGCAACCAATCCGATCCCGAATAGAAAACCGGACCATAGGTTACGAGCGGAATAAGTATAACGTAATTCTGAAATGGATTGATCTCTTTGATTTCGAGGCCTGAAAACCATTTACCATCCTCCTTTTACCTTTATATGGTTCTTTCTACTTTACCCTGTATTTTAAAGTTATAGACAGGTAAATGGACCTTTTATAAATCTTATTTTTTGAGCGATTCATAACACAAAGAAAATCCTTGGCTTTTTAGTTCGGTCATCAATGTTAATGGTATGTAAATTTTTTCCAATGATTGTTCATTATAACTGAATTATGGTTTCAAGCATGTACAGGCGGGTAATAAAAAACCGTACATCATATAAAAAAAGGAGGAGTTAATATGTTTCGCCATCAAAAAGAATTGCAATTTGAAGTTAAGGTAGATCGACCAGATCCGATGCTTGCCCGTCAAATTCAGGAAGTGTTAGGTGGACAGTTTGGGGAAATGACTGTCATGATGCAATATCTTTTTCAGGGATTTAACTGCCGTGGAGAAGAAAAATACAAAGATATGCTGATGGATATCGGTACAGAGGAAATTGGACATGTAGAGATGCTTTGTTCACTCATTAGTCAATTGCTTGATGGCGCTTCTCCGGAAGATCAAGCAGAAGCCGCAAAAGATCCTGCAACAGCAGCGATCATGGGTGGTATCAATCCCCAGCATTTGCTCGTAAGCGGTCTTGGCGGACTGCCAACCAACTCGAATGGGGTGCCTTGGAACGGATCTTATATCGTAGCCAGCGGAAATTTATTAGCGGACATGCGATCGAATCTTCATGCTGAAAGCCAAGGACGACTTCAAGTGGCCCGATTATATCATATGACCAAAGATGAAGGGGTACGTGCTACCTTCCGTAAAATGTTAGCCCGTGATCGTTACCACCAATATCAATGGATGGCGGCCATTGCAGAACTTGAAGAAAAAAATGGCGTGGTTGTTCCCGCATCATTCCCACCGGAAGCGGAAATGGAATCTCAACCGGAAGCGTACGAATTCTGGAACTTGTCGGAAGGTAATGAATCGGCGGATGGCCTGTGGGCAACAGGAAGCGCCCCAGATGGTACGGGAGATTTTGTTTATGTAGCTGAACCAGTTGCAAAAGGACAGATTCCTAACCCTAAGGTTCCCGCAGCACAATTGCATCATGACCTGGATAGAAGTCAATCGCTTAATAAAAGATAATATAAACTTTTCAAAAAAAGCTCGATGGCCCTGAAAGGGACATCGGCTTTTTTTATTCTATCTTGTTTGCAAAACCTAATTATTTGCTTGTGGATATTTTTTGGAGTAGGATAGTTTCCATCTTCAAGACAAACCATTTTAAAGGGATGGTCACTAATATAATGGTAAGGAGTGGGGCAAATGAAAGCAGTAGTGGTTAAAGAACCGGGTGGTGCAGAACAATTACTATTAAAAGATTTTTCAAAGCCTGTGCCCGGTAAAGGGGAAATATTAATAAAGGTGAAAGCTTCTGCGATAAATAGAACGGATATTGTTTCCCGGGAAGGAAAATCCGGTTATATGGCCAATCCAATATTGGGAATTGAAGTTTCTGGGGAAGTGGTGGAAACAGGGGAAGGTGCAAATATACAAACGGGGACGAGGGTGATGGGCCTTGTAAACGGCGGCGGTTATGCTCAATATGCCTTGATGCCGGCTGATCGTGCAATGAAGATTCCGGATAACCTGTCATTTGAAGAAGCGGCAGCGATACCTGAGGTATTCTTGACTGCGTACCAAACCTTGTTTTGGTTAGGTGAATTGACGGATCAAGAAACGGTATTGATTCATGCTGGCGGAAGCGGTGTAGGCACTGCAGCTATCCAACTGGCAAAAAAACTGACAAAAGCGAAAATCATCACTACAGCCGGCTCAAAGGAAAAATTGGATTTCTGTCACTCACTAGGAGCGGATATCTGTATCAACTATAAAGAACAACCTTTTGATGAGGAAATCCTGAAAGCTACAAATAATCAAGGAGTGGATGTTATCCTGGATTTCATCGGTGCTTCTTACTGGGAGAAAAACCTTAATAGCATAAAAACTGATGGACGATGGGTGCTGATAGGCATTCTAGGCGGAACTGTAGTCGAGAAGGTGAACCTGATGGAACTTCTCTTAAAAAGAGTTCAATTAAAAGGCACTTTACTAACTCCCCGGAGTGATGAATATAAAAAAGAGTTAACGGAAGAATTCGTTAAAAAGGCAATGCCATTGTTCCGCAAAAATGAAATCAAGGCAATCGTGGACCATGTCTTCCCTTTTGAAGAGGTACAAAGGGCGCATGAACATATGGAAGCGAATAAGAATGTAGGTAAAATCATCTTACAGGTAAATGAATGATTAAAGAAAAACTGCCTCGGTGCAGGAATGGGGGAGGTTGCCCAGGATTAAGACATGATTGGGCGACCTCCTTTCAGGTGATGAGGAAAAGGTGGAGCTGATGGCAGATTGATTGAAGGAAGAAATATGGACAAAGTATAATGAATATATACAAAGTCAAGATACGCTTCGCCGGTATCTGTCTAAGGGGGGAATCTTAATGAATGAATTGAATGCATTATTCAGGAAAAGAATTGGGCTCCAGGAAGATGTGAAACTGACATTTGAGAAATTAGACGAAATTCTGGATAAGACAGCGAAAACCATTCCTTTTGAAAACTTATCCATCATGGCATCCCATCTGAGTGATATCGATAAAGCGAATATCATAAACAAAGTCCTCGTGAGGAATGAGGGGGGATTATGCTATGAATTGAATTCAGCCCTTTATTTTTTCCTGCTGGAAAATGACTTTGATGTATCTTTGGTTCGTGGTGTCATCTATAATCAGGGGTGGATGACCATAGGAAGGACACATGTCACCATTCTATTGAACCATGATAGCCAAACCTATTTGATCGATACGGGTTTTGGCGGGAATCTGCCTTTAAAACCAGTTCCGTTGAACGGAAAAACGGTCGTTTCCCGAAATGGCGAATTCAGGATAAAAAAAGAAAGTACCGATCATGGAGATCATATCCTTGAATTAAAACTGAAACATAAAGATCGCGATTGGAGAATAGGCTATGCTTTCGATTCTTCACAACCCGTGGGAAATGTAGCGGAACTTAATGAGGTCCAAACGATCATCAGGGAAAATCCCCAATCGCCATTCAATAAGCATCCATTAATCACCCGTTTGACAAACAGCGGGAACATCACTTTAACCGATACTTCCTTTACACAGTGGGAAAATGGAAAAGTGACGAAAGAAGAAATTGATGGAAAACGATTTAAAGAGTTAATGAAACAGCACTTCGATAGATAATGGAAAAAAATCTGAATATCAAAGGCCTCCTTATCGAAAGATTGTCCATCCTCGACAGATTTTTATGAATAGAATGGTCATTCCATAGGATGTCATTGATATGCAAGACTTAGAAAACTATTACAATATTAATTTGCGACACTCCTGCCGAATAGTTGGCTGGTAGAGAACCCGCTGGATGCTTTTTGGCGGAAAAGGAGCGAATTTCTGAGAACACTTGAAAACTGTAGGCAAACTGGCTTTCTACGAATTTGTCTACGTCTGAAACATCCATTATGGATGTTTTACTATTTATTCAATAGATTCGAATTCAGTGGGGTGAGAAGGATATGGAGAAGAAGAACCGATTGGTTTTTACTAGATCGAATGCAGCTGCTAAACGAAAATTCGATGAAGCCATCACCATTTTGGAATATAGTGTAATGCTTGTTGAATTCTTTGGATTACAAGAATTCAACAATATAATTGCCGGACAGTTAAGGCTGATTCTATGTGAAACGAAAAATACGCGCATAAAGCGGGAAAAGGTCACAATTGACCAATCATTAATAAAGAAAATCAATCCTAACCCGAAATTGTATCCCATTAAAGACTCCAATCAAATAAGCAATGATCATGATCATATTACGGAAGAACTCTTCGATTATACTAAACAAAGGATTGAGCTAAAGCTTTGGAGAAATCAAATTATCTATAAAATCGATATCGAAGGAAAAACCCAGGAAATTAAAGTCATTGATTTTATTAAGGAAACAGCTAATAAAATTGGCGGTGCGCATGCTGAATCAAGTTTCCCTAATAAGTCCATTATTTCGGATGGACATACGAAAATCATGTTAATAGGTATAGCGAAAGGGTTATTCAAATCCATAGGCAGGGATTATAAAAAACATGCCTCCATGAACCTTTCACATATCATGCAAAAAATCGAACAATCAACTTTAGAAGACTAGACAGAGGAAGGACTTTTGACCAAGTCC
Organism: Bacillus sp. ISL-57; assembly: GCF_018613135.1. Taxonomy (NCBI): domain Bacteria; kingdom Bacillati; phylum Bacillota; class Bacilli; order Caryophanales; family Bacillaceae; genus Bacillus; species Bacillus sp. ISL-57. Next base: position 26,586 of record NZ_JAGGQV010000041.1, on the reverse strand, counting down.
TTCTTGCTTGATTTCCAAGCACCCGGCAGGATTGAATACCTCAAATAACCGCTATCACTAAACCATTCTTTTTCCTCGTTAAACCACGCTCGATGGCTGTTCACTTTTATCCAGAACGCCATCAGGTTAAATTCAGTCACGAGTGTACTCCATATTTTCTGCATATTTAATTGGTAAGATGGGTGTAATCATAAAGGAGGTTGTATTCAATATGAAAAAAAGAACAAAATTGCCTACCATCTTATCCCTATTTGCAGCCGTGTTTTTAGTCCTTGGAGCATGTTCCAACAGCGATAATAAAAGCAAAGAAGAGAAGGAAGAAAATGAACATAAGGAACATAGTGAAATGGACATGGATCATTCTAGCTCGGGTGATATTCCGGAGGGATTAAAAGCGGCAGAAAATCCAACTTATGAAGTTGGAAGTCAAGCGATTATCGAATCAGGTCATATGGATAGCATGAAAGGGGCGGAAGCAACAATAGTGGGTGCCTTTGATACGACTGCTTATGCAATTTCGTATACGCCTGCAACCGGTGGAGAAAAAGTGGAAAATCATAAATGGATCATTCACGAAGAAATCAAAGATGCAGGTGAAGTGACGTATGAACCCGGAGCGGAGGTCACAGTAAATGCTTCTCATATGGAAGGGATGAACGGGGCAGTCGCTGAAGTTGAATCTGCCGAAAAAACGACTGTTTATATGGTCGATTTCACACCGACTACGGGTGGAGAAAAAGTGAAGAACCATAAATGGGTAACCGAAAGCGAATTATCAGCGTCTAAATGATTTAACATCATGAGTTCAAACCAAAAAATTGATGAAACAGCCAGACTGTAGACGAATTGAAAAAGAGCCAGTTTCCCTACAATATTTCTTTTATAAAATTCCAGTTGATTGGAACGGAAGGTACGAGACTCCTGCGGGAAAAGCGTGGCCAGGGAGACCCCGCAGGCGAGCGCCGAGGAGGCTCCCGGACCGCCCGCGGAAAGCGAGTGCCTGGAGTGGAAATCATTACACATACCCCCTTTTGGAAATCCGATCCCTTTCCACCGACTGTCTGCCAAGCCTCCTAGGCACAAGCGCCTGTGGGGTCTCGGCTAGCCAGTTATTCGGCAGGAGTGTCGCAAATCTCTTCAATCCTATGAGGCTTACAGTAAAAAAACATCAATGATAATCTAGTCTTGTTTTAAAAATCATGGTTCGGGATGAGAGCATTCCGAATCCCCTTTTGTTACAAACTGAAGGAGTTTCCCTACTTGAAAATTACTTTACAGTGGAGTGCAAAACTTTAGTTTCTGTTAATATGGCTTTATCAGAATGTGAAAATGGGGTGCAAGTATGATGGCTGGATTAATTATTAGACCTTTTATTATGGAAACTGACCTGGAGGAGCTGAGCAATTATTGTTTACCTATAGAACAAGCAATCTATACTTCTTTACCTTTAAAAGTTATCGAAGACTTCAGAAAGGATAAATATAACCTCCCCATGGTCATTTATTTAGATGAGGATTTGATTGGTTGTTTTGCCTTATATACGGATAAAGCGGGAAATCAATATACAAGTAATGAGAATGCGATCCTTCTTAAATCATTCTCCTTGGATTTGCGCCATCAAAAAAAAGGGCTAGCTTTTAAGACGTTAAAAGTGCTGCCTGATATGATCAAACTAAGTCATCCAGAAAAAGATGAGATTATTCTAACGGTGCATCATTCAAATGTCCCAGCGATAAATTTATATAAAAAAGCTGGATTCATTGACAAAGGATACAGATTTAATGGGGAAGAAGGGGAGGAATTCATTTTCCACTTTGCTTTGGATTAAGGGGAATATAGCTAACATCCGGAATGCTTCGACCCGATAGGAAAAAGCATGTAATTAGTATACAGTCAGCTTAAATATGATGAAGTGGTTAAACGCAAAATAAGCATCAAAAAGATGCTTATTTTTTTGGAAAGTATTCCTTACGATTTGATTAAGAATTCATGGAATCCATCCAACAATTTCTAAAATCGTCAGAAGAATCTCAAAGACAATTAGAATTACAATGATCCATTCAACGAATAGTCCCCTGATCGAATGGCTGATGTTAGAAAACCCATCCATAATGTTATATAAAATTTCAGTTTTACTTTTCAGGATTTTATACCGATCATTCAATTCAAAAAATTCAAGCATTCTATCATAAAATTCGCCGGCAATGCTGCTTGTCCATGTAATATCAGGTTTATCCAGAATCATGATATATGCCAGGGTATTGTACTCGTGACGTACGATTTTTGCCGTCGTCCTCGCTAGTTCCTTATTACCGATTCTGAGCTTGCCTTTTTCCAGTCGGTCAATCATGGCTTCAAGCTTGTCGTGGATTTTTCCTAGTTGCTCCTCAGTCTTTTCAAGTGCCACCGATTTTGCGAGAATGGTGGAAATTAATTCAGGGTAGAAAAATTCATATTTAGGAACAACTACATATTCGTCTGTCAAATTGATGTTTTCAGTTTCACTGAAGTGAAGGCTGTAATCATCCGTATATCTATCTACATTGACGAGATCAATGTCCGGCTCGAATGAATGGATAAAGGAGGAAAATGCCTTGATCTCATCCGCGTGCGAGTAATTGATGAAGACGATGCTGCCAAAGGAAAAAACCAGCACCTGCTGCGATTCGTCCACATTTTTATTAAGGATGGAACGCAGAATATCGCCTTTAAGAATTAAAGGCTCTTCCCAGGTGAATTTTTTGGGGATGCCGCAATGAATGGCGATTTTGTTCAAATCGATTTCATTAGTGATTGCACATGCTTTAAAGGTAATTACTTCCATCTATATCACTCTTTTCAGCAAATTGGTCTTTTTTCGATTCTATTCTATTCTTACAAAAACATGCTTGAATAATTCTGGAGTGTAGAGAAAAATCAACAGACTGGTAACTAAACCAATAACCCCATTATGGATATAAAAAAATCAAGTCTAAGCTTTTGGGAAATATATAAAAGGGCGATTCCGGTAACTGGATCGTCCTTCTTTACTTTGCTTGTTTATACATACTTAAACTTTACAAAAACATATAAAAGTTCATGAAAACTTTACTTATATTTACAGAATTCTCATATTGATGTCAATATTCAGTAATACATGTTTGTTATAATCGATTGACGGTTTTAAAAGTGATTGGAAAAGGGTCTTCTAAAAATCCTTCATTTACAGATGAGTAGCAGGCTGATTGAAGATGACTGAATAGTAGGAGTGAACAAAAATGGAGGAATCTATAAATCTATATGAGCTTACATTTAGTGAAAAAGATAGATATGTGATCATTACGAATGCTTATCCACATGAAGATCAGCTATATCGGAATGGGTTTATCCACAGAAGAGTCAAGGCTTATCTAGATGAGGGTTTGAAGGTCGATGTCTTTGTTTTGCATCCTGCCTATAAAAAAGCAGAAAAGTATACGTATGAAGATGTGCCTGTTTATCGAGGAACTGAACAGCATTTGCGCATTTTCTTAAATCATAAAGTACATAAAAAAGCGCTCATTCATTTTGTTAATCCAAAAATGATACAAGCGATAAAAGAAACGAACACAGATTTACCGATTATCACCTGGATACATGGATTTGAAACGGAGGCATGGCATAGGAGATGGTTTAATTTTCTTGAAAGCCCTGAAAGCTTGAGGAAGATACTTGAAATGTCGGAAGACTATTATGTAGAACAGCTTTCTTTTATGAATTGGTTTTATCAAACGAATGAATTGGATACAACCTTTGTTCATATTTCCAAATGGTTCAAAGAGCATATAGCGGAATGTGATGCAAGAGCAGAATCGAAAAATTCAGTAATCATTCCTAATGTCATAGATGACAATCTGTTTACCTTTTTTGAAAAGCCAGCTGAAATGCGGACAAAAGTCCTTTCAATCAGGCCATACGCTTCACGAAAATACGCCAATGACCTATCGGTTAAAGCAGTGCTGGAACTATCGAAGAGACCATACTTCGATAAGTTGGAATTTGCATTTTATGGCGATGGAAAATTGTTCGATAAAACCGTTGAGCCAATCAGGGATTTTGAGAATGTAACGATTCATAAAGGTTTCCTATCTCAGGAGAAAATCGCTGCATTACATAAGGAGTATGGAATTTTCCTTTGCCCGACCCGTTTGGATTCTCAAGGGGTTTCCATGTGTGAGGCAATGTCGAGCGGACTAGTGCCGATTTCAACAGATATTACGGCAATCCCGGAATTCGTTAAACATGACGTATCTGGCCTTCTGACAAAACCTGAGTCTCCTATCGATATTGCGGATGCAATAGAGCGCTTATATTACAACTCGGACGTATTTTTAAGAGTGTCAAAACAAGCTTCTCAGTCGATTCGAGAAAAATGCGCGGTAGATGTTGTTATAAAAAGAGAATTGGAGATCATCCAAGGTTAATGGAGGGGAGTTTTTTCAATATGGACGAACGAAACGAATATTGGAAAACGATGTATGAGGAACTCGAATTACAAATGAAAGACATGATGTCCATGACATTGGAGCTCATTGAGAGCAATGACATGGAAAAACAAAAAACCATTGAGAAAGTTACAAAAGAAAATAATAGGCTGCGAGAAGAAGTAGAAAAAAGCAAGATGGCCCAAATGGAAAATATTAAGCTTAACAAAGAAATACGAAGACTTAAGTTGTTAGAACATAAATTCAACGTTACATATGCAGGGAAATTCACATTAAAATATCTTGCGCTTAAATCATCTATTAAAGAACAAATAAAGAAATAAAAATATATCAGAATTCAGTCATTGGAGTGAAAACTTTGAATTCACATGAACTAGTTGAAAACAGAAAAATGAAGGTACTTCTATTTGGCTTTATTGACATGAATTCAATGGATGGATCTGCAGTATTTTTATCTTCCTTAGCATCGACCATTGCGTTAGACTCCAACATCGAAGTTGATTTACTTTTAGCTAGCCCGGTCAAACGTGATATCTTAATTCAGCCACTTGAGAAATTTGATAATATAACCATTCTCAATCCTTTTGTCGATCCTTTTTTTAATGCCGCAGGTGATGAATGGGTAAAAAAAGGTGTCATTGATTTCGATGTAGCTGAAATGCTCATTTCTCATTATTGGAGTCAAAATGACTATGATTGGCTATTTGTTAGAAGCATTGAGACTGTTGAAAAAATCGCAAAGCATAAGCAAATCATAAAGAATACATTAGTTTATGCTACAGGATTGACTCACATAGGTCAGGATGTTAATGAAGAAAAATTCGAGAGCATCAAAAATATATATGATCAGTGTGCGTATTTCTTATGTCAAACAGAAGAGATGTGCGAATTTGTCATTGAGATCCTTAATTTGAATAAAGAAAAAAACAAAGTTTCCCTGCTTACCCCGATGATACCAAACGTTGAATCAGCGGAAGGGCAGACCCGGTTAAAAAACAAACTTGTATATACAGGGAAATTCGACCCTGATTGGAAGACCATTCCCATTATTACTGCTTTTAAAGAATTAAAACGTGAGATCCCGAATCTATCACTTGATGTGGCGGGGGATAAATTCAAATGGGTTAAAGGTGATTCTCAGTTTAAGGAAGAAGCTGCATACCTCCTTAAAAATACGGATGGGCTTACATGGTACGGTGCTTTGACAAGGGAGAAGGCCCAACAATTAATCGTGAATAGTGATATTGGGATAACCTGGAGAAGTGAGGAAATGGACAGCAGTCTGGAACTGTCTACAAAGCTATTGGAGTATGGGATTTTAAGGAAGGCTGTAATAATGAATCCAACCAAAATGCATATGAAGCTTTTTGGCGAAGATTACCCGTTATATGCTGTTACAGAGAAGGATTTCCGTGACGCTGTCAAATTAGCATTATGTAATAAGGATATATATGAGTTTGCGGCACAACGAATGTATCAAGTTAGCAGGCAGTTTTTATTTTCGGAAGCAATAAAAAAACTGCAAGGACCACTATGGAGCAAGCGCATTACCGATTATGTGAATGAAAGTGCGAATATGTTTTATATTGATGATGATGACTTTGATGAACTGATTAGGCATACATCATTAAAAAAAGTGAAAATATTGCCTGCGGAATTTAATGTTGACGAAATTTTCACCTATATTGTCAAAAACATACCTGAAGAAATAAAACGAGTCGAAAAACTGTTTAAACTGTCTGGATATGGTCAAATCATTTCAGCAGAAAAAGCTGGATGTTATACATTTCTCCACATCCATAAAAGGTATGGAACCTTTGAACAAAATTTTCAAAATAACATCCCCTATTTAAAAACGATAGGATTTGAAACCTTTGGCAATCCTAAACTAAAACCTAAAGATGTGGAGATTTCAATCAAAGAACGGGCAATTGTTGATAAAGAAAAATATGATATGAAAGGGAAAAGTAAAGAATTAGCTAAAGAAGTAAAGGAATTAAAAAAACTGAACACAGTTCAACTTAAACAAATTACTAAGCTAGAAAAACAAAATCAAGCACTTGGACGTAAATATGATTCACTTTCGAAGTCGAAAATGGGTAAAATGACATTCAAGTATTGGGATTTAAGAAAAAGGCTTAACTTTTAATAAGCAATAGAATGTTAGACACTTCTTAACTCTATATTAGTCAAAGTAAAGCTCCTGAATGCTGCTCGCACAGGGGCCTTTGTCAATTATATCGAGTAAAGGGGCAGGTATTCTTGCAAACATTTTATGTGTGTTAAAGCTCGTCAGGTTACTATTCTATGAAAATTAAAACTTGGTAGTTAGCTCAATCAAGATTCATGGAATTTCAAAAAACTAACCTTTCGGCATGTATCCAAATAGACCCCTTATCCTTTAATAGTGTTATAATATTCTGAAAAAGGAGGAGTGATGATGAAGGAGAAAGTGCTAAAAGCGATTCAAGATGATTATCCAGATGCATTTGCATGGTGTTATGGATGCGGTCGCTTGAACAAAGATGGTCATCATTTTCGAACGGGTTGGCATGACGAGCAAACACGGACAATTTATACACCACGCCCAGAGCATATCGCAATTCCAGGATTTGTTTATGGCGGCTTGATTGCCTCATTAATTGATTGTCACGGAACAGGTTCCGCAGCATTGGCTTTACACCGTAAAAACGGTCATGAAGTTGGAGATGGAGTGGAACCACCGAGGTTCGTGACTGCGTCACTGAATGTGGAGTTCGTGAAGCCAACCCCAAATGATGTGCCATTAATGGCTGTTGGGACGATTCATGAAATTCATCCTAAGAAATGGAGAATCGAAACAGAAGTATTTGCACTCGATAAACTTTGCGCCCGTGGAGAGGTAATCGCTGTGGTGATGCCAAGTACTTTTACAAGCAAAGAGTGATCTTAATTAATGTAAACGCATTCAAAATCGGAATTAAATTTTTCTATCGGCCGTCCAATTATTTGGACGGTTATTTAGTGTATCTGAGTATCCATTTCAAGCATGTTATCGTAATAAAGGGGCATGCAGCTGGAATTACAAGCGAAATAGTAAGATATTAATATACTTACATTATAAGCAAAGGGAGGTTGCATGGATGAAAATAAACGTAGAGATAGATAAGGAGATCATGTCGATAGAGGTGCTTATCCGCAATCATGAAAGGAATGAGGAAGTGCAGGAAATGATGGAGCGCTTGAAGGAGAGGAAAAGACCGTATTTTGTCGGCAGAAAAGGAGAAATGCAGCATGTTTTCCGGGCAGAAGAAATCATCTGTTTGTTCACAGAGCAAGATTCCATAATGGTGCGGACGAAACAGGGGATTTTCGAAATGATAGAAATGTTATATGAACTGGAAAGGGACCTTCCAGGTAACAATTCGGGCGATTGTCCAAGTCAGTGATCGCCCACTAAGATGAGTTAAGCAGATTTGAGGCATCTTTCAGCGGGACCTTATGTGTGTACTTCCGATCAGGGGAAAAAAAATATGTTTCCCAGTACTATGATCAAAGGGATCAAGAAAGCATTTCAATGGAAAAAGGAAGGGATTATGATGAAAACACTATTATTCCGTAGCTTTGTTGGGATTTGCTTTGGGGCACTCGTGATGGTGCTGACGTGTTTTGGAGTGGTCGCCTTTGGGGGGCATTAGACAGTGGAATATTTGTAAAAAACGCGTAGGCTGCATATTATGTGGCTGGTTCTTAAGCACGGCAACAATCTTCTTTGAAAATGAAAAATGAAGTTTGTTATCTCAAACCATTCTGCACTTCCTTACTGTCAGCATTTTTTACATCCTATTATCTTTCTTTGTTGGTTGGATTCCGTTCAGCTTAAAAGGATTTGCTATAGGAATTGGGATTTTCATACCATTCAATAGGATCATCTGGACCGCTTTCTATCTCTACTTTCGCTTCCAAATGAAAATAATGAATGAAGGAATTGATAAAAGAAGGGATTGAGAAGGATCGACACAAGGATTGATGGAATCAGAGTTAATTGGAAGGGGGCATGCGGCTTTTACTGGCGAGTTTGGAGCGAATACTCGAGAGTTTGGGCTTTTACTCGTGAATTTGGAGCGATACTCGTGAGTTTGGTGCTTTTATTCGTGAATTTGGAGGGAATACTCGTGAGTCTGATGCTTTTACTCGTGAATTTGGAGGGAATACTCGTGAGTTTGATGCTTTTACTGGTGAGTTTGGAGGGCTCGTGAAACACAGAAACGAATATGCCTTTTTCCTTTGTTATGTACGATGAATGTTGTATTCAAGGAAGAGTTCGTTGTATTGACCAGGCAGCTTAAAATGATACTTGTATTAACTGAGTTAGGTTCAATTGTAAAAGCCGCAAAACAGTTATTTAACTCCATTGTGAGGTCCATAAAGAATAATGGGAACATATGTCATGAATCTTCTGAATTTGACGAAGCCCTTATACCTGCTCAATCTACGGTCTTTTCATTTCAATTTTCCTGAGGAATTCATCCTTGCTTTAAATGCAAATAAAGAGACACCGCTTCCTGTTGCATCGGAGTCTCTCAACACTAATCATTTTTGTATCATTATCATTTCATCGTAGATTAAGTTTTGTCTAATCTCAGTTGCTGTTTGTATGGATATTTGCTCATCTTCAACCATTTGTTGAATGATATCACGTTCGATTTGCATCGCATTCAACTGAAATTGACTTACCATCTCTTCAAAGCGATGTGCTTCTTTTTCAGTTAATGTTCCGAATGGATTCAAATAACGATTATATCTTTGAATGACAAGCATCACTTCATGACGGTTTTCAGGTGCAGTTTGTTGTTTGAGCAATAAAATGGCTTCCTTTGAAGCCTCTTTTTGGGCTTTACGAAACTCCCGGATCAGGTCCGCATTTTTAACGATGGAGTCCTCTAATTTCGCTTCCCATTTCTTATCCCATTTGACATTGATCTTTTTTTTGAAAAGAATGGCCTGCAAATTGATCCAAGCCCTTTTTAGGGAGGATTTTTGCATATAATTCGAGGTTCTTGAAAGATACACTTTATATAGTTCAAAGGCTGTTTCAGATATAGTCCCTTTTTCGACTAATCCAGAAACGACTTCCAATTCTTTATTGGCTCCTAGCTCCACTAAATCGCGTATTGTCCGATTATCGGGTCTGTTCGTGATCCCCCGTTCCAAATCTATCAGTTGTTCATTTAAATCTTCCATCACTTGATGGACCGCTTTCTGATTCTCGATGGTTGCCTCTTTGCTCAGTTGATTGATCGTTTTATTTAGAACAATTTTATAAGCCTCCTCGGAGGTTAGCCGCTCATCTTTGAATTCAATCGGTGTCTTTACCAGTAATGGCAAGAGAACCGTAGCCAAGGTAACGCTTAACAATATAACGCAAGCTGCGATAAACAAGACTGTATTACGCATCGGGAATAAAGTGTCATCCCGAATGAAATATGGTATGGATAAAGCTGTAGCTAATGTAATGGTTCCATGAATGCCGCAAACGGATGTCAAAAATGCAAATCGGGATCTTGTAACATTCTCCACATCGGTGTCATTGCTATCTTCTGGATGAACCCTGGACATAATGAATTGCTCTAATGGATTCACTCTGTTTTTTGTAAAAGTATCGTGCAGGATGTATACCCATATAAAACGAATCACCAATAATAAAAGAACGATCAAGACACTTATCCCAAAAAGAATGCCCCTATTTAAGTTGGACTCAATTTCCTGATAAACACTCGGTAACATAAATCCTAACAAAGCAAATACAAGTCCATTCAAAACATAACCTAATACAGACCATGTATTAGTTGAAACAATTTGCAATTTAGTCGTGGAACTCTGAAGGCGATCCCGCTCGATGCCATGAATTACACCTGCAGCAACAACTGCCAAGATTCCGGAAACATGGAATTCTTCAGCTGCCATATAGATGGCAAAAGGCGTAATTAGTTCAATGACAATAGACATTGGGATTTCTTCAAGTCCATGAATCCGTAAATATAATCGTAATTTAACGATTATATAGCCCAATAGGACCCCTATAAAGATACCGCCTAAAGCTACAAATATAAAATTAAGCGAGGCATCTTTTATAGAAAACATTCCAGTTAAGGCAGCAGCCAGGGCAACTTTAAAAGCGACGATTCCGGCAGCATCATTGAAAAGTGATTCACCCTCAAGGATGGGCATCATGTTTCCAGGCAATTTCAATCCTTTTGTAATCGATTGTACCGCTACCGCATCCGTAGGGGTAATTGTTGCGGCTAAAGCAAAAGCCACAGCCATCGGCATATCAGGTATTAACCAGTGGATGAAAAAACCTCCTGCAAAAACTGTTACAAATACTAACCCAAAGGCTAATAACAGAATAGGCTTACGCAATTCAAGCATTTCTTTACGAGACGTATTTTTTCCTTCTGTAAAAAGCAGCGGAGCAATGACACAGATCATAAATAATTCTGAATGAAAATCAAATGATAATTGAAATGGTAATAATGAGAACACTGCTCCCATGGATATTTGATATATCGGAAGTGGGATACGAGGCCATATAGCATTTAATATTGTAGCGATTATTGTGGACACCAATAATCCGAGCAATGTGATTAAGAATGACATAGAATCTCCCTTATCTTCTAATGTTTTAGTCTGATTGCCCATGCAATGTATAAAAAAACAGAGGTTTTTAAAAAGCAAAATCCATCCTTTTAAAAGTAACCCCTACTTTATGGTCCTGTGTAGCTTATTCAAAAAACAATACTTAGCCATAGACAGTGTTTTCGACTAATATATAGCCTCGGTTTTTGATATACCCCTTAGTCATTAATTACAAACAGGATATCACAAGAGTTTACGGTTTATTCAAAATCAACTTTTAACATAGCTTTTCCATGAAAATTAGTTCATGCCGGAAACAGGATTTCCTGTATAAAATACCCTTAATGAAGAAACATAGAAAAATGGAGTTAGAGCGACCTGCAAAAAAATGGGGGTATTCATCTTGATTCGTAATGTGGGCAAATTGTTAAGAAAAAAGAAAGAAAAAAAATCCCAGATGCAAAATGATTACCTGGATTCCAAGCCTTCAGATTCACTTGATGTGAATTTCAATCAAAATGTAGAAACACTTCGTTCTGTTTATGATAATTGCTCGGATGTCATGTTCCGCTCGTTCTTACTTTTCGGAAAGACGCGGGCGATGCTCATTTACATTGCGGGACTCTCAGACATCGAGGCAATAGAGCAATATGTGCTATCTCCACTCATGCAGGAGTCATCAAAAGAACCACAATCATTAAATGAGTTTATTGAACATAAAATGCCCGTTCCTAAAGTGGTTAAAGTGAATATGTTGGCGGATTGCATTGAATCGATTTCCTCTGGAAACCCGATCCTTCTATATGAAGGGGAAAGTGATGGATTTTCTTTAGGATTGTCCAAATGGGAAAAGCGGGCCATTGAAGAACCTGTGGCAGAGGGGGGAGTTAGGGGGTCGCGAGAGGGATTTATTGAATCTCTAGAGGTAAATACGTCCCAATTGCGACGTATTATTAAAAGTCCTGCCCTTAAAATACAATCGATGAAGATTGGAACTCTTACCAGGACGAATGTTTCAATTGCTTATATTGATGGACTTGCGGATAAAACACTGATTGAAGAGATTACAACTCGGTTGGAACGAATTGAAATAGACGGTATTTTAGAAAGCGAGTACATCGAGGAAATGATCGAGGACAATCCGTTTTCACCTTTCCCTCAGATCATGTCGACAGAACGGCCGGATGTAGCCTGTGCCAGTTTGCTGGAGGGACGGGCTGTCATTCTTGTTGAAGGAACCCCTTTTACATTAATTGCACCAATATCCTTCTTTTCTTTGATTCAATCACAAGAGGATTATGCTCAACGTTTTATGGCAGGCACTTTTATCCGTTGGTTACGATATTTTTTTATGGGATTATCTCTTTTGCTTCCATCACTTTATGTTGCTATTTTGACATTCCATCAAGAGGCGGTCCCGACCGCACTCCTGCTAAGCGTAGCAGCATCCCGGGAATCGGTCCCTTTTCCTGCAATAGTAGAGGCATTGGCTATGGAAATTACATTTGAAGCACTAAGGGAGGCAGGGGTTCGCTTGCCAAAGCAGGTAGGTTCCGCCGTCAGCATTGTTGGAGCGCTGGTGATTGGTCAAGCTTCCGTACAAGCGGGGTTGGTTTCAGCGCCAATGGTCATTGTCGTTGCAATTACGGGAATCGCTTCTTTTATGATGCCTCGCTATATTGCCGGAATTGCTTTCCGGATGCTGCGTTTCCCGATGATGCTGCTTGCCGGTACCTTAGGACTGCTTGGCATCATGATGGGGATCATCGCCATAGTCATTCACTTATGCAGCTTACGTTCCTTTGGCGTTCCATACTTAGCGCCACTGGCACCGTTAAAAGGTAAAGAGCTGAAAGATGTGCTGTGGAGAGCCCCTTGGTGGAGGATGGATTCACGCCCGCGCCTCACAGGGGAATCTAATGCATACCGTCAAGCCCCGGAACAGAGTCCAAATCCAAAAAGGGGGAGTGAAGAGGAGTGAATAATGGCTGGAGGCGAAAAAGGATATTGGAGAAAGGAAAGAGGCGTCATTTCATGAAAAGCGTCCTTCTTTTGCTCGTTATTTGTGGAACGACCCCTTTTTTAAGCGGTTGTTGGGATCGAATAGAAATCACTGATTTGGCGATTGTCACAGCAGCCGCCATCGATAAGAACGATAATGATCAAGTCGAACTATCTGTCCAAGTCTTTATTCCAAGTTCAATTACCAGTGGAGGCGGTCAAGGAGGGGGCAGTCAAGGGGGGAGTGGGGTTACGACAATGGTGAGACATGAAAAAGGCGCCAATATTTCAGATGCATTGTCTAAGCTTCAAAGCAAGCTTCCGCGAAAAATATTTTGGGGACATTGTAAAGTATTTGTATTCGGTGAAAAGTTAGCGAAAAAAGGAATTCAAGAGCAACTTGATTTTTTGCTGCGCCATCCGCAGCCGAGAGAGAAAGCAAATATTTATGTCAGCAAAGGGGATGCAAAGCCTATCCTTGAATCTTTGCCACCCCTGGAAAACTATTCAGGGGAAGTGCTTAGAGAACTATCTGATTTACATATTGGGATGCTGGTCACAATGCAGGATTTAGATGAAATGTTAACCGGTAGGCCTCAAGCGGCCGCAATTCCAATCGTTAAAATATTGCCGCCAGCGAAAGGGCAAACGAAATTACAGGGAATTCCTTACATTGTCGGGACAGCCGTGTTCAAAAAAGATAAAATGACTGGGACGATGACTGAAAAGGAAACTAGAGGGCTATTGTGGTTAAGGGATGAAGTGGAATCATACACCGTGACCTTCCAACCCAAAGGGATGAAAGGGAAAATATCTTTAAGTCCAGTGTCAGCCAAAGTCAAGATCATTCCGCAAATTATCAATGAAAAATGGAAGTTATTAGTGAAAATAAATACAGATGGAGCTGTTATACAAAATGGAACGAATTTGAACCTTTCAAATCCTAAGTCTCTAAAAGCTGCAGAACGAGCATATCAAAAAGATATAGAAAAACGCATCGAGATGGCTTTTCTGCATACTCAGGATAAGAAAGCGGACATTTTAGGATTGGGTAAAGATTTCTATCGGAAATACCCTAAACAGTTTAATAAGGTAAATAACCACTGGGATGAGATATTCGCGGAAATGGAAGTGGAAGTTGATGTTGCGGCCCATATTCGAAGACAGGGCTATATAAACAAACCGGCGGCATTGTCTGAGAAAGAGGTGAAGGACAAGTGAGATGGGGGGCTTTTATTTGTACAACCGTGATCGTAGCTTTAATCATTTTGTTTGAATGGCCAAAAATGAAACAAAATCCTAAAAAAGATAAAGTGGCATTTCTTACACTGCTCCTCACTGGCTTGGTTCTATCCATGTTCAATCTCCCACAGATGTCAGGACCCACTCAATGGGTGGAAACCCTTTTTAGGCCATTTGGAGAGTTTATGGAAAAGTGAGTCTATTAGTGGGTGTTGCGGGATTAATTTCATTCTATTAAGAAAGGAGGAAGCAGATGGAGAAAGGGAAAATTTCATCTCTGCAGATGGCATTCATGTTGTATCCGGCGATTGTGGCAACGGCTATTCTCGGGGTTCCCAGCATCACCGCCAAATATGCCAAAACTGATTTATGGCTGTCCCCCATTTTTGCTGCGCTGATAGGGTATCTGACGGTGTATATTGCTTATAAACTGCACAAACTTTATCCAAAACAAACGGTGATCCAATTCAGTGAACAGATCATTGGTCGGATTCCGGGGAAAATTCTTGGTTTTTTATTCTTGTTTTTTTATATCCAGAACACTGGGCTAATCCTTAGAGGCTACGCAGAATTTGTTATCACCTCTTTTCTGGTACGTACCCCGATTGGTGTGATCATGGCATCGATGGCTCTCCTCTGTGCATTTATCGTACGCGGTGGGATTGAGGTGTTGGGAAGAGCTGCCGAATTGTTTTTACCGGTTTTCATTTTTCCAATCATTATCGTAATCCTTTTGCTGATTCCTGATCTTGAAGTCAAGAATATATTCCCGTTATTGGCGGATGGAATGATGCCTCCAATCAAGGGTGCGATTGTACCGGGGGGATGGTTCAGCGAGTTTTTCCTGATCATTTTTCTCCTTCCTTTTTTAGTGGATATGAAAAAAGGGATGAAATCCGGGATGATGACTGTGTTTGCCGTGATGATGACGTTAATTGTGGTTAATCTCATGGTTCTTTTTGTACTTGGGTCAACAACATCCACAAAGCTTTATCCCCTGATGAATGCATCTCGATACATCAGTTTTGCCGACTTTTTTGAACATGTGGAGTCCGCCGTCATGGCGGTATGGATAGTGGGAGCGTTTGTTAAAATTTCCGTGTTTTATTATGTATCTGCCTTGGGTACAGCGCAGTGGCTGAATCTCTCCGACTATCGGCCCGTTGTATGGCCGGTAGGGATTTTGATTGTTGTATTCAGTCTTTGGTCGTTGCCTAACTCGATAGATGTTAGCCGTAATGATATCAACGTCTTCCCTTTACAAGGAATTTTGATGCAAACGATCATTCCTATCTTATTGTTGGTGATTGCTGTTGTAAGGAAAAGAAATCGTAAAGGAACCGAAAACGGCTGACTTGGCGTTTATCGATAAGGTGCAATCTATGTTCGGACTCGCGCAAAGGGCAGGACCAACTGAATGGATTTCATTTCTTTTTTAACCGTTTAAGGGGTTTATGAAAAAGTAAATCTATCAGTGGGTTGCGTGATTTCGAATTTCCATACTATTACGGAAAGGAGGAAGATGATGGAGAAAGGTAAAATTTCAGCTTTACAAATGGCATTCTTGATGTATCCGACTATTGTGGCTACGGCTGTTCTCGGGGTTCCAAGCATCACAGCCAAATATGCCAAAACTGATTTATGGCTTTCCCCCATTTTGGCATCCCTCATTGGGTATGCGACGGTATATATTGCTTATAAACTGCACAAACTTTATCCGAAACAAACCGTTATCCAATTTAGTGAACAGATCATTGGTCGGATTCCGGGAAAAATTCTCGGTTTTTTATTCTTGTTTTTTTATATCCCGATCACAGGGCAAATCCTAAGAAGTTATGGGGAATTTATTGTCGACTCTTTTCTGGTCAAAACCCCGATTAGCGTGATCATGGCATCGATGGTACTCCTCTGTGCCTTTATCGTACGAGGAGGGATAGAAGTGTTGGGAAGAGCTGCCCAATTGTTTGTTCCTGTTTTTATCTTTCCAATCCTCCTCTTAATCATCCTACTGGGCGCAGATCTTGAATTTAAGAATATATTTCCGATATTGGGGAATGGAATTATGCCTCCAATCAAGGGTTCGATTGTACCGGGTGGATGGTTCAGCGAGTTTTTTCTGATGATTTTTCTCCTCCCTTTTTTAACCGATATGAAAAAAGGAATGAAATCCGGGATGATGACTGTGTTTGCGGTGATGATGACGTTAGTTGTGGTGAATCTTATCGTTCTTTTTGTACTCGGATCAACAACCGCCAACAAGAATTATCCCATGATGAATGTATCCCGGTACATCAGTTTGGCTGACTTTTTTGAACATTTGGAGTCCGCCATCATGGCCATATGGATAGTAGGGGCGTTTGTCAAAATTTCCGTTTTTTATTATGCGGCTGCTTTAGGTACCGCGCAGTGGCTGAATCTCTCCGACTACCGTCCGGTTGTATGGCCAATAGGGATATTGATTGTAGAATTCAGCTTTTGGTCGTATTCTAGCTCCATGGATGTCAGTCGCTATGATATCATCGCCTTCCCTTTTCAAGGCGTTTTGATGCAAACGATTATTCCTCTCATATTGTTGGGAATTGCTATGATCAGTAAAAGAAATAGACAGAGAAAGGGAAGCAAATCAAGCTAAGCTTTTCTGCCGAGTTTTTGATATTTGCTTTAAAAGGAGCTCTATCTTAATGTTAAAACGAAGTTGATTGAAAGGTATGAGACCCCTGCTTAGAAAAGCGCTTCCATGGGAGAACCCGCAGACGCAATGGCGCCGAGGGCCCTACGTTCCAATCAACGGCCAAATTTAAAAACTTATAAAATGTAGAAAGACTCAATTATTATGGAGTTTGTCCACAGTCTGAAACCATTCCGTTTCCGAATGGTTTTTTTGCTGCGGGTTGAAAACTGGAAATCATCGGATGTACTTTGCAAAAGTTTAAAAAAATTAACAATTTTTTTCAAACCGTTTGGAAGTTTGTCCCGTTATCTATAGTACAAAGGCTTTTTGGAAGGGAGAGAAGAAAGACTTGAAAAAGGTCATCTTTGTCGGGTGGATATCATTGATGCTAGTACTGATAGGATTTTCACCGGAAATGGATTCGAATCGGGGGCATGCTGTCAACGATGTCGTAAAAGTTTACGGTCCAGGTGGCCCTCTTGGGCCTATCAAGGAAGTGGCGGAACGATTCACCAAAGAAACGGGGATAAAAGTTGAAGTAACAGCGGGACCCGAAGAAAAATGGATTGATCAAGCTAAACGGGATGCAGATATCATTTACGGAGGGTCCGAATATATGCTGACTGAATTCATGCATGATCATCCGGAGGTCCTTGATGGAAAAAACCGTACAGAATTGTATGCACGGTCAGCTGGAATCCTGGTTAGAAAAGGAAACCCAAAGAATATCCAGTCATTGGAGGATTTAACGAAGAAGGGCGTAAAGATTGTAGATGTTAATGGGGCCGGGCAACTGGGGCTATGGGAAGATTTGGCTGGAAGAAAAGGATTGATCCCTGGAATTAGCAGGAATATTGACATTTCAGTGAAGTCCAGTGCAGAAGCTATCGATCTATGGAAGGCAAATTCTAAATTGGACGCCTGGATTACTTATGAATCCTGGCATTACCGTCTGGCGGATGTTACGGACCTGGTTCAGCTCCCTGAGGAAGACAAGCTCTATAGAGGGACCCCGATAAGCATAACAAGTAAGAGTGATAACAAGAAAAAAGCAAAACAATTCATTGATTATCTTAAAACGGAAGAATCCCATCAAGTATTTCAAAAATGGGGATGGAAGTAAAGTTCATGAGGAGTGAGAGTATATGAAAAAGTGGATGGTATTTTCAGTTTTTATGATGGTCCTAGTATTGGCGGCATGTGGAAATGAAGCGAAGGATTCACCCGAAAAGGATCAAGCTGTTAGTGGTACTGCCGATGAAAAAGCGGTAACCCTAAAATTATTGGAAAGTGATCCATTAGGCGAATACCTGGCTGATTCCAAGGGAATGACACTTTACTATTTCAAGAATGATAAATCAGGAAAAAGCAATTGCATGGGTGATTGTCTCAAAAAATGGCCGCCGTTCATGGAAAGGGATTTTGCTGCCCCTAAAGGATTTGAGGAAAATGACTTTGGAACCATTCAAAGGGAAGATACAGGGGAAGAGCAGGTGACGTACAAAGGATTTCCACTCTACTATTTTGCGAATGATAAGGCAGAGGGAGATGTCAAAGGTGAAGGTGTGAAAAATGTTTGGTATATTGTGAATGATAAGACTATTTTTCCAAAATAAGAAAAAGGGGCGATCAGTGATGGTCGTTCCTGTTACACGTTTTTTTCCAAATTTACTTGTGAGGAGTTGCAGGTGCGATTGAAAGAAAAACTTGATAAGGAATTGATGGCATTAGTCATGAAAAAGCATCGTCCTGCTCTGGAAGAACTTTATGACCGGCATATTAAATTAATCTATGGTTATATTTTTAAGTTCACAAATGGAAATGCTGAAAAAACTAAGGAGATTGTGCAGTTGGTCTTTTTAAAGCTCTGGACCACAAAAAGCAGTTACAATTCCGAAAAGGGGCACTTTGTCAGCTGGCTTTTGACCGTTACACGAAATGTGTGTGTGGATTATGTCCGCAAAGACAGCGTTCATATCCGGAATAACAAACACATGGACATGAGTCATCCAATAGACATAGAAGATCCTAATAATGATATAGAAAATGGGCTATTGCACAGTGAAATTGCCAAGGCAAAAAGTAAGTTAAGCAAGCCGCAAAAAAGGCTGATTGATTTACTGTATTGGAAAGGGTACTCGTTAACGGAAATTGCCAAAATTGAAAATGAACCGGTTGGTACCATCAAGAGCAGACTTCACCAATCGCTTAAATTGTTGAAAAAGCATTTGGAAGTAGGTGGTTTGTAAATGAATACAGAGTGCGCTAACCTGCTTTCATTTTTATCGGGTGAACTGGGAGAAAAAGAAAAAAAAGCATTCACGGAACACTTAATGCAATGCTCTGAATGCACTAGGGAGTATGAACAAATGACAGAAGCCTGGAATTCATTGAAATGGGATTTCGAAGAAATGGAACCTTCTTCTTCCCTGAAATCAGAGGTCATGAATTTTGTCTTTGAGACTGACGATGAAGTCCCGGTGAGAAAGGAAAAGAATTGGAGTAGTTTTTTCTTTAAGCAATTTACACCAGTCACCTCAGGTCTCTTGCTGGCTGCACTGGTTTTGGCGTTTGGGCTGTTATATTCCAATATTCAACTGAAAAAAGAACTGGCAACTATCAATCTGCCAATGGAGGTTAAAACGTCGCTATCTTTGCAGCCTGCCGATAAGACCGCTGTAAATATGAATACGGACGGGGCTGCATACATTTTACAGCAAGGTGAAGAAAGAAGGTTAATCGTGCAAATTCAGAATTTGCCTAGCCTTCAAGAGTCCGAGGTGTATCAGGTGTGGTTGCTGAAAGATGGAAAACGGAGAAATGCAGGAACTTTCAAGCCTGATGAAGCCGGCACGGGATCATTGACATACAAACTGTCCATAGATGATAAATTCAATCAAATTGGCATCACAAAAGAACCGGATTCAAATAGTACAAAGCCGAGGGGCGAAAAAATAGTAGGATCTTCATAAAAATAAGGGACTTGCCCGCAAAGGGGAAGTCCCTTATTTATTGTTCATATTTAAAATGATAGCTGTCCATTATAGAATAAACGCCATGGTGATGAAAAAGTAAAGATTATAAGTTTACCATTAGGAGTCATCCTCTATAAAAAACCATACAAAAGGATAGCCAATTTGTTATATTTAGGTTAGTTAAGTGAAACAGTTGACAGTAAAAGGACCGCACATTTTAGATATGTCTAATATGTGCGGTCTTATTTATTATTATCAAAGTTTAGGCTATGTTAAAAGGTAAAGGTTGATTTTGATGAACTAAAGGGGCAGCATTCCTGTAATAACTGAAAATGAGGTTTGAACGAAAAAAGACCTCTTGATAAGATGAATGTGTCCTGAGCTGGCCAGCTAAAAAGGACAAAAACATCTATCGGAGGCCTCACAATGAATTATAACCAAAATCATAAAATCACTCAAATTACTTCTGAAACCTTAATTGTCGGAGTTGGCATCGCCAAACACAATCATGTCGCAAGAGCACAAGATTTTAGAGGATTGGAACTGGGGAAAACGTGTTTCTTTGAAAATACGAAAGCAGGATTTCATTCGTTTCTAGATTGGATTAACCAACTTGTTAAAGAGTGTAAGCTAAATCAAGTGATTGTAGGCATGGAGCCAACCGGTCATTACTGGTTAAATCTAGCTCATCTTCTAAAAGAGAATAATATTAAGTTCGTATCTGTCAATCCACTACATGTTAAACGAAGTAAAGAATTAGACGATAATTCACCTACAAAGAATGACGTGAAAGATGCAAAGGTCATCGCACAGTTAGTCAAGGACGGAAGATACGCCGAACCAACAATTCCACAAGGAATTTATGCAGAACTCCGAGTGGCAAAAAAACTTCGTGATCTTCTCAACGTTGACTTACAGGTCGTTCAGGGACAAGTTCATAACTGGCTTGATCGTTACTTTCCCGAATTTTTGACGGTGTTCAAAAGTTGGGAAGGCAAGGCAGCTATTCATTTTCTAAAGCTAGAAGCCTTGCCATATGAACTTGTTAAGTATACGGATGAAGAACTCTTACTTTCCTTAAGACAAGTGGTAAAACGCAGTATAGGCTTAAAGAAGATACGAGCACTCAAAGAAGCAGCCAATGGTTCGATTGGTATTCGTCAAGGGGCAGCTATGGCGAAATTAGAGTTGAGAGCGTTACTAGAGAAGTATGATTTTATTCAAATGAAATTCGAAGAATTAGATCATCAATTAGATCAGTTATTAGACCATATCCCAGGTGTCAAACGTTAGCTGAAGATCAGAGCTGTCTTTAAGGTAGCTCTTTCTTTATGCAATTATCGGGACAGTTTAGTTGAGTGAAATTGAGAAACATTTCCAATAGAATAATACGCTAATACAGGTTAAGGTAAGCCTTTAAGAACAGAACAGGAGGTTTTGATGTTGAAACCACATACTCAAAGTTTCATCGCCTGCCTTATAGCGGTCATTTTAGCTGCGTTAGCTATTTGGTTTAAGTCTGGAACAGTTAATTTAGAACTTATAATATTTTTTATTACTTGCCTCTATGGTACTTATCTTCTCATTTCTTTTTTTTATAGTCGAAAAAGTAAAAACTAGGTTGCTTCTTCAACGAGTCGCATTAGTTAAAGAACATAGATTGATTGGGACAGTTTCTTTTTTATGGAGCTAACGGGGCAGGTTAGCAAGATTGTGAAGGTTTGTAATTAAACTAATGGGTGCGTTAGCTGAAGATCGGAGCTGTCTCTAAGGCAGCTTTTTCTTATGTCACTAAAGGGGCAGCCTTCCTGTTAGAAGGTTGTTCGAGGTCTTGAAAGTAAAAGAGCCCTCTTGTATGATGCATGAGTGTCAACGACCATTGACCCAGCATCAAACAAGGAGGACTTCTCTATCCAGTTTAAATGAAATGAAAAATTAATCAAATTACTGAAAATACACTCGTTGTTGGATGGATATTGCCAAGCGTGTTCATTACTTCTTGTTTTGTTGATGAACGAGGGCGCGTGATAGAAAAAGCCTTCGCAGTCCATCAATCAAAAGAGGGCTTTGAACACCTGTATGAAAAGTTTCGTCAAACGATGAAGGAAGCTAAGAAAACAGAAGTAATAGTCTTTTTTAGCACTTTCTACTTGTCAGAGGTGCGAACTTTTCTGGGTTTTAATCTCACGTTGATGATTCAAGTTCCATCTTGCTAGATCGCCAAAAAAAGCTGGTAACATAGACAAACCAAAAGATCCGTCTGTCCTGGTGGTTGTTTAGTTGCCTTTACTCATCTTCATAGAGCGTGAGAAAGGAATCTGGTTCGGCACGTCCCTCCGCGATCGCGTTTACCCTGTCGACGAACTCCGGTAGAATCAGATGACGCAACGGCTGGTCTACTTGATTCAATTGTTTGAATGCCTCCCTAGCCAACTCATCCCATTCCTTATAGCGATACAGATAATCATCCGGCATCACTACGGTGCTAGAAGTCCCTTCCTCCGGTTCACACTCAAAAGGTTCGTCCAACCCGAGCGTAGCATAGTCGCATGTGATTTGTTCTCCGGGAAGAATATCCCTCGACGCCAATTCAATCTCATAGACCGTCGATACCACATTTGGACTGAAGCTGTGATTCATGTATCTGGCATGATCCCAGCACAGCACGTAGTAATCGTCATCGTTGAGGTAGGCATATTTATAGACAATTTCCCTTCGCACGATATCAAGCGATTCAATTTCATCTTCCTTGAGAATAATGTCCAAATCATCCAATGCCCAGATGATCGTTCCTTTGGGGATCATTTTTGTGGCAAAAACGCCCACACCAATCTTTTCATTGACAAACCGAATCTCGGTATCTGGATGTATCATCGATTCTATTCACCCTTTCTCAAAACTTACTATTACTATATACAGCAGTTTCGATTAAGTGACCGTTCGTTCGCGTATTTTATCCAAGTTCAATCAGCGGAATGTCCCCCCTGGAAAACGAGAAAGCTCTTTTATTTTTGTTCCTCAATCGGGAGCTTTTTTACATTCAAAAATCATCCTGCCATAAACGATAACTTTTGAATGCCGAATACACCTTCAATAAGATTTGTTTCTTCAATGGTGTACCCCCTTTTTATTAAACTACTGCCCGCTTAGTTGAAAAAGCACTTATTCTAAATCTCATATTATTAATTCTAACACCTCTCTTATTCATAGACAGAAGCACATACAAAGCGATCATTAGAATCATATATTGTTTAAGAAATCATTGCACATGTTTCACGTACAGTATTAATTGGCGAAAGGAGTGATGAAATGTTAAATGGGACAAGTTCATTTTCCATTTCTATATTAGGCAGCAGTGGAGGTGTTGCAAAAGCGGTATTGGCCATACTAAATCAATCCGCCCAAGATAAAAATGACCCTATGTACCCCATCATTAGCATTTCCCAGCTTCACCTAATTGATATTAAACAAAAGGATAAAGAATATTACGACCAATTATTCCCAAACCTTGCGGATAAAATCAAAATTTCCCAGCTTGATCTCACGGATGTAAGTCACTTTCAGAAACATTTAAAAAGGACAAAAACGAAAGTAGTCATTGATGTTTCATGGGCAGATACAATTGAGATGATGAAATGCTGTAACGAATTAGGTGTTTTTTACATCAATTCAGCCCTCGAGAACACTGAGGTCGATGAGGACGAAAGTCTATATGGTTTCCCATTGACCGAGCGATATATTAGATTTGAAGATAGCAAAAAAAATCTTACCAATATGAAGGCGATTGTTGGCTCGGGTATGAATCCTGGTGTAGTGCAATGGATGGCCATAAAACTCATAAACGAAAATCCGGATCGAAAACCATTAGCCTGCTACATTGTGGAGCATGACGATTCCTTTTTTAAAGACAAAACGTTGATCAAACCTAACACACTCTATACTTCTTGGTCGGTCGAATGCTTCCTGGATGAAGCGATATTATCTTACCCTATGTTTGTCCATCATCATTTGCCACAATATTTTTATGAAAAAGTATATGCAATGGAGTATAAAGTAAGGTTAGGGCAAAAAGAGTTTTATGGTTGTCTAATGCCACATGAAGAAGTGATTACATTAGGTAAATTATTTGATATGCAATTGGGGTTTATTTATCGTGTAAATGAATATACAACGGAATCAATCCGAAATAATTTGGCTAATGTAGACGTTCTCTGGGATTGGAATCAACAATTACTTGATCCAGATATAGGTGAAATTGAAGGTGAAGACCTAGTTGGTGTCCTATTAGTTTACGAGGATAGCGAAAAGTATATATATAATGTGATGAAAAGTAGTGAAATATATCCGAAATTCAAAACAAACGCCACGTACTTCCAAGTTGCTTGTGGCATTTATGCTGCTATGGCGAGCATAATCCTGGATGACCTTTCTTTAGGTATCTATTATGTTGATGAGCTTTTGCTCAACACCAAGAGCAAGTACGGAGGGTATTTAACCTACCATATGACTGACTTTGTCACAGGAGAAAATAAAGGCTCCGATGGATTATTGCATCAAAGACTTAAATGGATTGAATAGGCTGATTAATGATAAGCAGAGACACTGCATTCATTTGTTTTCTAAAGCATCCTAATAAGTTGATGCACTGCTAGTTAGTTTGTTATTGACTTCCCTCTTTCATTTACAAAATCTATTTAGTTAGGAGATTAGAATAGGAAAAGCACTTATTATTGTTTGTGGTGGGGATAGAGATAAAGGAAAACGACCAATTATGGGAGAAATCGCTAGCAGATACAGTAACAATGTTTTTGTTACTTCTGATAATCCTCGTTCAGAAGACCCTATTAAAATTATGAATGACATAGAAAAAGGAATGAAAAAGTCTAATTCATTACAATATGAATTACTCGCTGATCGAGAAGAAGCTATATATAAAGCTATCAAAGAGGCTACTTCAAATGATGTTGTTATAATAGCTGGAAAAGGTCATGAGACCTATCAAAAATTTAAAGATAAAACAATTCATTTTGATGATAAAGAAATAGCGAGAAAGGCAATATCTGAGAAGTAGTATTAATTACTTTAGGTCTTAACGGTGCTTTAACCAGGCATCTTCTTTTTGTTTGTGAAATATTGTACTTAAACTAACGGGTGCGTTAGCTTCATAAAAAGGCCGACAATTGGCTGCCTTTTTAAAGTATGATTTTAAAAATTATCGTACTGTCATATTCAAACAAAAATCACCCTTATACAGCTAATGGGACAGATTATTGAAGTAGGTTCTTACCGATATGTGGATTAAAATATTGTATTTAAAGTAAAATTTATAGAGGGAGATTAAATAATTAATAACAGGGGGCACTTTCAGGGCCGTAAAAAGGGGAGTATTTTTGTGTTTAGAAAGAAAAAAACTATTATTCTTATTATTAGTATAGTTATTTTAGTTTCAATGTTTAGTTATTTTTTCTTATCTTATAGTGAATCAGCAATAAATAAAGGATTCCCGATACCATTAGGGGCCAAATTAATAAGAAAAGACGATAAAAATATGTATGAAGAATATAAATGGGGTCCAGCCGCCGAAGAAAACGGACTTCCACTTTATTATTTAACGGTTATTAAACTTTGGGGGTGGGATAAAAAATCACAATAAGGGGCAATGACAATCTATGAAAAAGAAGGAAAAAAGCTATGTGTAATTTCTCAAACCGATTCTTTATTTGTTAGCCCATCAGAAGAATAATATTTTTTCCTAATTGTTTTCTGTTTAATACAGGCTAGCGCCATAAGAAGTCCGCCTATAGGCGGCTTTTAGAATGTACAATTTTTGATATTAGAAGAATTATATCAATTTCTCAATGGATTTATCAGTCAAGGATACAGAAGTTCTCGGTCTTCAACAATGGGGGGTTCCTTTAATAAGGATCGTTTCCTTAAAGAACTAACGGGGCAGGTTTATTGAGTCATTAAGATATAATAAAGAATAGACTATTCTGATAGGGGTTTAATGATGTTTAAAATAAGTACATTTCTAGAAAAAACTAATGAAGGTGAAGAGAGTTATGCTTCCTTAGATGATTCTTTAAAATTAAAAGAAATTTTTGACCATCGAAAATTTACTCCGGAGCACATTCAAATGCGTATAACAATTAAGTATAACAATCAGGTCGTGGTAGGAGTCGATGTTCCCAGTGGATTAGATTTATGGTCCGATTATATGGTTGCTATTGAGCAATATTTAGACGGTGAGAACGTTGAAAGGCTTTATGGTATCGATCCATATCTTATGAAGTTAGTTTCAATAAACAACAATTTATTGGAGTTCTCTATTGTTGGTGATTGGGAACCTGTTGAGGTTTTTGCACAAGCAGTATTGCCTGAAAAAGAGTTTTTAGAATCCATTTTAGATGGAGCAGAACACTTTTGGGAGACATTGATTGATTATAAGGTGTTTGAGGAAAAAGAGATAGGGAAGACAACATTTGGAGAAGAACCGAAACTAATGATTGAAGAAATTGAAAAATTGAGGAAGAAGGTAAAAGCCTTGTTCAACTAACGGGTGCGTTAGCTGAAGATCGGAGCTGTCTTTAAGGCAGCTTTTTTGTATGAAAACACA
>NZ_JAGGQV010000040.1:0-16942 GCF_018613135.1 Bacillus sp. ISL-57 | reverse complement strand
AGAGTCTAATCGTTCCACATCTTCTTGATAGGAGCTTACTCTTTCCTCGACCTCTTGGTCGAGCATCTCGATTTGTTCTGTTAAAAAATCAATATGCTTTAAAATGGTTTTTAACATGAGGCGTTGATGCGAATTGATATAACCTTTAAGGGCGAGTTCTAGTTCATCTTTCTTCTTTTTCATTGTGCGTCGGGCAAAGTTTGCTAGTTTTTCAGGATCTTCTTCACCTTCGGCAATTGCGTTAAGCATGTCTCGAGCCGAAACACCCATAACGTCTGAAACGACAGAGCCTAGCTTAATATTTGCGCCTTCTAACACTTTTTGGATTCGATTATGTTGTCTAGCACGTTCTTCAATGATACTTCTACGGTACCGAACTAGTTCACGTAGTTCCCGTTGATTTCGATCTGGTATGTAACTAGCTTTTAGGAGTCCATGACGAAGAAGTTTGGCAATCCATTCTGCATCTTTAACATCTGTTTTACGCCCTGGCACTGCTTTCATATGTTGAGCATTCACAACTAAAAACTCAATCTCTTCAGCTTCTAATAAATTAACAATAGGTTTCCAATATACACTGGTACTCTCCATGGCAACATGAGTACAGTTATTCTTTTTAATCCAATCCACTAACTGTATTAGAAAAACAGTTTTTGTTGAAAACGTTTGAATCTCCTTTCCTTCTGGTGTCATAATACATGCAGTAATATTGTCCTTATGGACATCCATACCACATGCTCTTTCAATGACTACTTCCATTGAAAACATCCTTTCTACGGCTCTCAATACAATTGGAGGCTGGTGCAAAAACCAGAATAGGATTAATCTACCATGTGTGCTTCCCGTAAGGGAGCGACAGTCAGTGGTGCACCTTGGTCGTTGGAGTCAGACTAACGGATGGGCTCTAACGCACCATAGTTCATCGACCTTCCTCTCCCAGCCGTAGAATCAGTATTGACCGTTCTGAACCATTTTCATTCTCTGTGGTGAAGCGCTGGTTTTTGCGCTTCATGGATGGCTAACGGGGCAGCATTCCTGTAATAACTGAAAATGAGGTTTGAACGAAAAAAGACCTCTTGATAAGATGAATGTGTCCTAAGCTGGCCAGCTAAAAAAGGACAAAAACATCTATTTGGAGGTCTCACAATGAATTATAACCAAAATCATAAAATCACTCAAATTACTTCTGAAACCTTAATTGTCGGAGTAGATATCGCCAAGCACAATCATGTCGCGAGAGCACAGGATTTTAGAGGATTGGAACTGGGTAAAACTTGTTTCTTTGAAAATACGCAAGCAGGATTTCATTCGTTTCTAGATTGGATTAATCAACTTGTTAAAGAGTGTAAGTTAAATCAAGTAATTGTAGGCATGGAGCCAACCGGTCACTACTGGTTAAATCTAGCTCATCTTCTAAAAGAGAATAATATTAAGTTCGTATCTGTCAATCCACTACATGTTAAACGAAGTAAAGAATTAGACGATAATTCACCTACAAAAAATGACGTGAAAGATGCAAAAGTCATCGCACAATTAGTCAAAGACGGAAGATACGCCGAACCAACAATTCCACAAGGAATTTATGCAGAACTCCGAGTGGCCAAAAAATTTCGCGATCTTCTCAACGTTGACTTACAGGTCGTTCAGGGACAAGTTCATAACTGGCTTGATCGTTACTTTCCTGAATTTTTGACAGTGTTCAAAAGTTGGGAAGGCAAGGCAGCTATTCATTTTCTAAAGCTAGAAGCCTTGCCACATCAACTTGTAAATTATACGGATGAAGAGCTCTTACTTTCCTTAAGACAAGTGGTAAAACGCAGTATAGGCTTAAAGAAGATACGAGTACTCAAAGAAGCAGCCAATCGTTCGATTGGTATTCGTCAAGGGGCAGCTATGGCAAAATTAGAGTTAAGAGCTTTACTAGAGAAGTATGATTTTATTCAAGTGAAATTTGAAGAATTAGATCATCAATTAGATCAGTTATTAGACCATATCCCAGGTGTCACACAGATGTTAGAGGTGTCAGGAATCGGTCGAGATACAGTAGCAGGGTTTTTCGCAGAGGTCGGCGACCTCAGGGACTATCAACATCCTCGCCAAATCGTAAAATTAGCAGGTTTAAGTTTAAAAGAAAACACATCTGGAAAGCACAAAGGTCAGACCAAGATTACCAAACGGGAACGAAAGAAATTGAGAGCTTTCTTATTCCGGGCAGCCATGATACTGGTGGCAAAGAACAAGGCTTTTAAAGCTCTTCATATATATTACACAACACGTTCTCACAATCCCTTAAAGAAAATGCAATCTCTGATAGCCTTGTGTAACAAGCTTATTCGAATTCTGTTTTCAATCGGTAAAAAACAATTTACGTTTCAAGAAGACAAGATGTTAAAGGATATCCCTCATATGGAAACATTTGTGGTACATCAAACAGTCGCATAGTTCATTGAATTTTAAGGTTACACGGCCATTTAATTAACACTCATTTAAAAGTGAAGCACGGATTAGTCGGCAAAGCAACTAATGTGAGGACTTAGATCCTGTGGGGCAGCATGACCGACATCCACCTCATGGAAAGGTTGAACGAAGGAATGTAGGAGCATCGACTCTGTGAGACATGGGAGGGTTGACCTCCATGAGACATGTGGATATCCAAAAGTGCGATCATAACTTTGCTTAAACCAATTTTTTCCTATAATTGGCTAGTTTAGCATACACTTTTTTCGATAAATCCCTATCCTTGAGGAGTAATGCCGAGCTTACATAGATAACGGTTAATGATATGACTATGAAATCCTAAGAATTCTAGAGCAATCGTGAGATTGTGTTTAGTTTATTGAGGGAGTTTAGTTGAATAAGAAAACGAATTGATTGGTGTTGAATTAAATACCTAACTATAGTTTTTATACCAAGATGTAATTGCTGGGCAGGAACAAATATTTAGACAGTTGGTCAGAATATATTGAATTAGAAAAAGAGTCGGCAAAGCGACCCTCTCTAAGATTCTCCGTGTTTAACTTAATAAGTATTTATTCAATGCTTGTTGTAAAGTTCCCAATGTTTGTGCCTTTTCATTTAATCTCATTTCTACGTTTATCATATTTCTAGCCACTTCAGCTCTTATCCCGGTAACCACAGTGTCACATCCCATTAATGAAGTGCCGTCAATAATCTTCATTAAATGATCAATTACTTCAGTCTCCATTTCCATAATTCCAGATAAGTCCATAATCAATGTTTGAATACGTAATTTTCCAATCTCTATTAAAACTTTTTCCTCGAGAATATTCGTTCGGTAAAGATCAACCGCACCAATTAAAGGCAAAATACATATAGTGGGTGTTATTGGTATTATAGGCACCGAAAGATTTTCAACCAATTCTTTTTGAGCCATTATCAATGAATCTTTGTATTGAGAATATGTAATAAAAAAAACATTTAAAAACCTGTCTACTTGATTATTTACTTGTTTTTCTACCGAAAAAAATGCTTCAGTTAAAACCTTATTCGTTACCTCGTTATATTCTTGTAGGAACTTCCACAAGGTTCTTCGAATGGCTTGCACCCACTCTAATTTGAAAGATAATGGAATTGCGTGTGTCGCCCAAGCTATACCTTCTTGTTTAGCAAATGATTCAAGTTCTTGTTCGTTACCCTCAATAATGTATTGAATCAGCATATGGGCATTATTTATCAGGTCAATATTAACGACCGTTAGAATTTCTTCAATTTTTTCTTTCACATTAGATGCTTCGTTTAATAATGAATCTTCAAAATCCTCTTTATTTTCTTGGATGAATTCCAGTAATTTATATGCATCTAGTGACACCTTCATAATATAATCCCCCTATTTTTTATATGCCAAAACTACAATTACCCTGTTTTTATAATTACTAAACCCGTTTACCTATAAGCTTCTAATTTAAGGGGAAAATCAATGTATTTATGTTAATTAATATTGTGAAGATTTCTACTTAAACTCCCATGAAAATTAAAAAAGCTCAAAATCCAGAAAAAAGACCCAGTAAAAACGCTTTTTAAAAAAAGGCTGAGCCTTATGAGTGATCTGATTGAGTTTGGTAAATCGTTAAACAAAAACCTCCAATCAAAGCAAATTAAGTAGAGGCTAGCGCGACGACCAAAAAAGGATTAATCTCCCATGAGTGCTACCCATAAAGGGCGCCACAGTCGGTGGTACACCGTGGTCGTCGGAGTCAGACTAACGGATGGGCTCAAAGGCACCATAGTTCAACGACCTTCTTCGCTAGCCATTAAAACATTATCGACATAGAGACCAATTTTCATTCTCTGTGGTGAAGCGCTGATTTTTGCGCTTCATAGATGGCTAATGGGTGCGTTAGCTGAAGATCAGAGCTGTCTTTAAGGCAGCTCTTTCTTATGCAACTATCGGGGCAGTTTAGTTCAATAAAATTATTTTATTGATTTTAGTAAATATTGGAGTAAATACTATAAAATGTAATATATTAGAAGCAGACTTTTGGGGTAGGTGTAAAAAGTGAAATTAAAAATATTGTTGGTTGTAGTTTCATTTATTCTTACGTATATTACTTTTAATACTCCGGGGATAAGTGAAATGTGGTCTTCATCGGGTATTTTTGAGGTATGGAGTTTTTGGTTATTAATTATGATTTTTTTCTTCTACATAAAGAAAAAAGATTGAATTTCTTGTTCAACTAAAAGGTGCAAGAGTTGAAGAATATATGATTTAATTGAACTTTATCACTTTAGGAATTATAGTTGAGGAGTCCAAGATTAAATGGAATTATATCCCAAGCGAACTGAGAAATATAAAAGGAAACAGCCTCCAGGCATTTTGTTTTTTTTTGGAAGTTTTTATCTATTAATTGAATTACTTCCTATCCAATATAGGAACATATGGACAGCATTGGGTGTATCCCTGGGTATATCTCTTATTATTATTATTATTACTCTTTTTGTGGTTATTGATAGAATAAAGGGCTGGTATTATACAAAGTGGATTGTGTTTATTCTTATTTTTATATTGGGTGTAGGTTTATATATCTTCAATGACATAAATGGGAATTAAGATGCAACTATTCTAATTTAACTAACGGGTGCTTTACTTCATTACTAGGAGCTGATTAGCAGCTCCTTTTCTTATAGAACTAAAGGGGCAGGATAGTTGAAGAACGAATGTGGTTTTTAATGGTAAAATTAACCTGATTATATTTATTAAGTAGTTTACGTGATATAGAAAATAAATTAGGAGTTGTTTTTATGTTTGACATTGCCTTGATTTTGATTATAGCTTCTGCTGGGGGAGTTATTGCTATTACCGGCTTCCTCGTTATATTAGATCGAAGAATTTTAGAACCTAAGAAAGAACTTCAACAAAAAATCGATAAACTAGAAGAAGAGGTTCAAATATTAAAAAATCACAAATAAAAACTAGCTTTAATGAACTAACAGGTGACGTTAGCTGAAGATAAGAACTGTCTTTAAGGCAGTGCTTTTTAAAAATGTTTTAATGAGAGATAAAGAGAGGGGGAATTTTCAATGAGTAAAGCAATTATTTTTGATATGGATGGAACCTTATTTCAAACAAATTTAATTTTAGAACCTGCCCTAAAAGAAACATTTGATGTACTACGAAAAGAAAATTTATGGGATTCAAAAACACCGATTGAGCAATATAGGAAAATTATGGGTGTACCTCTACCGGTTGTATGGGAAACACTTTGCCCAAACCACTCACTAGAAATACGAGTAAAGAGTAATGAGATTTTTCATAAAAAGCTTATAGAACTAATACAAGCACAAAAAGGTGCATTATATGCTGATGTGGAGAGAACATTAAATGAGTTAAGTAAAAAGTATCCCTTGTTTATTGCCAGCAATGGACAGATAGAATATTTACAAGCAATTGTAGAAACTTATAATTTGGATAGGTTTATTCAAAATACATATAGTATCCAACTAATTAGATCTGGGCATAAGTCAGATTTAGTGCAAATGGTGAAAAATAAAAATCAAATTGGAAAAGGTTACGTTGTCGGAGACCGGTCTTCAGATATATCTGCTGCTAAGGATAATGAACTTATTGCAGTTGGTGTGAACTTTGACTTTGCTCAAGAAGATGAATTAAAACAAGCAGATTTTGTAGTGAATAACTTCAAAGAAATCTTAGAGTTAGTTTAAATTCTAAAAGGCCGCCAATGAAGTGAACCCAAAAAGCCGGTATAGAAGAGGAATTAAGTATGAAAGAAACCTCTAAGGATTTAGAGGCTATTAGAGAAGCTTTAAATTATAATAAATGGTGCTTTGCAGGGCATTCAACTGGAGGAATGCTTGGTTTAATTTATGCAACAATGTTTCCAAAATCTCTGACAAAACTATTAGTTGGAGGAGCAACTGCTACTAAAAAATATATGGAACACGAAGGCAGTATTTATAGTCCTCGTAGTCCACTAAATAAAAAACTGAAAAAGATTTTTGCTGTATTAAAACCTCCTGACTCTACCACTGAAGAGCGAAGGGATGCTAACAGAGAATGGACTAATATGTCTTTATATAACAAAGAAAAATGGGATGAATATTTTAAAAAACCGAGCAGTGGAAAAGTTGTACAAAAAAGGCTAGATTATTATTCTTTTAATGACCTGCCAAACTACGACATTCAAACTGAACTGTATCAGGTTACTATCCCGACCATTGTTTATTGTGGAAGACACGATGCCCAATGTCCTCTTGTTTTTTCTGAAGAAATAAATGCAGGTTTGAAAAATTCCAAACTTTATATTTTTGAAAAAAGTAATCACGTACCGTATTTAGAAGAGAAAGAAAAATTCCTTCAGATGGTTTCAGATTACAAAGGACTGATAACGAAAACCTATTCTTAATGAACTAAACGGTGCGTTAGCTGAAGATCGGAGCTGTCTTTAAGGCAGCTCTTTTCTTATGGCACTAACGGGGCAGGTTAGTTCCACAAGCACAGTGTATTCGTACTGTGCGACTTGCGAATTAAGTTTGGTATATAAGTGAAAAATAAAGTAACTATATTTAACCAAATTTAAGGATGTGCAACTTGTTTAAAAAAAATTGTTCCTCACAGCCACTTTGTGCTTTACTGTAACCCCTGGAGCTTATGCGAATGTTAATAATGCTGAAACTCAAAAAGCTTATTTTGAATTAGGTTACGAATCAATCTATGATTCCTTAGTAAAACAACGTTGAACTAACAATTCTAGAATCAATATAGATTGAATATCTATAAATGAACTACTGGTTTGTGAAAGGGTGGTAAAATGTCAATCATATTGATTTATGGAGGTGCCATTGACGGTTCAATGAAATCAAATATTAGTGGTATTGATCCAAGTATCGGCTCGTTATATGATCGCTTACAAGTTGCCCAGTTTGATAATATCTTCAACGTTTTACCTGCATATGGTGTTTCTGCTCTACGAGATGTGGTCACAACAAGTGGAAATGGAAGTGTGAACAATACTAATGGAAATGGATATATTTTAACTACTACCGCCTCAGCAAACGACTCTGCTATTTTAGATACGGCAGAACGTGGCCGATTTAACAGTGGTACAGCTTTTGAAACAGGTGTAGCTATTCAGATTCCTTCTCCACCAACAGGAAACCAAAGGATAACATGGGGAATATTTGATAATGATAATGGTCTGTACTTTGGCAAGGATTCCGATGGAATATTTATTGCAACAAGAAGAAATGGAAATGAGAATGTTAAAGTTTATCAGTCCCAATGGAATATCGATAAATTAGATGGAACTGGACCAAGTAAGTTAACACTAGAGCCAAGTAGGGGATATATGTACCAAATTAGATTTGGAAGTAATTATGGCATTGTAGAGTATCGAATACTTATGGTCGATCCAACTAATAATTTAGAAAAACCAATAACATGTCATAGACAATCTACTATATCACAACCTATTGTAGGAGACCCTAACCAACCAGTTTGTGTCCAAATCCAAAATGGTGCTACCGCACAATCTCTTACTGCTAACGTGAGAGGGAGATATTATGCTAACTTAGGTACAGCTAAGCCATTGAACCGGATGACCTCAGAGCGTAGATTAAATGCTTCTACTAATAATACTACTTTTGTGCCACTTGTCAGTTTTCAAAAAAAAACGACATTCCCCTCAGGAGCAACCAAAAGTAACTCCATAAATGTAACCGTTAATGGTTTTGATCTTATTACCTCTGTAGACGTTGTTTGGCAATTAAGACAAGGCTCAACTCTTACTGGAGCAAATTGGGTTAATCCAAGTGAGACTTTATCTAATGAAACATGTTGTTTTGCAGATACATCAGCTACAGCAATTAATGTATCCACAGGCGTGAAAATAATGAGCGGTCTTGCTGCTTCCGGTAATCGTGCCGCATTAACATCATTCCCAGTGGACATAGTCATGACTGGGTCTACTCCTGTAACATTATGTGTAAGAAACATAACCTCAAATACAGGGACAGTTAGTGCTGTTCTGCGTGTACAAGAGGAATGGTAAATAATCACCAATCTATCTAATATCATTAATAAAACTTCCTACAGATATTGTATACTGCTGTCCATTTGGTAATTATTTAAGAAAAAAGCATTTAGGACACTTTTACAATTATTAAAAATATTGTAAATACGCTTATTAGTAGGTAGTTTACCGTCACCAAAATAAAAAAGATTAATAAACTGGAACAGGACAAGTATTTCTTTTAAAAAAATGTCCTAATTCTTTTAGAAAGTGGTGACTCTAAATGCCTATTATCAAACCTTTTATGGCTTCAAGAAAATTCACTGCCACAATAGGAGATGGCACAGGTACTGGGGCAACGTTTGCTATTGCAGCAACAGCCTTTACGAATGATGCTGGTGCAGCTGCAACCGCATTTCCAGGTTCATTTGCCTATTATGTTTTATATATAAATGCTCAGATTCAAACAGCTGATACCTCAACCCTTACTACTACTACTATAACTATTCCAGGTGGCGATGCACTCGATGCTTCAACTCCAATTGTTGTTGAAGTTGTAGTCAACTAATACTCATGATTTGCCAATGACAAAATGCCGGTAATCAACATGGTGATTGTTCGGCATTTTGTCATTGGATGCGTAAGAACTTTCCACTTTTTCTTTATCCATAAATTATTACAAATTGAAGAATAATAGGGGATCCAGATAGGGGTATATCGTTAGAGAATGTAAGTTTTCCCTGTTCTACGATGTAATTTATATTTGGCTGTAATATTCCATTTATAAATAAGTTTATATAAGATACGCTGTTTGGATTAAGAATACCAGAGCTTCTGTATTTTAATACTCCATCTTGATTGGTATAAATCCTTTTTATGCCGTCAGAAATTGCAGTATATTGAAAAGTTTTTACCTTTAAAATGTTATTTGGATTTGGGTTTTCCCTCACTGGATAAATATTTGGACAACCTCTTGGTGGACTTGGTGATAAACAAATATTTTCATCATACAGTCCTGTTTTCTTTTGTTGCTGGTACATGCTATGATAACCGATTAATTTCTTAGTCATAACTTGCTATCAATTCCTCCTTTTTGGATAATGATGCTCCGAAAATCTCTGTATTTGTTCTTTATCTCCCTTACACTTATATATTCAATTCTTTTGGTTCAGGTATGGGTTCTACAGCTTCTATAATTTTCACATCCTGTTCCTGTTCCCTCCATTTACACATACAACATACTCTCTTCTTTATCCATCTTTACTCCTTCCGCCGTCGACTGCTAAGCCGTGAAAGTACAGAAGGCCAAAACCTAGATAGATTGAAAACTCACAAAATATAGGGTAGACGAAATTGTGAAGGATTGTACTTAAACTAACGGGTGCGTTAGCTGAAGAACGGAGCTGTCTTTAAGGCAGCTTTTTCTTTATGCAACTAACGGGCAGGTTAGTGAAAGAAGGATTTTCCATTTTCCACACAAATGAAAAGGTGTTAAATGATATGATAAAAGAAAAAATTCTACCTTACTTGATTTTTAGGGGGAAATATATTCTTGAAAATAGTTAGAATTATCTTAGCAATAGTGGTTAGTGTTCTATCAGGTTATATTCTAATAACTCAAACCTTGGGGATAATGCCGTATTATATGTTTTTTCTTGGGGCACTAATATTGGTGATTGGATTAGCCGAACTTCAAAAAGACAGAAAAATTTGGGGGTATATGAATATTGCTATCGCTTTATTTGTTTTCTTTGCTTCCATACAGGATTTCTTAATGAACTAACGTGCGTTAGCTTTAGATCAGAGCTGTCTTTAAGGCAGCTTTTTCTTATGGAACTATCGGGGCAGGATAGTTTAATAAGAAATCACACGTAAATAGGTTATTGGCACAAATAAAAAGCCCTGAAGGGCTTTCTTATTTTTATAATAATCCTCTATATTTGGCTGCTCTTTTTAACTCTTCAATATCCGCATCAGGGAGTTTCTTTCTTCCAGATAAATGATCAATAATTTCTTTATCAGTAAATTCTTTGGTTTTATCAGCCTTTTCTTCTCTCATATCTGGATCAAAAACACTACCAAAAGTAACCCCTTTAACAAAAGATTTAGCCGCATCTTTTAAAACATTTGTCTCTTTTTTATTCTCCATACTATCCCCTCCTATAATCTATACGAACAGACTGTATAAAAGTTCCGAATATAATACCTTTATAAGTATAGCCTAAAAAAAGTATTGTATATAATATACAGTTTAGTTAAGTTAATCAACTTCGGAAGGATCTTAATGAACTCCCTCAGTTTAATAGATAATGCTCACGAATACTCGCTTATTCGCAGGATTTCAAACCACATGGTATAGGTTGCTTTAGATGAACGAAAGAGATAGGACCGTTTTGATAAGATGAGGGCAGATTGAAATAGGGGATCTGTTGAAAATCCCATATTATTACATATACTGCACGCATTCTCCACGCTGCCCCTGAAGGCTTTCCCTCCCATGTCTCAACGGGTCATAATCCTATGCCCTTTCATTCCTTCGTCATGCCTATCCAAGGGGTGGAGGCCGGTTTTGCTAACGGAACGGGTCATTGCCCTTTTGTTCATTACATCCAGTACTTCGTGCTTTCTTTGAAATCTTACGAATAAGCCAACTTTCGTTAAATAACAGTGTGAATGTAAATTTACGCTGCTAGTTGTTCAAGAGGGAAGACCATTTCCGGTTTATAGGCAGAGCCATTACGAGCAATCCCTACTAGGACACGGGCGAGTTTTCCACATAGTTTCATGATGGATTTCATTTTCTTAATCTTCTTCACTTTAACATTGTTCGAGTGTAGGGCTTTAAACTCGGGGTTATTTATCACCAAACTCATGGTCGTAAGGAAGAGGTAACGCCGCAGGCGTGATCTTTCACGTTTGGAAAGAACAATTTGGCCTTTCCACTTTCCAGAGCTTGCCTCAGCGAGATGCAATCCTGCATGACGAAGGAGCGCATTCCCGTGAGCGAACCCACTCAGATCTCCAGCTTCGCCTAAGATGCCCGCCAGTGAAATCTCACTGATTCCTTTAATGGCAAGTATTTGCTTAACGAATGGAATCTGTTCCAAGACATTTGTGACTTCTTGCGTCACTCTTTCGAGTTGGGATGAAGCGAGATCATATTCCTCTAATAGCTGTTCCAAGTGAAGTTTATACGCATCAAGGGCTTGTTTCGTACCAATTGAACGCTTGGCCAACGCAAGCAGGGAACGGGCTTTTTTATGCCCGGAATGTCGCTTCATACATGATTTCCACCCGGTTACGATATCTTGAGGCTGTAAGGAACATAATTCAGCTGGGGTAGGAAAGAGGCGTAGGGTTGCGATGGCTCCTTTACATGATACGTCTTTAAACACTTGCCGGAGCTCAGGAAAGACCACATCCACCCAGCGATTAATTTGGTTGATGGAGCTAACAAGACGTTTAACGATCACATCTCGGTTAGCCATAAGAACACGAAGTTTTTCAAATGATTCTGAAGTGGAGCGAACGAAGGCATAGTAGCCATTCTTCACCATATCAGCGATGACAAGGGCATCCTTTTTATCACTTTTGGATTGCGTATTATCACGATTTTCTTTGTTTCTTTTGACATGGTGAGGATTGACCGTGACGACATCCATGTTTTGTTTGACTAGCCACTTTGAAAGGTTTATCCAATAATGACCGGTAGGTTCCATTCCGACTATCGTTGTGTCTAGATTTTTCATATGTTTTAGTTCCTTGATCCAGTTTAGTAATTTAGTAAAACCCTCTTCGTTATTTTCAAAAGACAAAGGTTTCCCGACCACAATGCCCCGAAAGTTTACAGCTCGGGCCACGTGTACGTGTTGGGCAATATCTACACCAACAATTAGATGTTGATCCGTAATTCTCTCAATTAGTTGATTTTGTTTGTTTTGCATTTTAAAATTCATAGTAGGGCTTCCTCCTTAAGACTCTGAGTTAGATTGGACTCTATACTCGTATCTTACTGAGGGGCTCTATTTTTTTCAAACCTGATATTTAACGATCTACAGGAATGCTAACGGGTGCTTTAATTCTATTACTTCTTT
Organism: Bacillus sp. ISL-57; assembly: GCF_018613135.1. NCBI lineage: Bacteria > Bacillati > Bacillota > Bacilli > Caryophanales > Bacillaceae > Bacillus > Bacillus sp. ISL-57. The sequence goes on along the minus strand of NZ_JAGGQV010000040.1, from coordinate 4,362 downwards.
TTCGAGCCATTCATAAGAAAAACAATAGTGATTCATATTATTGTGATTTAACATAATAGAATTATATAAAAAGGTGAAGAAAAAAATAAGGAGGTTTATTAATGGGATTGTTTGATTTCTTTAAAAGAAAGACTCAAGATGTCGCAGCTACAGTTGAATCAAAAGCAATTATTAATGTTGAGGAAGTACTACAAGAAGAGGAAGTACTGCAAGAAGAGGAAGTAATACAGGAAGAACAACCGAAAAAAGAAGAGCCAATTAAACGATTAAATTTTTTTATAAAAGGAACGTTCGTAGAAGAGCACCAAAAGGCAATTAAAAGGTTAGTTAAAGAATTGAAACAAGCTGAGTATTTTTACTTTGAACCATATGATGGTCTTAAAAACAAAGAAATAAAAGAAGACTATTTTGAAGAAAGAGTATATGAATACGGAGGTCAGCCTTTACCTAAAGGATATTTGGAAAGTGAAGATTCTAATGAATATGATAAAAATGCTATAAAAGTTTTACTTACTAATTTGGACGGAGAAAAGATACATATTGGATATGTTCCGAAGGAATTATGTTTAGAAATTAGAAGTTTAAAAGAAAAATATGAAACTTATGTAGCACCAACTTTAGAAAAGGGTAAATATAAAATGGCTCTTTATGATGAATTCGGAGAAGAAAAGGTAAAAACATACACCGATGAATATGAAATAAAATTATCTTTAAGTTTTTGGGAAACACTTCCGGAATCCTTGAAGAATATTATCTAATTGTTGCTGATTACGAATCGGCTGAGATCTTTTGGTTGTGCCATCTTTCATCGACCTTACTTCTTTCATTCAAAATCAGTGTCTTGTTAACGGTAATGGAAATCATGTTTGAAGAACAAGCCCACAAAAAGTACCCTTCATGGGTCTTTTTTGATGCAAAATTGTTTATAGAGCATTCATTTTAGAGTTAGTCCTTATTGAACTAACGGGTTAATGTCGATTCCTTAGGTTGAACTGACCCCATAAAGTTAGACAGGTTATTTCGTTAGGCAGCCCGTTGGGCATGAGCTCGGTATTGTACCGGGCTCATGCCTTTTAATTTTGCCTGGGTTCGTTTGTGATTATAACTAGAGAGGCGATTATCGAATGAAGCTTGAAGTGAAAAAACGAGAGATTTTTATGATTGGTTTAAATGAGTATTCTAATGTAGAAAAAGTGGTGGAAAAAATGCTAGATCGTCTACTGGATACATACATTACATCGTCACTGAGAAATTTACTTATATCGGATTCCATTGGACATTTCTTCTAAATTAGTCCAATTTAATATACGAATAGAATTTTTGTCTCTTTCAATAATTTTCTTTTGGGAAAGAGAATGAATAACTCGATTTAGATGGCGATATGTAGTGCCAAGTAAATCAGCAATCTCTTTAATATTGGAAGTCTTTAGCTCTATTCCAAAGTTATTATCAGGTTCAGGTGATATTGTGGACATAAGGTAACTCGCAAATTTGTTTTCCACAGATGCTAATAAATTTACACGAGAAGCTGTTGTACAAGTTTGAAGCTTATAGCTTACATGTTCTAAAAGTATATGTAAAAACTTTGGGTTATCCATTTCATGTTGTTTTATATAATCAAAATGTAGTCCAATGAACAAGCATTCATTAACTGCTTTAACTTGTGATTGGACGGGAACGTCACGAATTAATTCAATATCACCAATAATGGAAAACGGTTGAACAAATCTTAGTAAAAGTGATTTTCCAGTTTCAACACTTGAGGTTATTTTCACTTTCCCTTCCACTAAAAACAATAGTGATTCCAGTTCAATTCCTTCAAGTAAAATAATTTCATCTGGTCCATATTGCTGCAATGTAAATGGGATTTGCTTTTCTTGGTCAAACATTTTTTCTATATGATATTCTCGTAATTTTGATTCAAGTAGCTTCAAGTCCTGAATAAACTTCATATAAAACTCCTTTTGAGACATTTGTCCTTTTCATTATAAGATAAACTGATATGATAAGAACAATAAAAAATTGTAGGAGTGGCATAGAATGAAATTTGTGTTCGATTTAGATGGGACAATTTGCTTTAAAGGTCAGCCTATTTCTGAAAAACTACTAGTATCATTAGAAAAGCTAATATCACAAGAGCATGAGGTCATTTTTGCTTCAGCTAGGCCAATACGTGATTTACTCCCCGTCTTACACGAGCGTTTTCATCAATATCCAATGGTTGGTGGAAATGGATCAATGGTTGCAATTAAAGGAAAAATCATATCAACGATTAGTTTTGATGAAGAAACGCTTGCAAATATTGTTCAATTACTTAGAACTTATAACGCTTCTTATTTAATAGATGGTGATTGGGATTATGCCTATACAGGGCCAGCTACACATCCAATTTTGAATAACCTTGATCCACAAGGACGTGCTAAAAACGTTAAATTGGATAAATTAGAGTCAATCGTGAAAATTTTAGTGCTTACTTCAGATAATATGGAAGAAGTTGAAGAACGGCTTAGCAATATGAATGTTGTGGTTCACTCTCACGGAAATGAGGGAATTTTAGACATAAGTCCAAACGGGGTAGATAAGTGGAGTGGCTTGCAACAATTGGGTATAGAAGAGAGAGAATATATAGCATTCGGTAATGATGCTAATGATATTACGATGTTTCAACATGCGATGTATTCAGTTATGGTTGGTGAAAATTTACAACTAACCCCATTTTCATCTGAACAATTGTCATTAAGTGAGGATATAGAAAAACTTCTAGTGAAAAGACTTAGTGAATTAGGAGATTTAAACTCAATAAAAAAGTTGGTAAACATATAAGAAGTAACCTATCTAGAGAAGTTTATTTGCTTTAGAAAAGACATGAATGATCTCCCATTATTTCAAAAAGCTCACTATTCAGTGGTAATCGGTGAAATGAACCTCTTCTTATGATAGCGAAGGATCAAATTTTAAGTGATGAAAAAGTCGAACAAAATATTATATCTAATCTACAAGAGCTTAGTACAATATTTGTTTAAAAGGATAATTATTAATTTTACTTTTCTTCTAAACATCAATAGTATGATCAATTTTAATATATTATTATGAGAGGTGGAGGGAAGTTTTGAATCAATTCCTAAAGAAAAGACATTCAGCCTTAAGAGATGCCGAAAGGAAGGCTGAAGAGCTATTCAGAGTGGTTGATGAAAAAGGTATATTACGTGATGGTGTAACTGAAAAACAAATCAATAGAGAAATTTATGAATTGGCCTTTCGAATGTTCGGAATTAAGAAATATTGGCATAAACGCATTGTGCGAGCTGGAAGGAACACATTATTTCCTTATAGAGAAAATCCACCAGATTTAACCGTGTCGGAGGAAGATATTATATTTCTTGACTTTGGTCCCATCTTTGAAGACTGGGAAGCTGATTTCGGCCGGACATACGTTCTTGGAGAAGATCCAGTCAAAATAAAGCTTCGTAATGACATTAAACAAGCTTGGGAAGAGGGAAAAACCTTCTTTCAATCCAGGCCTAATATTACAGGTAGTGAACTCTACGCATTTGTTTGTGATCTTGCAAAAAAGTATGGATGGGAATATGGAGGTCCGCACGCCGGTCATCTTATTGGTGAGTTCCCTCACGAACGAGTTCAAGGAGAAGAAGTTGAGAACTATATTCATCCTGATAATGAAGTTCCCATGGGAGAACCTGATAGAAACGGTCAACCACGAGATTGGATTCTAGAGATACATTTTATTGATCGAGACCTAGAAATAGGCGGTTTCTATGAACAGTTATTAACAGTTGAATAGATGGGGATAGTAGGGTATGGAGACCACTCTAAGATTAAAAGACGATTTCTGTAACAAAATGTTCAATTTTGTTACAGGGATCTGTTAGTTTTGTGAAATCTATTCTCATGTTGAAGAAATTCGTCCAATTGTATTGTTTTGATTTTATTTTAGTGAACCGCATTGCACCATTATCACCTTCAGGTCGATCACGTTTCGTACCTGTTAAAGATATCAATACGTTCAAATTATTGATACATATATAGCACTTTAAGGGTTATTTAAAGTTAGGAAGATTTTATCTTTGCTTATTCAAGAAAAGGTCGCGATTCTTGAATAAGAATCGCTTTTCTTAATGAACTAACGGGTGCGTTAATTGATGATCGGAGCTGTCTTTAAGGCAGCTTTTTTGTATGAAAATATCTTAGTAAAAAGTCATGCTAAAATAAACCCTCCATATTCTCATTTTTTTTTTTCGAAGGGCGTAGATGTACTATCTCGTTATTTTAACTGGTTATGCACTTTGTTGTTTAGATGAAGCGATTGAATAGCCTTTCTTTTTTAGGTATTCGATCATTTTT
>NZ_JAGGQV010000039.1:0-51718 GCF_018613135.1 Bacillus sp. ISL-57 | reverse complement strand
AAGGCAGCTCTTTCTTTATGAAACTAACGGGGCAGGAAGAAGACCCGTTTGCTTTATGGTATATTTATTAAATTCAGTTTGTAGTTTATGGGGGAAATTTAGTGTCAAATAAGTGGAAATATGTAATGGGATTGTTTTTTGAAAAAAGAGAAAGTACTAAACGTACTAAACCATTTATACTGATTGGATATTTAATGAGGATATTAATGGGCTTAATTTTAATATTAGTTATAATTAATGATTTTAATTTTAATTTCATTAAATATATAATTCTCTTACTAGGAATTGTTTCAATTATAGATGGATTTGAAAGTTTTTTAAAAAAGGAAAATAAGAGGCAGATGTTAGTAGATTTTGCTATTGCTTTTATATGGTTCGTAGTATTTTTTATAAGTGGTTCGTAATGTTTTATATGGAACTAACAGGTGCGTTAGCTGAAGATCGGAGCTGTCTTTAAGGCAGCTTTTTCTTATGGGACTAACGGGGCAGGGATTGTTGAAAAAGGAATTCAACCTATGTTTGTATAAATAGTAATATTAACAATGTTGGCATTGCTCTAATGGTATTTTATTTTCTAACTGGGGAGGGGAATTTTTGCAAACTTTTTTTAGATATAACTGGATGGTAAGAGAAGACTGGTATCGTTGGTGTGAAGAGTTAAGTGAAGAAGAACTTCTGCGGAACCGAACGGGTGGAATGGGAAGTATATTGCATACACTTTTCCATATTGTAGATGTCGAATGGAGCTGGATACGTCTCTTACAAGGTAAAACGGACTTTCAGGATAGTTTCGATAGTTATAAAAGCTTAAACAAAGTTCGAAAATTGGACGCTGAATTTCATTTAGAAGTGGAAAACTTTGTGAACAACTGGGATGCTAGTATGGAAAAACAATTATTTTATGATACCTTGCAAGATGGAAGAATTGTGACGGATACTTGGGGTGAAATAATGCGGCATACTATTGCTCACGAAATTCACCATATAGGGCAATTATCAATTTGGGCAAGGGAATTAGGGAAAAAGCCTGTTTCTGCAAATCTTATAGGTCGGGGCCTTTCCTCTCTTTCCAATAAATAATTCAAATAGATATTAATTTAGTCGGTTTCTATATATATGTGTAATCCTTCAATTAGAAATCGCCTTTTCGATGTTCTGCTGCAGGTCAGTTTTGTTAAGCAAAATCAGTTTGTGAAGAATTGTATTTAAAGTAACGGGTGCGTTGCTGAAAAAGGCTGTCTTTAAGTCAGCCTTTTCTTACGGAACTAACGGGGCAGGATAATTCAACAAGAAGATTGCAAAAAAGACCGCCTATACTGGCGATCTTTCGAATCTATGTATTAAAAAACTAAGCAGCATCTTTTATCTCTCTTGTTTTGTTAGCAAATAGTTTTTCTTTAAGAGTTGGCATAATCATACCATCTACCCCATATCTTCCTGCATTCATAGCAGAAACTAAGATAAACATTGACAATAAAACAAGTTGTGGGTTTGTACTTGTAGTACCACTAAACATATAAGAAAAGTTCATCGCCATTCCAAAAAACACTGCTGTTTTTGTAAAACAACCGATTAATAGACCTAGACCTACAAATAGTTCTCCCCAAGGTACTAAGAGGTTAAATACATCTATATTAGGAATCGCTATATTTTTTAGAAATACCACCCACCATTCTTGAACTGCCGGATGTTCTCCTGTTGCGTTGGCCAACGCACCCTGTAAAAAGCCAGAAGCATCAAACTGTCCACTTGCTATTTTCCCCCAACCAGCCATAATCCACGTATATCCGATATATACACGTAATACAGCTAAGAGTATAGAAATGTTTTTGTTTTGTCTTAGAGCATCAATCATCATGTTTTTCCCCCAATAGTTAAAATAAAAAGTACTAAGAAATATAATAACATAATTGAAAATGATTTTCATTATCATCTTGTGACGAATATGTAAAACAAGGCCCAAACAACTATGGAATATGATTAAAAAAATAAATTCCCTAATATACCGAGTGGTGCAAATCGTTGATACATCAATGTTTATAGAGGGAGGATAGTTGAAGAAGGAATTAAAGAAACAAAAAGAGAATAGGTCCTGTTAGTTAAAATGATTTTTATAGAAAGAAGGATTAATATGGCATATTGCAAAGTTCGCCAAGCAGAAATTTATTATGAAGATTTAGGGGAAGGGAAACCAATTTTAATGATACACGGTTATTCTCCGGACCATCGATTAATGAGTGGTTGTATGGAACCAATATTTACTAAGAGGGAAGGGTGGCGACGTATTTATATCGACCTGCCTGGGATGGGATTAACAAAAGAATATAACGAAATAAGTAGTTCTGATGAAATGCTGGATGCTGTTTTAGAGTTTATTCAAGCTGTAATTCCTGACCAAGAGTACGTAATTGCTGGGGAATCTTACGGTGGCTATATAGCTAGGGGCATTATTGAAAAGCATCAAGAACAAATACTTGGTGCAGCATTTATATGTCCTCTTATTATTCCTCTTCCAGAAAATAGAACAGTTGAGATACATGAAATAATGAGAACGGATGAGAAGTTCATTGAAAATTTATCAAAGGGTGAATTAGAGGACTTTAGAAATAACAACATTGTACTTGATAAGTACACATGGTTAAGGTACAACAAAGAAATTCTAAGTGGTTGTAAAATTGCAGATGAAAAGTTTCTAAATAAGGTTAAGAATAAATATGGGTTTTCTTTTAAGATTGACCAGTCTGATTTTATTAAACCCAGTGTATTCCTGTTAGGAAGACAAGACTCCTCGGTTGGATATAAAGATGCTCTTGACATAGCAAACAAGTATCCGCGAGGAACATTTGCTGTATTGGATATGGCAGGTCACAATTTACAAATTGAACAACCGCAACTTTTTAGCACTCTATTAAATGAATGGTTGGATAGAATTGAAGAGTTCCAAAACTAATACTTAACGCAGTAATTGAAGATTGTGAAATAATAGAACTTAAACTAACGGTTGCTTTAGCTTAGGATCGAAGGCAGCTATTTCTTATGGAACGGGGAGGTTAGTGAAGGTACAATCCTTTGTAAATCTTATATTGTTATAATGGAAATAAAACCTTAATTATTATAGGAGATAAAAATGTTTGATAAAATTAAGAATTGGGCGAGGAGTCTAAAACGGCAAATTTTTATCCTTTACTTTGCCTATAAAGATGAACGGGTGCCTTGGCATGCAAAGGTATTTACGGCTTGTGTGGTGGCTTATGCATTCAGTCCGATAGACATAATACCTGATTTTATACCCATTCTTGGCTACTTAGACGATGTAATTCTCGTTCCAATAGGGATAATGATCGCATTAAAGATGATACCAAAGATTGTATTAACCGATTGTGAAGTTAAGGCAGAAGAAATGATGAAAAATGGTAAGCCGAAGAATTGGATAGTCGGCTCACTAATAGTAATGATTTGGGTCTTAATTATAATATGGGCTATTATATATATTAATGGTTTAATGAACTAACGGGTGCTTTACTTCACTAGGATGCACAAGAAGACCAATTATAGGTGGTCTCTTTTTATTTGTTTCAAAAATCAACATTAATCTTTAACAAAGCCATGGTTAAAAAGCGATCTTTTAATATAATCAATGGAATTATTCTACAAGAATCGGATTCTCTGAGGCTGATGCGTATTTAATAAAGGAACATTATTCAACATTAGAAAATTATGCTTGTATATGGATACAACCTGATATTAGAACATAATGAATCTGTCGTAACCTTGCCCTTATTTTGGCGGAAAATACTTTTATATATATCAAAGGAGGGGTTTTCATGGAGAAAGAAATAATTGTGCCTTGGGAAGAGGATGAGCTCACTCATGAGTTTTTTGTTCCTGAATATATTGAAAAAATGGCACTTGAAGTTCTTGAACATTACGGTTTCTCCGTTCAGGACATTCAAGTTGCTACAACAAAACCAGATAAAGGCGGCTCTATATGGAAAATGGAAACAAGTTCAGGGCCAAAGAGTTTAAAACTTTTACACAGAAGACCTACAAGAAGCATGTTTAGCTTAGGAGCTCAAGAATATTTAGTTATTGGCACCTGTATCAAAAGGTTTGAAAGGAGCCAAACATCTTTGTAATGCTCTCGGCGAATTCCACCTTTTAAGCAAAGGGTATGTTCCGCCTAAAACAAGCTGAAGTTTCATCCCGGTTATATAAATGGCCAGCGACTTATGAAAAAGTCATCAATAAGATGGATTGGTTTCGAAACATTGCTAATGCATATGAAGAAATGCCTGCAAGCTCTTATTTGCTGAATGTTCTAAATGAATTTGAAGAACAAGCAAAAAGAATTTAGAAAGATTAAATGAATCAAGCTATCTAGAGCTGGCGCAACAAGGAAATGAATATTGGGGATTAGTGCATCAAGATTATGGCTGGTCAAATGGGATCTAATGGAATGTGGATTATTGAACTTAACGGTGTCGCTTACGACCTTCCTATTCGTGATTTGAGAAAACTGATTACTGGCACAATGGCAGATTTATATAGATGGGATGCAACTTGGGTAAGGGAAATGATCAAGTCCTATCACGAGGCAAATCCAATTTCATCTCAACTATATGATATCTTAATGATCGACTTATCTGCACCAAATGAATTTTAATGTTAAAGAAGTAGTATATGAACCTGAATTAGGGACCCCTTGAATATAGACTCGAAAAAGGTAGGGAATTTCGGGAGTGACTCCAAATTTTTGGAGGGTTATATCGCTCTCTTTTCTAATGAAACAAGTTGAAGAGCCATAATGGAGTAAAAAAAAGCACCTTGCTTACCTATTAAATAGGCTGTTGCAAGGTGCTTGTATTATTTGATTGAAAATTCCCTGAATAAGGTTATAATTAAGAGTGTTGGAGATCCTAGCCAACTAGACACCCTTAGAGAATTGCCTTGTCCGCTACTTTCTAAGGGTGGATATTAATATTCTGGCTCATGCTTGGTTGAATTTCAGGTATGGAATGATGGTGTGTAATGGATGGATTTGTTTTTCCATTCAGGATGGCATTTAAAACAACCAGCGTTATTGTACCCATCACTACTCCATTTCCACATATTAATTGGACTGTTTCCGGGAATTTATCAAATGCTTCCGGGACCCCCTTGACTGCCAGACCGACTCCTATTCCAAGTGCAATCGTCAATTGATTGGAAGGTTTGCTTAGATCAGCTTTGGCTATCATCCCCAAAGCTGCAGATAGAAGCATGCCGAACATTGGTATCATGGCTCCGCCGAGAACGGGTAAAGGGATCATGGTCGTAAGACCGGCAACCTTAGGCACAAAAGCTAGAAAGATTAGGATACAGCCTGCCGTGACAACTACCGAGCGCTGAGTTACCTTTGTCAGCAAGACCAAGCCAACATTTTGTGAGAAGGTAGAATGGTTGAAAGAGTTGAAGATACCGCTTATGAAGCTCCCTATTCCTTCTGCACGGAGGCCCTTTTCCACATCTTTTTCGGTTATTTCCTTCCCGCATACTTCCCCGAGTGTCAAAAAGACGCCTATACTTTCCACAGCTATGATTAAAGATATGATTGTCATAGTGATAATAGATGAAAGGTCGAAGGTAGGTACCCCAAAATAAAAAGGAGTCACCATTGTAAACCAGCTGGCCTCTATAAAGCCAGACGTATCGACCATACCTAAAAAACCAGCCAATATAGTGCCTAGAATCATGGCGAAAAGAACTGAAACCGCTTTCAAGAAACCTTTAGTAAGTGTATTCAATAAAAGGAAACTCACTAGTGTAAAACAGGCTAGCATTAGATTCATAGGATCTCCAAAGGTGGGGGAACCGACTCCGCCCGCTGCATTTTTCATGGCAACTGGCATTAATGACACGCCTATGATTAATATGACGGACCCTGCAACAATTGGTGGGAAATAGGGTATTAATTTACCGATTACTCCTGATAAAATGGCAACAATTATTCCGGATACCATAACTGCGCCTAAAACCCCGGTTATACTATGGACCGATCCTATGGCTATTACTGGCTCGACGACTATGAAAGAAACAGCCATTAAAGCAGGTAATCTTATACCAAACCCTTTACCGCCAATAACTTGAAGCAAGGTGACTATCCCGCAGGCGAGTAAATCAAACGAGATCAGGTATATGACCTGTTCTTGTGTCAAGCCGATTGCAGGACCGACGATTAGTGGAACAGCTACCGCTCCTCCATACATTACACAAACATGCTGTAAACCTAACAATAACGTGTTTAGTTTGCTTAATTTTTCCATGTTTGCCCCCTTTTAATTAGTCACGACTTTCCAATTATATGAATGTAACGAAATCGCCTCCTTGTGATTTTGTAAAAACATCCTTATGGATGGTTTTTATGTTGCTTATTAAGAAACGCCATTTACAAAATCGGTGTATTTTTATATTATCACCGCCATAATGCTAAATCAAGACTATTTTTTGGAAAAATATGAATATTCATTCAAGTTCATTCTGTATATAATTAAGAAGAATAGGGGGAGAAATATGTACTTAACGATTGAAAAAGCTTTGAAACTTCCTGCCCTAAACCAAGTGGAAGTTATTGGAGGAAGTCAAGGGTTAAGTCGGGTAATTAATTCAGTAAGTATAATGGATCATCCGGATATATCATGGATTAAACGAGGGGAACTCCTGCTGACAACCGGTTATGTGTTTAAGGATGACCTGAATGCTCAAATCAATCTTGTTAGGGAATTGTCGAAAAGAGGAAGTGCTGGATTAGCTATCAAGATTAAGCGGTTTCTTTCTACGATTCCTCCTGGAATGGTGGAAGAAGCGAACAAGTACAATTTCCCATTGCTGGAGATTCCTTATGAAATGCCTTTATCCGACTTATTATTCAGCTTTACATATGAACTTGTTAATAAGGAGAAAGTGAAAAACAATGGTAAAGGAAGTGTTGAAGTTTTTCATTCTCTTTTGAATGGGGAAAATAGGAGTTCATCTTTTATCCCCCAATTACAGGAATTTGGCTTTAATCCCGATAGGCCATATATTCTGCTCTTAATAAACGGAACGAAAGAAGACGGGGATTCATTCTTTCCAATTGGCAGAATGTTGGAGAAATTAAACCAAACGGAAAGGGAAGATTTTAAGTATTGGAATATCGACTTCGATGGTCAATTGATTATCCTGCAAGGGAAAGGGATGGTGACTGATGAACACCTGCTTATCCAGGCTCAAAGAATTGCCATCCTTTTGGAAGGTCTTATATCCAAAGATAATCCTGGCACTTCACTATCGATGGGGTTAAGCAAGGTGAAAAAAGAATTCTACAATATGAAAGAAGGGTTTATTGAAGCTAAAAAGGCCATTCAACTGGGCTCGAGGGTCAACCCGACTAATATCAATGATTACGCAAGCGTTGAAGTTGAAGATCTAATAAATCAAATCCCTAAGGATGCCATAACTCAATACGTGCAATCCATGATTCAGCCGATTATTGCATATGATAGGGAAAATGAGGGGGAGTTGTTAAAAACGCTGGAAACCTATCTATTTTCAAGAGGGAGAATAGAAGACGCGGCACGGGCTTTGTTTGTTCATCGAAATACTGTAAAGTTCCGTTTGTCTAGAATTGAAGACTTATTAGGAGTTGATTTAAAATCGAGGGATATTGCTTTTAAATTGCAGTTTAGTATAAAAGCTGCGAAGTTATTATTACCTGACTAGGTAAAGGAAGCATGATTTGAAGGAATAGGGAATCAGTGTTACTGCACATGAAAAACTGCCAGGGAATGAAGGGTCCCTGGCAGTTTTTTTATTTGTATGGGCCATTTTCTTATCGGTTATCCAGCAGACGCTTGGCATATAGGGCAAGTTTTAAAGTGAACAGATCATCATTGCTTAGTTCCATTCCTAGTAGTTTTTTTATGCTTTTAATTCGAAAATGGATAGTGTTTCGGTGTACGCCCATTATTCTGGCCGTTTCAGCAGGTCGAAGATTGCATTGCAAATAGGCCTCCAAGGTTTTGATCAGATCAGACTGGGTTTCATCGTCATGCTCCTTCAGCGGTGCTAAATTATCTGTAACAATATCCATGAGCACATTTTTTGGAGCATACTGCAAAATTTTAAATGTTATTAATTCTTTGTAGCTGTAAACTTCCTTTCCTGGGTTCGATCGTTTTCCCAAATCAATCGATTGTAAAGCTTCCTGTAGGCTATTGGCGAGGTTATTAATACCTGTATGATAGTTACCGACTCCCAGCGTAAGTTCCATTGGCAGGTGTTTAGATAAAGTAGAGATAATTTGTTGGCTTATCTGGGTGACTTGTGAATAAAAGCGGGTGTTCCCTAAGGGGATGGTATCCAGATAAATGATAACTAGACTGCCCTTGATATTCCTTATGAGCTTATCGATTTTATATTGCTCGGTTAATGTTTCAATTGTCTCGATAAGCTGTTTATAAGTAATGGGATCATTCCTCTGATTCCATTGCAACGTTAAAGGTAAAACCGTACATATGAATCCCCCAGTAATTTGTTGGAAGCTGGATTTGTCTTCCGTCATACTTAAAATCCCGTAACTTTCGGCACCAACTTGGGAAATATCATCCTTGCTATAACTTTGCTCTTTTTGTTCATTCTGTCTCGTAACTATTTCACGAAGCAGGGGAGACATGATATCTGATAGCGAAAACTCAGGGGGGATTTTGAGAATAGGCAAATTGGCCATATTGGCAATGCTGATGGTAGTTTGCGGAATTTCATCCAGTTTGATGAACAATCCTGAACAATTCATTTTTGCCAATTCGATTACGAATTGGTCTAATTGTTGCGGATTATCTTGAAATAAGTATCCGGTTGTTAGAATCAATTCATTTGGCTTCAACCAGGAAAGCACATCAGGAGCATCAAAGCTATTGATGGATTCTATTTCTCTATTAAGTCCCTGCATGCCAGCTGCCACTTGGCATTGTTTGATTTGTGGTAATTTTAATGCATCAGTCATCGTTAAATGCATGATAGGTCCCCTTCGCTGTGCCTTTTTTCTCTAATTTAACTAATTTTTTGAATATTGGCAAATAAAACTAAGCCATTAGGATAGCCTGTTCTTTAAAAGGTGAGTGCGGTAAGCACAAAGGGGTTGGAAAAATATTAGCTTTTTCAGCTAATGACCTATAAATGAACGCACGTATATAATTCAATTAAGTTAAGAATGTTTAGAATTATAAAAATAGTCGGAAGAAGGGAGGGCCCGTATTGATATCTGACCTTAATAGCATTAATGAGTTGAACAAGGTGGAATTCATCGAAAAGTTAGGTTGGGTATATGAACATTCTCCATGGATAGCAGAGCGTTCATGGGAGTACAAGCCATTCATTTCCTTAGAGGACCTAAAACAGAAAATGGAAGTAGTTGTGCAGAATGCCTCATTATCGGAACAGCTCCAATTAATCAAGTCTCACCCGGACCTAGCAGCCCGGATTGATATGGCTGAAGCATCAGTTAAAGAACAATCCGCAGCCGGTTTGAATTCGCTTTCTCCGGATGAATATGAAGAATTTCATGCGTTAAATAATCAGTATAAAGAAAAGTTTGGATTTCCGTTCATATTTGCTGTCCGTGGCAGCGATAAAACGGTGATAAAGGCAGAGATGAAAAGAAGGATTGGTTTGGATCAGGCAAATGAACGTAAGGAAGCGATCAAGCAAATCCACTTAATTGCCAGCCACAGGTTATCTGATTTTATAAAGTAGGAGGAGGAATAATATGACAGTTCAAAATGAAAACAGAACGATGTTTTACGGTAAAGGGGATGTATTTGTATACAGGACTTTTGTGCAGCCGCTTACAGGTTTGAGGAAAATACCGGAATCAAGTTTCACAGAAAGAGATAATACTATTTTCGGATTCAATTGCCAGATTTCTCTGAAAGGGGAAGCTTTTTTATCTTCTTTTACGGAAGGGGATAATAGCTTGGTGGTTGCAACGGATTCCATGAAAAATATCATTCATCGCCAGGCGGCCAATTATCAAGGAAATACGGCGGAAGGATTTTTAAAGTTCATATGTGAAGTTTTCCTTGATAAGTATAGCCACATAGATGCAGTGGAACTGACAGCAACTGAAGTTCCCTTCGATCATGTACTCGTTCCAAAAGGGGAAGGACATGAAAATAGTGATGTTGTCTATCGATGTTCCAGAAATGAAAGGGCTACCACTACAATCGAAGTCAAAAGGACACCTACCGGAAGCAAAATCGTTAAGCATTCAAGTGGAATAGTTGATGTCCATTTAATCAAGGTTAAAGGAAGCTCTTTTTATGGATTTATTCAAGATGAATACACCACACTGCCAGAAGCTCAGGATCGTCCACTATTTATCTACTTGGATTTCGATTGGGAATATAGCCGCTGGGAGGATGGCACTGGTGCGGATCCAGAAAAATATGTAGCAGCGGAACAAATTTGTGATATTGCAAACACAGTATTCCATGAACTGAATAACCGTTCGATTCAGCAGCTCATTTATCATATTGGCATTAGGATTCTGGAACGTTTCCCTCAGCTGGCGAATGTTCAATTTAAAACCAATAATCGTACCTGGGAAACCGTTGTGGAAACCATTCCGAATTCAGAAGGAAGCGTTTATCAGGAACCACGTCCTCCGTATGGCTTCCAAGGCTTTGTCGTTACACAAGAAGACGTTAAACAAAAAAAGGCAGCTGATTCAACTGTAGGGGCTTCCCGATAATGGACGGTAAGCTGACCACACATGTATTGGACCTGTCTAAAGGTCTGCCGGCAAAAGGGATGAGGATAGAACTTTGGGCTATAGCAGAACAGGGAGACCATTCTTTCATTAAAGAGGTCTGTACAAACAAAGATGGAAGAGTGGATGATCCGCTTCTTCAAGGGGATGATCTCAAACCAGGTGAGTATGAGCTTGTCTTTTATGTTGGGGAATATTTCAATGATGGAGCGAATGATCCAAATATAAGGCCATTTTTAAATAAGGTCCCACTTCGTTTTGGAATAAGAAGTAATGAAGAACATTATCATGTTCCTCTGCTAGTTGCTCCGGGTGGATATAGCACCTACCGAGGAAGCTAGTAAATCAGTAAGAGAGTTGGAGGGTTCAATTTGGCACATGAGCGTACTGGTGCAGTGACTTTAGGCGGGAATCCAGTGACCTTGATTGGTCCTGAACTAAGAGTAGGGGATAAGGCCCCTGACTTCGAACTATTAACAAATGACCGCCGTAAAGCACATTTAACAGACTATAAAAATAAGACATGCATCATCACGACTGTTCCTTCGCTTGATACCGGTGTATGTGATTTACAAACAAGGCTCTTAAATGAAGAAGCAAGCAAAATGGGTGATGATGTAGCGGTATTGGCTATCAGCGCAGACCTTCCCTTTGCTCAAGCAAGATGGTGTAAAGAAAGTAATGTGGAGGCTATAACCATTCTCTCCGATCACTTTGATTTGTCTTTTGGCACAGCATATGGAACGTATATGAAAGAACAACGATTGGAATGCAGGGCAGTATTTGTAATAAATCAAGAAGGAACCATTAAGTATGTGGAATATGTACCGGAAGTCACGGATCACGCAGATTATGAATCCGCATTGCAGGTAGCGAAGGAAGTGATAAATAAAGCTGGTGCAGCTACATAAACATTTTCCCTCACGAAGGATAGTAAAAGTACACTCTATTTTCCGCAAGACCGTCAAAAAGCTGGACGGTCTTGTCTTTTGTTGATACTGAATTAAATTAGTAGTTTTCCAGTGACTTATCCAGATCTCTTTCTAATGTCAAATATAAATGCTAAAATTAAACATAAATACCTTTTATTTGAACGATGGTCATGCTATAATGAAAGCCCAATAGCTTTATATAATATGGAAGCGCTTCCTTATCCGAGGAAGTGCCTTTTTTATGTTTTCACTTACTAATTAACA
This sequence comes from Bacillus sp. ISL-57, assembly GCF_018613135.1. NCBI lineage: Bacteria > Bacillati > Bacillota > Bacilli > Caryophanales > Bacillaceae > Bacillus > Bacillus sp. ISL-57. The sequence goes on along the minus strand of NZ_JAGGQV010000039.1, from coordinate 39,739 downwards.
TAACCATGCTAGAAACACCGGAAATAGAAATAAGTATCCGTGTAAACTCTTGAAATCCGTCATCTCTGCTCCTGCCACTTCAAATTCTTGATGATACAACAAACAGCCCCTGCAATGATATTTCCTACATCAGCAAATGGCAAAATCTATCGAGGGTACTATTTCCTTTTTAAAACAACTCTACTGGTCATATCCATTCCCACTTAAGAATGATCAGTGGTTTAAAAAGTAAAAAGCCCTTGCCTTCTTTTATTTCTTGTTGAAGGTGGGAGCCTTTCCTTGTTCCCATATTAATTTATCAATGTAAGCATTTTTATTACATGTATAATGATACTCTACAAAAATCCCTTCAGAACAAAATCTGAAGGGATTTTCATGTTCATATTACCTAGATTATTAGAAGTTGAGGATTTTAAACTAATATCCTCATCAACAGATGAATATAATAATCGTGAATTTTAGCATGTGGAAAATTTTTCTTGAAAGGGGATTTTTCATGAGTTCGGAAAAACGTAGAAGATTATGTCAGGAATATGCAAGAATTTTAGGCGGAGACGGAATGATTACTCCAGAAGGAGTATGCTTGGTGCAAAAGTTTCGTAATATTAGATTCACAATACTTGATCGCAGAACGCAATCTCCACTAGTCAATCCGCAATTTTTTACGTTTGAGAATATTGATAGTAGGGGGAATGCGTTAAATTTAGGGGAAACAGTTCTTTTACAAGAAGAAGTTAACCCGTTATTAACTGAACTTAGAAAAAGGGACCTTTTAGTTACTTCTATTCATAATCACTGGTTATTTGAAGAACCTCGGGCAATGTATATGCACTTTGAATCGATTGAACCACCACTGGATTTTGCTAAAAAAGTTAGAGATGCATTTAGAGTATTAAAAGTGTAGTCAGACTATAAGAGGCAAGCCTTACATCAGTGAGATTATCAATCCCACTGATGTTTTCTTTTTTGTATATCATGTCTTTTATTTTTCCTTGGAGCAGGCCGCATGGCATCTTGTGTAGTTTCTAAGTTACCGGATTAGGGATATCAAAAGTACATATTATAACATCATGACTATCATGCCTGAGCCTTTTTAGCTTAATTTGAAGAATTTCCAAATTTTCAAAGGTATTGAATTTATTATGTCCTGAAATAATAAGAAAAAATGCAGGAGAGGCCAAATGAAAAACAATAAATTATATCAAGTAATTATCGCTATTTTTATATTTGTCTTAATGGTCGATCAGTCGGTCTATGCAATGGAATGGGAAGATGAAGAAGGACCTATAAGTTTTAAAATTGAGATGTTACCTTGGGAGATTGTAAATAACATTATTCCTGATAAAACAAATTTCACCATAATCGATATTGAAACTGGTTTATCATTTAAGGTACAACGAAGGGCAGGCAGCCATCATGCCGATGTACAGCCATTAACCAAAGAAGATACTCAAATCATGAAGAAAATTTATAATAATAAATGGAGTTGGAATAGAAGAGCCATCATTGTATTAATCAATAATCAAATGATAGCTGCATCCATGCACGGAATGCCACATGGTGCTGGTGCTCTTCCAAATGGTTTTTCAGGTCATTTTTGTGTTCATTTCTCTGGAAGTATTACGCATCGTTTGAAAAACGAAGATCTTTCTCATAAATTAATGATATTGAAAGCGGCTGGTAAGCTTGATGATTATATACAAACCGTAAATCCTTACGAACTTATACGTATTTTTACGATTGCCATCAATCAAGGAAATCAGGAATTATTAGCAATGACCTTATCTAATCCGAGTCAAGCCAACGATGTCACTAAACTTGTTAACGATATTACATACTTTGGAGTGGTTGCCCCTTTAAGACAACCGCCTGAACAGCTAAATGGTCTATTTCTCGTGGATGTACCCGTTCAAGTAGCTATTTATAAGAAGAAAGAAGGCAAAGAAATAAAGGTTATGCATTTTATGATCCGTAAGGAGAGTTTGCCTGATCGTTGGTTTATTGATCAAGATGCAATTTATGAAGACTTGAGGTGAAAATTGTGAATGTTCAAGGAAACCAACCCAGGAGGTGCATTCAATGAGATTAACATGGATTGCCGGACTTTTGTTATTCGTTCAACCAGTGAATATTTCAGAAAGCTTATTGGTAACCCACCAAGGACAAACGATTGCCAGTGTCAACCATGCTGATATTACGATGCCCTACCTGGATGTTCCCATGTTGGACGTGGATAAATACAATCAATTTGTCGAAAAAATAGACCGGCAAGTTTACCAAAAACCTGTAAATGCCACAATGGACAAACAAGGTAATATTTTACCTGGGCGGGTAGGTTACAAGCTATACCATCAAGCCTTTAAAGAACAATTTGATTCCTTTTTGTACAATAGTAGATCATACAAACTAGAAGCACCTTTGCTTGCTATCCATCCAAAGGTTGACAGCGAAATACTTGCGGAAATTCGTGAAAAAAAGATCGGTGAATATAGGACCTATTTTAATGTGAACAATAAAAATCGTTCAAATAATATCAAACTTGCTGCAGAAGCCATTAATAATTATGTCGTATTTCCAGGAGAGGTCTTTTCTTTTAACCAAGTTGTTGGCAAGAGGTCGGTGGAAAAAGGATATTTACTCGCTCGGGTTATCGTTAAAGGGGAGTTTTCTGAAGGGATTGGCGGAGGAATTTGCCAGGTTTCATCCACCTTGTTTAATGCTATCGACAATGCAGGGTTGCAAACGGTTCAACGCTATTCCCATACAAGGAGCGTTCCGTATGTTCCATCTGGCCGCGATGCTACAGTAAGCTGGTATGGGCCTGATTTTAGTTTTAAAAACAAGTACAATCAACCGATCCTGATCCGGGCTACAATCCAAGGAGGAATGGTGAGTATCATGGTTTACTCTTCAGATATGATTAATTATAAAATACGAAAGATTCCCGATGCTTCAAAGCAGATATCCAAAGAACAAATTATTCGTTCGTAAAAGTACACGTTACGAATGAAGGCACCTTTGGCAAATTTGGTGTATATATAGAAGAAACTCGTAAAAACGGCCTTTGCTCATTAGAGCAAGGGCTTGTTTAGAGATGGGGGAGGAAACAGCTTTTTCTTTATCGGGACAGATTACTTGAACAAGCCAATCCATGTCCATGCTACAATCATTACAAGCATAGCCATTAATATAAGTTGATGTTTGGGAGAACACTATGGGAAAAATAAAAATAGCTTTACTGCACCTATTGCCCATCGCTGGTGATGTGGAGCATAACCAAAAACTAATTGAACAAGCCATTCATATTGCATCAAATAAAAATGCCGAATGGATTATAACACCCGAACTATGTGTCAGCGGACTTCAATTCAATCATAAGGTTGGGACTGGGTGGATTAACAAGCAACCTGATGATTGGATGAATAATTTGGGCAGTAAACTAAAGAATTTGAAAAGCACTGTATTTTTGGGCTGCCCTGAAAAAGGCAGTGACGGAGAGTTGTATAATTCTGTGTTTGTCATTGATAAAAAAGGTCATTTAATAGGTAAACAGAGAAAAATCAGTGTTATTGATGATTGGTCAACTTCAGGGGAAGTATTGGAGCCAATAAAAACAGACAATGTTGAGGTTGGTATTATGATTTGTGCAGACGCATATAACAAAGATATTGCTTGCACCTTATCTGAAAAAGGAGCAGAAATATTACTTGCACCGTCTTCTTGGGGTCCCGGATTACATGGTCCGGAGGGAGAAAGGGGAACAAAGGTCACTAGAAACAGGGCTGCCCGTAATAGTCTGTAATCGTACTGGCGAAGACGAAACGGTCCGTTTTTGGGATGCAGAAAGCATGATCATAAAAAATGGTGCACCCCTCCTGACTCATAAATCAAAACAATCAGCCATACTTACCTTTGAATGGGATTTACAAAGCATGGAATTACTATCCCCTCATTTCGACATCGATTACATATAATGAGAACTACATCAGCTCTTGTTGACAAAGGATGCACCAGCTGAAGAAACGGAGCTGTCATTAGGGCAGCTTTTTCTTACGATACATGAGGAGATGACAAATGGATGGTGGTACATCGCCACACGGTAACTCCATCAAAAAAAGCCTATCTCTTGTGAGGGTTCTTGATTTGTAAGAGGGAGATAAAACTAAACAAATGAAAATCCACTTTCAATAATCCTTGAAAAAAATCAAATTATTCACTTTTAGTTTGCAGGCCGAATTCCTCCGTTGAAAAATGCGGCCTTTTCAATAAATAATTGCAAGCAAATAACAACAATTCTAATCGGGTTTAATACCCTCGGTTCCGATCTACCATTCCACTTAATGGTTGTTCACTTGAAAATCGCTTTAAATTTTCTATGAAAAAGTTGCTCACTTCGTTAATCGTACTTGGCCCTGACAGGTGGGAAGTGACAAACACATTGGGCATGGACCAGAAGGCATGTTCTTTTGGCAACGGTTCTGTCTCAAATACATCGAGGACTGCTCCCTGAAGATGTCCTTCCCGCATGACAGATAGTAAATCCCTTTCATCTATCAATGCTCCACGGCCAACGTTGATAAGGTAAGCGTTGGGTTTCATCGCTAAAAGAAGTTCCTGGTTAATGATATGGTAAGTGGAATCCGTTAAAGGAAGGGTCAGGACCAAATAATCCAGATCTTTTACAAATTCACCCCATTGATCTGGAGTAAAGTGGAGATCCACGAGTGCTGCTTGTTTTCCACTAAAGCTTAACCCATGCACATTCATATCAAATGCCCGGGCTTTACGTACAAGTTCAGCGCCAATCGATCCAAGTCCAACCACCCCGATTGTTTTCCCCTTTAGAGTTTCAGAAATAAAAGGATCCCATCTCCGCTCCAATTGTGATTGTCTCATCCGAGGACCGTCTTTCACTATGTCCAAGAGAAACGAAAATACATATTCAGAGATGTAAGCACCAAATTGGTCAATAATTCGAGTTAAGGTAATGTTTTGAGGTATCGATTTGTCTGCAATCAAATCATTGACTCCGGCTCCCATTGATTGAAACCAGCTAACGGATGAGGCAATTGGTTTACATAGTAATTGTGTCGGGAATTTCCATCCCAAAATAACTTCAGTGCCTGGTAAATATTTTTCTGCTTCCTCCAAAGTTTTCGCTGTCTTTACTGATATAAACCCACTATTGCGGATATGGTCAGCATAAGCATCGACCTCTGACTGAATAGGACTGAATACAAGAATGTTTGGTTTGTGTGTACCCCCCATTGGCTCTCTCCTTATTTATTCTTTATTTATAGTATAAATTCTTTCTCCTGAGTCGTACATGGATAAAAAAGCAGTGCATTTCTTTCAGTATGCACTGCTTTTTAAAATTTCTCCAGAATCATTAGTTTTATTTATTTAACAAAATGGCTTCTGCGTCACTAGGATGCAGAGCGATTTGCAGTTCTCTTTTTTCTTCTTCGTTTAAAGGGACCATTGGTAAGCGGACACCTCCAACATGTAACCCCCGCATATTTAATGCTGATTTTACTGGTCCCGGGCTTGGTGCAGCAAATAGTGCTTTCATGATTGGAAGAAGTGTACGATGTGCAGCGGCAGCGCCAAGGACATCACCATTTTTAAAGCTATTGATCATTTCTTGCATTTCATTACCAATTATGTGTGAAGAAACCGAAACAACGCCTGTTCCACCGATGGCTAAAACCGGTAATGTCAACCCATCATCGCCGCTGTACAAAGTAAAATCACTAGTTGTTTTGCTTATGATTTGTGCCATGGCATCCAAGTCACCGCTTGCTTCTTTTACTGCCACGATATTGTTGATTTTTGAGAGGCTGACAATCGTCTCCACTGACATGTTTACAACACTTCGCCCTGGAATATTATAAAGCATTACCGGTAATGAGGTTGAATGGGCAATAGCGCTAAAGTGCTGAAATAATCCTTCTTGAGAAGGTTTGTTATAGTAGGGGGTGACGAGCATGATTCCGTCGACTCCTGCTGCCTCCGCTTGCCTTGTCAAGCTGATGGAAGCCCTCGTGTTATTTGAGCCGGTTCCTGCTATGACTGGAACTCTTCCATCAACAACTTCAACAACAAATTTGAATAATTCCACTTTCTCTTCTTGAGTTAATGTAGGGGACTCTCCAGTTGTACCAGCTATTACTAATCCATCGGAACCATTAGCAATCAAATAATTTACTAGAGTTCTTGTAGCATTAAAATCAACCTCATCATTATGATTGAACGGGGTAACCATTGCGGTTAAAACTTGGCCAAAATTCATAACTTCACACCCTTTAGTATAATTTTTAAAAATATTCAGAGGTGGTTAGGGCCATTCAGGAGTAAACGCAAAAAAGCAACAACGAGGATTCGCTGCTGCAGTAGAAACAATATTTACCAAAAAAATGTTTCCGCGCATAAGATAGCCCTCCATATAGTTTCCTATATGACAGTCCTGTATTTATTCAATAGCAGAACCAGCTTCAAGAACATGAGATTCTTTCCGCTTCGGCAAATTCCCCTTTCCACAATAGTCATAGGATCTCATTCTCCTCAAAATGTGTACTGATGGTCTTTGCTCCTCTATCCTCACTTCAAAAAATTTCGAAGTAAGAAAATATTTAATTGATTGTAATATAACAGGGAATCCATTCTGTTGCAAGGACAATTTGTTTTATATGTAACCTTTTCTTGTGGACTGGCTTTGGTATCAAGGAAAATCCTAGAGGAATCCTTTTATTCAAGGAATCCGAATGAGCTATAAAGTGGGGATCCATAGGCCTGATTCCTGAAAGGTTTTGCCATTGAGGCTCCGCGGTTGCGAACTTGGTGACAAAGGCTTAATTGAGTTTGATACTGCTGGTCGTTAAATGGGTAGCAGGTGGGCGGGACTCCTGCGGGGAAAGTGTGTCCAGGGGAGAGACCCCGCAGGCGCACACACCCGGACAGCCCGGGAAAGCGAGTGCCTGGAGGCAACATTCAAAGTATACAAACCAAAAAAACTGTAGACAATTAATTATTCAATTAATTGCCTTTTTTATTCTGCTTGGAATGGAGAAGAGTATGAAGGAGTCATTCAGAACTTCCTGACCCCCCGTCTCCCTTAGGGGAGCTTTTAATTTTTTTCCCAATCCTTTATAAAGTCTTAGGCATTAAACATTGGTTGTGTTGTAACAGGGCAAATCGTTTTAACGGAACAAATAGATGAAAGGCTAATCGTGAAATTACCCAGTGCTCTGTCAGTAACTATCACTTGTCCGGTAACAGGATCAAAACTTCGTAACTCTACAAATATAGGTTTAAAAGGTTCAGCGGTTGTAGTGAATCCAATGATTGAACCTATGGTAGAATTCCTTAAAAACTCACTTATTTGTTGTCGGGTCTGACATGCTTGTCCGAATGACGGTAATATTCTTTGTTTATGCCCCTTGTGCTTTGCTTTATCACAGCAGGATGACTTATCGCAGCAGGATGACTTATCACAGCAGGATGATTTATCATGGCTGGATGAATTATGACCGCAGAATGGATTATGACGGCATAATATATCATTACTTAAATTCATAAATATCACTCCTTTTTCTACTATATATATGAGATAAAACAAAACATGCTTGTACAAATTTACTAAATTCCCTGCCTTTATCGTATCCGTCCTTGAATATTTCTACGTAATGTTTCGTGAATCGTAACTGTCTATAAGGCAGTTACAAACAGGAATTGTTTTATGTGTTATAGAAAGTCATATTAGGGAGGGATCCATGGATGTCAAACTTTGATAATGAAGAAATGCTAACAGGAGGGAATGTTTCCGATGTTTATCGTTCAGGAGCTACTGTGCGACGGGAATTAAAGCCTGATAGTCCCAAGATTCATAAGCTATTAAAGCATTTGGAGAATAAAGGTTTCAATTATGCACCAAAGTTTTTAGGTATTGATGATAATAGAAGAGAAATATTATCATTTATTGAAGGAGAAGCTGGTAATTATCCTTTAAAGGAATACATGTGGTCAGATGATGTCTTAATGGAAATAGCGAAGATACTCCGTCTTTATCATGATTCTATCAGTGATTTTTCATTTGATGACAGCTGGCAACCGATAGATAACACCCCAAAACAACCTGAGGTGCTGTGCCATAATGATTTTGCGATGTACAACATTATTTTTAATCATAAAAAACCAATGGGTATTATTGATTTTGATGTTGCTGGACCTGGTCCAAGACTTTGGGACATAGCTTACACTCTTTATACTTGCGTCCCCTTAAGCAGATTTCATCTTTCTGAAACAGGTGAGAAAGTTTATTACCATTCATTACAGCATGGTAGCCGTATAAAACAAAGAGTCAGATTGTTTTTTGAATCTTACGGTGGGGAAATAGAAACAAATTATTTGGAAATGGTATTGCTGCGGTTAGAAGGGTTATGTAAAACAATTACAAGAAAAGCCAGTGAAGGGGACATTGCTTTTCAAAAGATGATAGAGGAAGGGCATCTTGATCATTATCAAAGCGATATTAACTTCATTCGGGAACATGGAAAGGATTGGGTGTAAGGTGGTTTTTTTGAATTTACGGATGATTTACTTCAAGAATGGTTTTAATCACAAGAAAAGAATCCATTTCAATCAAACTTTTTTCAAAATGGATTCTTTTTATTTACGCTAATATGGGGTTCTGGAGAGAATTTTGATTAGTCTTGATTCTAGATCTTAATTAGTTCTATTTTTTTTATAAATGGACTTACTGATCATTTATCAGTTCCTATATATTCAACTATTAGGGGATATTTTTCACGTGATAATTATCCTCATGATTCATCGTATCTTTCAAAACTTCATGTCTTTGTCCTTTCCTGGGTTCTTTAGAAAAGAGAGTATGAGCTACAGAACCATATTCTCATATTTTCTTCATCAGTATAATATCTTTTTTGTGATACACACTTAAAACCAGACCAAACAAGAAGGCGTTGATCATTGCTGATAAAGCACCATAACTCATAAATGGCAGGGATATGCTTATTATTGGTAATAAGCCGAGAGACATTCCGATACTGACAGTTACCTGTGCAGTGAATATAGCAAAAATGCCGGAAACAAGCATTTTCCCAAATGGGTCTTTCACTGTTTGGAATATATGGGAAATTCGCCAGATTATCCATAAAAACAGCATACCAATGAGCAATGCCCCGGCCCAGCCAAGCGTATAGGTAATGGTTACAAAGATAAAATCCGTCATCATTTCATTAGAAAAATCAATCTCCCTGTGGGAACTTAAATGGCCAATCCAACCAGCATCCGCAATTAGCTTTTCTAGTTTCAAATACATATACCCCGATGTCTCAACGAATCTTTCAGGCGTAACGAACGCATAAAGCCTTTCAAATTGATAGGCCCTTATATCTTTCAAGGATATAAGCAGAAGTGAAACACATGCACTAAGCAGGACGGCTGCAGTGATAATGATTTTCCTTTTATTTAGTCCGCTCTTCCAGACCATGACAGCGACCATCAATGAATAAAGCGCCACCGCCTGCAAGTTGACTGTAACCATAAACAAAAAGGCAGAACAAATGTATAAAATGGCAGCCAAATAAACATTCATCTTTTTTGATTGCAGCATTCCGGCCCAGGCTAGGAGAAAAAGTGGCAGAACCACAATAGAATCGACCGATAAAAGACCCATAATATTAATTCGAGGACTGCCATGCACGAATATATTGGAAAATTGGAACTTAACAAGAATTAGACATCCTATCGAAAAGAAACCCCAGCCCCATCTTTGAAGTTTGCGATAGTCGAAAAAAAGAAGGACACAGGCCAAAATGAAACTTCCTGTGACAGAATATACCTGTTTCAGTACGGAAAAGGAATTACCATTCTTAAATAAGAACCAAAACAAAAACAGACCAGTAGCTGACATGAATAGAAACACGCTTATTAGCTTCCAATCAATCTTCGGCCTGTGCAGCTTGTCCATCCTCAGCCCGATATCAGAGGGGCTACCCATACCCCGGACAGCCAGTTCCTCTGCTTCATCTTCTGTATACCCTTTTTTGACCAGTTCAGTTTTAGCTTGATGCAAATGGGCTTTTAATTCAGCTTCTATATATTTTTTTGCTTCTTTTGATCGAATATATGATGAAACCTCATCTAAAAAATGATTGCTTCTCAATCGGTTCCTCCTCCTTCAAACGCTGTCCGCCAACGAGCAGATTCGGAACCTCTTTTAGACTCCTTTTTCTTTAGCCACTTTTTCGCACGTTCATCCAAGGAATAGAGCTTTCTTTCTTCCGTTTCCCAAAAAGACTGGATCCAGCCTTCCTTCTCAAGCTCATGCAAGACAGCATATAAGGAGCCTTCGTTATTTTCAAATTTCCGGATGCCTTTCTGGTAAAGAGATTCGTTAATCTGATAACCACTTTTCTCCTCATCCAATGATCTGAAAATACCCATCAAAATGTCTTCCCTACTCACATCCTGCTTTTCTATAGCAGTATGGATGGAGTGTCTATGGTTTTCCGTGAATTTTAAATCACGAAATGTATGCTTTTTCATAGCCGATTTCAAGCGCGCTAATTTATCTTCCATCGGTGGATTCCTCCCAATAGGTTTTTAACCTTCTTTTCGCCTGGCGCATCCTGGTCTTAACCGTTCCAAGTTTGACTCCGGTAATTTCAGAAATTTCCTTGAGCTTCATTTCCTGAAAATAATGGAGATAAATAAGCTCGCGATACTGGATGGGCAGCTCCATAACTGCAACAGCAAGCTGCCTGTCTTCATCCTGCTGAATGACCTCTTCTTCCACATTATAGGAAGAAGTCCATTCCTGCTCTTCTTCCGCAGTTGAAACTTTTCGGAAGTACCAGCTTTTCCTATAATCCTTACAATGGTTAATAGCAATTCTCCAAAGCCACGTCCTTATATTTGATTGTTGGTTATACGTGGGCAGAGCCTTAAAGCATTTGATGAAAATCTCCTGTGTCAGGTCCTCTGCAACAACTGCATCTTTTACATAGGAATAGACCAATTGCAGAATATCCTGTCCATAAAGGGACATCATTTCATCAAGTAAGGATTCGTCATCTTTCATTTGAGACCATTTCAACACAAACTCCTCCAAAACAGTTCACACTTCCTTCCCTAGATATATAGACGATAGTACTTATATGAAGGTTTTCTTTTTTTTAAAATTATCCCTTTTTTACTATAGAGTACAAATGAATATCTTGAAAACATTTTAAGAATCAGAACAGGAATAGTAGAATATATCCTTGCCTGACACAGCCAATCAGAAAAGTTAAACCGTTTATAAACATGATAAACCGAAATCACTACTTTCTTGAATGGGAGAGAAGGGATTATTTGTAAGTGAGTCGAAGTTAATAACATTGAGGAGAAAGAAAAATTATAAAGAAAGTGGGAGATCCATTGGATACAAAAGAGGTATTGAAGCGATTCGAACAGGTAGTTGCATACTATATTGAAGAGTTAAGTAAATATTCGCTGGATGAGTTTACGAGAAAGCCTTCTGAGGATGAATGGTCATTAGGACAAATGTACAATCATTTAATAAAGAGTACCCTTAGTCTCCATTTGAAAGCCATTGAGCAATGTGTTAATGGCACTACTTCCGATGGCGGTGAAAAAACAGAAATAGGCGAATCGATTTTCAAAGAAGGGACGTTTCCTCCAATCAGGTTAAAAGGTCCGGATACACCGGATTTCACACCGCCAAATCCTACAGGAAAAGAAGAAGTAAAGGAAGGACTGCTTCAAATCGTTGAGAAAATGCAAGAGATAGAAAGAAAGCTCTCTGACATTCCGGCCAGCCAGAAAGTTCAGCACCGGAGAATGGGATATTTAAATGCAAAGGAATATTTTCAGCTAATCGAAATGCACTTCCGTCACCACTTCCGGCAAAAAGAACGTATCGATCAGTTTCTTTTAAAAGTAAGTAAGTAAACTTTATTGTTGAAGCATTTATTGACCGGTTTTAAATTGTTTATTCAACAAACAGGTGCGTAATTCATTACCAGGAGCTGATCAACAGCTCCTTTTTCTTATGGGGATACCCTATAGTTCTCACATGTCACTGCAAAATTCTATATACTAAAATTAATTAAACTAGAATACACGAAGAAACTTTAAATAGAAGTGTTATACGAGGAGGATCATATCATGCTTATTACGGAGCGGCATCAATTAATTTTAAAGCTGTTAAAAGAAAAGGGTAATGTTAAGATTCATGAGCTAGTAGAATTAACAAATACTTCAGAATCTACTTTGCGTCGTGATCTAGATCAATTAGAAAAGCAGAACTACTTAAAACGTGTACATGGTGGAGCTTCACTTTTACATAGTAAACGAGACGAACCAAGTGTGTTTGAGAAAATAACGCAGAACCTTGAGGAAAAAGCTAAGATAGCAAAATATGCGGCAGAACTAATTTTGGACGGCGACTGTGTTTATCTTGATGCTGGAACAACAACGTATCAGATGATCAAACATTTAAGACAAAAAGATATCGTTGTCATTACAAACGGAATTGATCATTTAGATGCATTACTTGAAAATGAAATATGTACATATTTTATTGGTGGATTTGTTAAAAGAATTACCAAAGCAACAGTTGGACGTTATGCATACGAAAGTATAAAAAAATACAGATTTGATAAGTGTTTCATGGGTGCGAACGCTATTCATTATAATTTTGGATTGACTACCCCAGATCCAGAAGAGGCGCAAATAAAAGAAAGAGCCATTTTTTTGTCACGTGAGGCCTTTGTATTGGCAGATCATACAAAATTTGGAGAAGTTTCATTTTCCAAGTTTGCAGATTTATACCAGACAAAAGTTATTACGAATGAAGAAGGTACAATAACGTTAGGAAAATATAAGGAGAAAACGGAGATAATTATTGTGAGGGACTAAAAACTAAATTTGCTATCGTTGAAGGAAAGCTGGTATTCAAACTGTCTGATTCAGACAGTTTGAATACCAGCTTTTTGAAAATTCTGAAATTATTTTATTGAAAATTTTCCCCTTTGTTTTATCAATATAATAAAGGATGCTTGATTTATTGTAATATGGCCAATTAACAATGAAGGAAAATCTGCTCCATGTATTAAACATTCCATTTGAAACGTTTAATATTTTATGTTATCAATATATTTTTTGTAATAATTGGAACTGTTGACAATTACAAACAGCTTTAATATAATCAAAATCAATCAAAAACAACCAAAATCAATCAATTATAATTCTTATGTGTAAAGGGTGATCATATTGTTTTACAAGGAATGAAAGCGTTATCAATAAATAGTCGATGTGAAAAAACTATCAAAATCAACCATACTTCCATTATTTCAACCAAAAGTATTCATTTAAATTTAAGGAGGTGATCTAGTTTAAGAGATTGAGAGCGGTAACAATTTCTCGTTCTGTAGCTAATTATTTTCATCTTCAAAAACTAGGGGGACTAACTAATATGGTGAAATATGTAAAAGTAATAGGAATGCTAGTTTTGGCGTTTGTAATTGCCGCGATGACGGCATGTAGCGGGGCTAGTGAATCATCAAATGGATCAACAGACGGTAACGAAGGACAAAAAGGTAACAAACAATTAACGATCGGTGTAGCGGTGGGTAGTTTAGCAAACCCTTTCTTCGTCTCCATGGCTAAAGGTGCTGAAGAAGCAGGAAAAGAATTAGGTGCTGAAGTTCTAGTTGAAAGCGCTGAATATGATTTAGCCAAACAAGCAGCTCAAATTGAAAACTTCATTACGAAAAAGGTAGATATCATTCTTTTAAATGCTGTTGATACAAAAGGAATTGCGGCAGCTGTTCAACAGGCCAAAGCGGCTGATATTCCAGTAGTTGCTGTAGATACGAATGCTGAAGGTGGTGTCGATGCCACCGTTACTTCAGACAACTATCAAGCTGGTAAACTGGCCGGAGAATATGTGATTGAAAAATTGGATGGAAAAGGAAAAATAGTTATTATTGATGGACCTCCTGTTTCGGCTGTATCTGATCGCATTCAAGGATTTGAAGATGCAATAAAGGATTCCGAAATTAAAGTTATCGCGAAGCAAAATGGAGAAGGGAATCGCGAAAAGGCATTAACGGTGATGGAAAGTATTTTACAAGCTAATTCATCAGGCTCCATTGACGCTGTATTTGCGATTAATGATCCAGAAGCAATTGGTGTTGAAATTGCTCAAGAGCAAGCGAATCGTAAAGATGAATTTTTCATTGTCGGAGTGGACGGTGCTCCTGAAGCCACAGAAGCAATGGCAAAGGAAGGAAGTACAATTGCCGCAACTTCAGCTCAGTCACCTAGTAACATGATCAAAAAAGCTGTTGAAATCGGAATGAAAGTGAAAACTGGCGAAGAAGTTGAGGAGCTTATTAAAGTTCCAGTTGAGATTGTGACTCAAGATACATTAGATTCTTACCAAGGTTGGTAAGAATCTTACAATAAATAGGCTGATAAGGATTCCTCCTTTAATCAGCCTATTCAAATCAATAAAAGGGGTGAGATAAAGATATGGCTATGAATCAAATGTCCCTTAAAGGCCAACAAAGTCTAAAAAAGCCATTGTTGAATATGGAAGGGATTAGTAAGACGTTCTCGAGTGTAACCGTATTGAACAATGTGAGAATTGAACTTTATCCAGGTGAAGTACATGCATTAATGGGAGAGAATGGCGCTGGAAAGTCAACTTTCATGAAAATCCTCGCAGGCATCCATACACCTGATGACAATGGTGGGAAAATCTGCTTGAAAGGTCAACCAATTTTATGGAAGGACCCTACTGATGCAAGGAACAAAGGAATTAGTGTTATTCATCAGGAGTTAAACCTTTCTCCTAATTTAACAATAAGTGAAAATATCTTAATGGGCTCCACCTTTCCTAGAAATGGTTTAGGAATGGTGAAATGGGATAAGGTCCATGAACGTGCCCAAGAGGTGTTAGATTCAATGGGGTCGAATCTAAATCCACGCCAATTGGTTTCCACCTTAAGTGTTGCTCAACAACAAATGGTCGAGATCGCCCGAGCATTATCCTTTAATGCAGAGGTACTCATAATGGATGAACCAACCGCCTCTTTAACAGATAAAGAAATAAAAAAGCTGTTTGAAATTATTGATGGTTTGAAAAAGCAGGGAGTTGCTATTGTATATATATCTCATAGAATGGAAGAAATCTTTAAAATTTCTAATAGGTTCACTGTATTACGTGACGGCGAATGGATTGCAAGTGGGCCGATTGAAGAGACAAATCCTGATCATCTCGTAAAGCTGATGGTAGGAAGGGATTTAAAGGACTTGTTTAATCGGTCAAAAGCTTTTGTCACAAAAAGTCCAAAGGAAGTTGCACCTGTACTTGAATTGAAAAATGTTTCCGATAACACAATTGTAAAGAATGTATCTTTAAAAATTTACCCAGGTGAAATTGTTGGCTTAGCGGGGCTTGTTGGAGCTGGCAGAACAGAACTGGTTAGGGCCATTTTCGGTTTGTCCGAGTTGAAAAGTGGCGAAATATTGGTTGATGGTCAATCTGTTAGAATCAAATCCTCAATAGATGCTATTGCTAATAGGATTGCACATGTACCTGAAAGCAGGAAAGAACAAGGGTTATTTTTATCAATGTCCGTAAAAGAGAACATCATAATGGCTGAATTGAAAAAACATGCTAAAGCAGGAATTGTTAGTTGGAAGCAAGCAAATGAAAGCGCTAACCAATATATTGAAGACTTAAATATAAAAATAGCTTCCCCAGAACAGAAAGTATCAAACTTAAGTGGTGGGAATCAACAAAAGGTGGTGATCGCTAGGTGGCTATCAATTGCACCAAAGGTATTACTACTTGATGAGCCAACACGAGGGGTCGATATAGGTGCCAAGACTGAAATCCACAAGATTGTTTCAAAGCTTGCAGATGAAGGATTGGCCGTTTTAATGATATCATCTGAACTTCCTGAAGTATTGGGGGTAAGTGATCGAATACTTGTCATGAGTGAAGGAAGGTTAACAGGCGAGCTTTCGAAGGAAGAAGCTACACAGGAAACAATTATGCGTTTAGCTACCAAAGGGGGGAGAGAGAAATGAGAGGGAATACGCAAACTATTACGCATTCACAACGCCTAAATATAGGAAATGTCCTTTATTCTTTATGGAATAGGCTTGGCATGATCATGATTTTATTATTATTGTGTGTAGTACTTTCATTCACAGCACCAAATTTTTTGGATACAGCCAATTTATTGAATGTATTAAAACAAGTTTCCATTATTGCTATTTTAGCTGCTGGGATGACAATCGTTATTTTAACTGGTGGTATTGATTTATCAGTTGGTGCAACAGTTGCTTTATCTGGCGTTATCTCAGTCATGGTCTCTTCTGCAGGTGTTAATCCTATTATTGCGATGTTATCAGGCGTACTAGTAGGGTATGCAGTAGGATTGATTAATGGGTTTCTTACAGCCAAAGCAAAGTTACCAGCATTTATTGTTACACTGGGCAGCTTCACCTATGTTCGTGGACTCGCTTATGTCATTAGTGGCGGTTATCCAATTGTTTTACAAAACGAAACATTTAAATTCATTGGTGGCGGAAGTATTTTCGGAATCCCCACTCCTATTTATATCATGTCTTTAGTATATGTCGTGATGTTTTTTGTTCTTAAATATACGATGTTCGGTCGTCATATTTATGCGATTGGTGGCAATGAAGAGGCAGCTCGGTTAACTGGAATTAAGGTTGAAAAGTCTTTAATCAATGTGTATTCGATTAGTGGTTTACTAGCTGGTTTAGGAGGAGTCGTTTTAGCGGGTAGGTTGTTTTCTGGACAGCCAACTGCTGGTCAAATGTATGAATTAGACGCAATTGCGGCTGTTATTCTAGGAGGAACAAGTTTAACAGGTGGAAAAGGGAAAATAATAGGAACAATTATTGGGGTTTTAATTATGGGGGTAATCAGTAATGGGTTAACTCTAATGGATGTCAACTATTATTGGCAGTTGGTTGTAAAAGGTGGAGTCATTGTAGCAGCCGTTCTATTAGATAGATTGCGCGGAAATAGTCCAGCATAACGATCACACGTCATTTTATATTTTAAAAAAAGGGATGTGAAATAAAGGTGAAGAGGATTATTAGTACTCTATTAATATGTTCAACTGTCACTTGTTTACCATTTAATAGTGCATATGCAGAGGACCCTGGGTATTATAATGAACCATACCGTAATCAATTTCATTTTTCTCCTGAAGCTAACTGGATGAATGATCCGAATGGTATGGTTTTTTATAAAGGTGAATATCATTTGTTTTATCAATATCATCCGTATGGAACGACATGGGGACCGATGCATTGGGGGCATGCTGTCAGTAAAGATCTTGTTAATTGGGAGCATTTGCCGATTGCTCTATCGCCGGATGAAAACGGTCAGATTTTCTCGGGGAGTGCTGTTATTGATTGGAACAATACAGCTGGCTTTGGAAAAGAAGCAATGGTTGCCATCTTTACGCATTCAGGGGATAAGCAAGTCCAAAGTATAGCGTATAGCTTAGATAAAGGTAGAACTTGGGAAAAGTATAAAGGGAATCCCGTAATGCCAGACCCTCCTTTACAAGATTGGCGCGATCCTAAAGTATTTTGGCATGAAGAATCAAACCAATGGGTCATGTCGTTAGCGGCTAAGGATAAGATCATGTTTTATACCTCACCTAATTTAAAAGAGTGGGAGTATGCAAGCGAATTCGGCGAAGATGGTGGAATACAAGCCAATAGCTTAGACAGAACTTCTTATACCATGTCATCCCAGACAGGTGAATCATTTAGCTATGAGGGAAATATTACCCTTAATGAGAAGAATGGGAGAGAAGGGGCAGGCGGGTTAGTTTTTCGGTCAGACAGGAGTGCAAAGAACGGCTATGTTGCTAGCTTGGATGCCAAAAATGATGTCATAACATTAAGTAAGAATGTAGATGGAACAAACGAGGAAATTGCGAGAAAACCTTTTACCCTCAAAACCTCAACCACCTACCATGTGAAGGTGGAAACAGATGGGGATCAAATTCAAGTCTCTGTAAACGATCAATCCGTTATAAAAGTAACAGATATAGAATTCGATTATGGATACTATGGATTGTCAGCGTGGAATTCAACGGCAGCCTTTCGAAATGTGGAGTTCAAGAATACATCTAACTTTGAAACCAATTTATCAAAATGGACAGATGTAAACGGTAGCTGGGAGAACACGATGGATGGAAAAAGTGGAACCTCTACGGCGGATGCTTTTGTAATGAGCGATCAAACAGGGGATAACTTTTTTTATGAAGCAAACATTGAGATATCTGGCGAAAAAGGCGGCAATGGAGCTGGCTCGCTCGTTTTTCGTGCAGATCCCAATGCAACAAACGGTTATATGGCGAATATCGATGCTTTAAACGATACAATGAAAATCATGAAAATCGAAAATGGAGACATATCCATTCTAGCTGAAAAAACAATAAATCTAGATACAGATAAAAGGTACCATTTAAAAGCAAGCACCCATGGAAAAAATATTAAAATTTCTTTAGATGGAAATCTCATTCATGATGTAAATGATTCAACTTTTTCATCAGGGCATTTTGGCTTAAATGTTTGGAATTCATCCACGTTATTCCAAAATGTTCAAGTTGGTAAGAACATCATGACAGATGAGAAGGAAATTATTAATCATGATTTTGAGACAGGTGATCTAACTGGGTGGAGTACAATCGAAGGTAATGCTTTCACAAAAGATCATGTGACAAATGTACCATCATACTGGGGAGGGGATTTCGGCCACCAAGGAAACTACCACTTATGGGGATTTACTGATCTACAAAAGGGAGATGACGCAACAGGTGAACTGCACTCCTCATATTTTAAACTAGGTGGCTCTGGAGAAATCAACTTTCTGTTGGGCGGTGGTAATGATATCAACACCCGCTATGTTTCGTTAGTGAGAGCCTCTGATGATCAAGAATTAATTCGACAAGCCAATACCAAATTTAAAGAAGAAAAATATCAAAAATACGTCTGGGATGCGTCTAAATACATTGGAGAAGTGTTATATATTAAAGCTGTAGACCAAGCTACAGGTGGTTGGGGTCATATAAACATGGATGATGTTAATGTTTATAATGAAGGGGCCATGCCAAATGAAGTAGACCAAGTTGCCAAAGAGCCTGAGAAAGGCGATTCGAAAGAAAGCGGCATCCTTACAGACTGGTCTGCTGTTTCCGGAGAGTGGATACCTTCTACTCATGGTAGTAACGGAGGGATTTGGGAATGTCCTACTCTCATCGAATTACCTATTGATGGTGACCCTTCAAAAACAAAATGGGTACTACAGGTAAGCATTAATGATGGCGCTCCTGCAGGCGGGTCAGGTATGCAATATTTTGTAGGTACCTTTGACGGGAAAACGTTTAAAAATGAAAACCCTTCCAATCAAGTGTTATGGACTGACTACGGGGCAGATTATTATGCCGCAGTTGATTGGAGCGGAATTGAAGGGAAGAATGGCGAAAAATATTGGATTGGCTGGATGAGTAATTGGCAATATGCAAATCATACACCAACTTCGACTTGGAGAAGTTCAACGACATTGCCAAGAAAGATGGAGCTAACTCAGACAGAAGAAGGTTTACGTTTAAAACAAACGCCAGTTTCTTTAAAAACCATTCGAGATAAGAGTGAAAAAATTTCATATGAAAATAAAGTCATATCTGGTGAAAGTAACCTCCTATCTAAACTATCAGAAGATACATTTGAAATGATAGCTGAGTTTGATGTAGATGATATAAAAGCAACTGAATTCGGCTTTCAAGTTCGTAAAGGAGCAACTGAATATACGACTATTGGTTATGATGTTGCCACCAGACAATTATTCGTAGACCGTTCAAATTCAGGAAGCTTTGATTATGGGAACAATGTAGTCGGTAAGCATGACGGACCGTTACATGCATTAAATGGGACTGTGAAAATGCATATTTTCATTGACCGATCTGCTGTAGAAGTGTTTGGAAACAAAGGTGAAACGGTTATTTCTGATCAAATTTTCCCGGATCCATCAAGTAAAGGATTACAAATTTATAGCAAGGGTGGAGAAGTTACATTAAAGTCTTTGAAAATATACCCTTTAAAGAGTATATGGAAAAGATAAAGACTAAATTTCAATCTTATTAATGATGAGTTGATAGTAAGAGATTATGAAGGCTGTCGAAAATGATCGATAGCCTTTCATTTTACCTAAATCAGAATGGAGATGTAATGTAAATGAATAAAACAAACCGTGCAGTCATATGCGTTGGGGAGCTTTTGATCGATTTTTATTGTACAGATATTGATGTTAATTTAATGGAAGGTAATCATTTTCTAAAGAAAGCCGGGGGTGCACCAGCGAATGTCGCAGCTGCTATTTCAAAGCTAGGTGGGGAAGCGAGTCTTATTGGAAAAGTAGGAAATGACCCATTTGGATTATTTTTAATAGAAACGATAAAAGAGGTGGGGGTTGATACATCGATGATTGTTACTGATGATTTAGCACCAACTACTTTAGCATTTGTTTCTTTACAAGCAAATGGTGAAAGGGATTTTGTATTCAATAGAGGAGCGGATCGAAATTTAACAGAGGATAACTTATACCTAGATAGATTAAGTGTTGCAAAGATCATTCACTTTGGATCTGCAACTGCATTTCTGGAAAACCCTTTTAAAACAACTTATTTAAAGGCAATGGAATTTGCGCAAAATAGGGGGATATTTCTATCGTTTGACCCTAACTTCCGACATGATTTATGGAAAAATAGAGTGGCTGAATTTATTAGTTTAGCCAGAAAGGGTATATCAATGGCTGACTTTGTAAAAGTAAGCGAAGTAGAGCTTGAACTAATCACGGGAAAAATGGATAAATATGAAGGAATAGCAATGCTCCATCATTTAGGGGCAAAAATAGTGGCTGTTACCCTTGGATGGGAAGGAACTCTTCTTTCAAATGGAAGTGGAATGAGTGTAATAAACAGCGTCGAAGTAAATTCAATTGACTCAACTGGTGCTGGTGATGCATTTGTCGGTGCTGCTTTATTTCAATTTGCAAATCTTGAGTCCTATGACACAATTCTTAGTGATTTTAGTAAACTTAAAGAGATCATTCTCTTTGCAAATAAAGTAGGTGCCGTCGTGTGTACGAAGGTAGGAGCGATATCTTCTCTACCAAACGAAGAAGATATATATAAGATTTAGTCTACATCGTATTGTTTCGGATTGTGAAAAAATCGCGGTAAGAGATCTAGGTGCTTCGCGATTTTTAGAGGTATTCGATGTTCATTACAGATACAGTTCATCCTCCAAAAGCTTCTTCTATCAAAGAAATTCAAACAAGGACGTTGCTTGTATTTCATTCAGGTGTGCTTATCGTGAAAAGTTTGAACAATGGCTATACCGAGAGGATATGATTCCCAATAAGATAATGGAATATGGCACTATAGATGGAATCATCGGTTGTGTGCAGCTGGTCTGGGTATAAGTATGCTTCCACAAAGTGTGATTACAAAGCATATACAAAACGGAATCATTAGACAACATTCAATACCGAATCTATACGGAAAAGTCAAAACAGTATTCATTTACCGAAAAGGTAAGTATGTAACTGCGTTTTTAATTAAATTCATCAATATAAAATGTGATGAGGAGGAATTGTTAGATAATAAAAGGTTAATTTAAATGGAGTGATATTTCCTTCAATTTACAAAGATTGAGAAGGAATGTACTTTAACTAACGGTTGCGTTAGCTGAAGATCGGAGCTGTCTTTAAGGCAGCTTTTTCTTTATGGAACTAAAGGGGCAGTTCAGTTGAACAAGGATTATCTTATAAACAAAGCGAATATGTAAGAAATATGAGTTTAAAGCAGAAAGGATTGTTTTACTTGGAAGTCAAGATCGGGGTAATAACAATTTATTTTCCTAATGCTAGTTTGAGCGATTTTTTTATAAATGAAGACCTTGCAGAATTGTTCGGATTAGAAACCAGTCACGAAGCAGCTAAGTACATAAAGAAAACTCTAAAAGATAAAATGGAGTCGTCTTTTAAAAAATTAAAGATTGATTATGAAACTAACGGCATTTTTATAACGTCAATAAAAGGTGATGTGATGGTTGAGGCAGCAAACATAATTAATGAATTGATTGGTTTTGAAATCAACAAATCCGAATTAGCCAAGGTAAATGAGTTAGCAAAAAATTTTAAAAGACCTAAAAAACAAAAATGGGTTGTAGGGGGTATTTTTTTCATCCCATTAAGCAACAGTTCTTATAGCTTTGGTCAGATAATAAAAAAGAATGAACTTGGATTGCCGATTGGTTGTTTGTTCGAGTTGGTCTCTAATGAAATAGAAGAAATTGATAATATTATAAATAAAACTGTTGTTTCGATATTACCTATTTCCTCAGAATCCCTGGATAATCACACTTGGAAAATAATTGGAAACAAAAATGCTATTGTTCAGGTTGAAGAAGTAATCAAGGGGCAACCAAAAAATTATGTACGTCGAATAACACGTAAAACCTATTCAGATAGCTCTTTAAAAGAACTGGCAGAAGCTCTAAATGGAATAAGACCCTGGAATGAAAATGTAGACGTGAACTATTTCGATAAAATGCTAGTGCCATCTTATCAAAAACCAGACAACCTTTTATTTTTAACAAGGGAAGAAAAGATTAATCACTTTAAAAAACTTGGATACGATTTAAATCAGCTCGAAGCATCTTATACTAAAATACCTGATTGGTTTTGAATTATTATGTATTATTCGTTTATGACTGCAAGGGTTTAAGATCCAGCTGCCATACTTGGTGGCTTTTTCTTATAGAACTAACAGGGCAGGTTAGTTGAAAAAGGATTTTCATTTTCCTTTGCAGAAGGTAAGTAATGTATGTGCATTTCCTTATGAAAGAAGGTTGTATTATGGAGTTTTATCCTTCTGAAATTGATTTCATTTCTCTATTTGAATGTCTTCCAGTAAAGAAAGATGATGATGAACTGTTCAAATATAATGAATCATCCTTCAGGTTCAAGGTTAAAAAGTATAAATATGAGGTTATCGTTTGTCCGTTTTATAATCAATTTTGGTTATTAGTACAAGAGGGAAGTATGGTTATTGGAAGATATAACTTTCAAACGGTAAGTAAAATCGAAATACTTACCGATAAAGAGGATGAATCTTCTATACGGTTATTTTTAGATGATGATAGAGAAAGGTTTTTAATGATTGTAGAAATTACCTTCAAACCGAACTTTAAGATTGAAATAAAAGAAACGTTTGCTTGATTACATTTAAGAACCGGCGCCCTAACCGGTAGCCTTTTTATTGAACTAAGGACCAGAATTCCTATAATGAATGTTTTTAATGAACAAACGGGGCAGGTTAGTTTAAAAAGAATAATATAGTAATTCATTAGCAAGCTTAGTTGAAAGGATACGGAAGTGATTTATTTGATAGCTTTAAGGATTATTATTAACATTTTAGTAACAGCTTTATTGCTTTACATAACCGTTATTTTCTTGCCTGATTCATTGAACATAAATGAAACGGTTTCAAAATGGATTTTTATTATAATGTTATTTACGCTATTAACGATATCTAAAGAAAAAGGGTGGATTCAGCTCATTTCAATGTTTCTTGGTTTGGCAGTATTCATGTTATTCATTAATTTATTTGTATCATAAATATGAGCTCTCTTTTCCCATGTGTCACATAGGAGGATAACAATGATTTACTATGAGGTACTTTGTTATAGTTGTAAAAAAATATTCAGAGTATACGAAGGTTCACTAAAATATAAACAATTTAAGGTAAGAAAGAGTAGGACTTTTTTTTTGCGATGATTGTGGTCATAAAATACGCATTGAAGCAATCAAAAATTTCTTTAGATAGTTTTTTGGGGAGAGTCCTACTAATAGATTGTGAAGGATTGTACTTAAACTAACGGGTGCGTTAGCTGAAGATCGGAGCTGTCTTTAAGACAGCTTTTTCTTATGGAATTAAAGGAGCAGTTTATTTGAAGAATAAATGGTATAATTATCCTCAAAAAGAATAATAACTTTCTATTTTACTTGGTATTTTTTAATAATTATCGTAAAGGAATGACATATATGAAATTAATTAAACGATTTATTTTAAACCGTCCTGCTGAAAAGCGACTTGCATATTTTTATGGAATGGTTGCGACAGATGAACAGGTGTGGTTATTACGCGACGAAAATGGCGACTTATTACTATTGGATGATGATGATGGAGACTATCCATTTTTACTACCTGTTTGGCCAAGTCGAAGTTTTGCTGAAATGGAGTCTGCCAATATAGATAAATCATACGAAGCGTTCAACATACCACTTTTGAATTTTTTCGATTTACTAGTTGATATTGAAAATGACGGTGGTGCCACAGCGATTTTCCCAAATAAAAACGATACAACGATTCAAAAACGGGATGAAATAAAGGAAATGATTCGCAATTTATAGATACTCCCTCACATTAAATTGGAAAATTGTAATATTTATAAAATAAATAAAACTGCAATTAGACTAATAAAAGAGAATCCTATCATTAGTAGGTCCATTTCTTTAGTAGAAATTGATTTTGTTATTTTACTAACGGATGCTTTACTACATTAAATGGAGCTGATTAGCAGCTCCTTTTCTTATGCAACTATCGGGGCAGGTTAGTTCAACAAGGATTCCCCAATTAAATGGTGAAATATATACCTATGGATATACACATATCAAGATTCTTATAAATATTTGTTACTTCATATAATTCATCTTTTGTAAATCAGGAGGAAGAGTAATTGGAGAATCAAAAAAAGATAAAAAAACAAAAAGTATCAATTGGGGATGTATATGCGGTAAAACTCCCTGATGGGAGATATGGAGCATTAAGAATTGTTAACTGTGATCGAAACTCTTATCTTCTTGCTACCACCCCATATATAGGGGAGACCATCCCAATGATTGAAAATAATGTTTTAAGTAAAACTCTCCTGCAAAACCGTTTTTATTTTGAAAACGCCCCTGCAATTTGTTGGTTTGATGGTAAAATTCCTGGAATTTTTTTTTACATTGGGAACATTCAAGGGACTAAAAAAATGAGACTAAGTAATTATGGTGGCACCTGGGATGAAACAACAGGTATGGAAGCCTTTTATGAGTGGCGTTGGATCAATGACAGAGATAACTTTGAGAAAGAAATACTAGAGGAAGAGCGAAAGATTGAACAACTAATGGAAGAACCGCAGAAACCAAGGAAGATGATGACAGATGAATCCTTTTGGTACATAATATCTCTTCTAGATTGGGAGTCAGTTAATGATGAGGATGAAGTTATAGAAGTGGCTGTTAGAGAACTTGAGAAAATGGGAGTAAGGAATATTAAGCAATTTGAAGAAGCCATGTCCTACAAACTTTATTTATTAGACACAAAGGAACACGCAAAAAACATAGGCGAATATTCATACAGTAAAAACAAGGATGATTACTTCTCACCTGATGTGTTTTTATACCTTCGGTGTGAAGTAATTGCTAAAGGAGAAGGCTTTTTCAATGCGGTTCTAGAATACCCTGCACTTATGCCTAAGGAGAATACATTCGAACCATTGCTTTCCATAGCAACTGAAGCATATGAAAGGCTTACAGGAAAAGAGTTTCAGTATATCACTGGATGTGATTATGAGACTTTCTCAAATGTTGATGGTTGGAAATAATGTTGCAAGCTTCATCCAACGAGGGCGTTGCTAAAGATCGGAGCTGTCTTTAAGGCAGCTTGTTCCTTATGCAACTATCGGGTCAGATAGTTGAACAACTTTATAGGTAATAATGTATCTATATAATGGAATTACAAAAGAAGGACTATTTTTCTTTAACATGAGGAGAGAAGTAATGTGCGCTTAGCTACTGCATTAGATAATGAGGAATCTAAAGAAATAAGGAAATGGTTAGAACAATACATATTTCCAAACGATTTCCTTGAAGATAATTTTTTTAATACAAGTACAGTTTTATATTCGGTTGATTTGAATAATCACCTTACTCTTTTCCATTCAGTTGTTCATAATCTAAAACCTGCAAAATTTTCTCCAGAAGATTTAAATGAATCTTTATTAGAAGGATGTAGAATGTTTGGGATAAATGAGGGGTGTAATTATTTTAATGTTAATGTTCACGATAATATTTCAAGGGTAATTGAAAGCATTGGAACTTATAGTTTAAAGAGACAGGATAAAACATCTGTATTATTTCCATTGTATTACCTATTGACTGAAAACACAGCTGGTGAAGGCGGTACTTCTTATACTGGACTTATTGGTAAGGATAAAGAATGGATGTTATCAATTGAGTTCGAGAATGAGATAATTTTTAAAGTTCATGGTAATGAAAAATTTTGTAATTTTGTTAAAAAACTATTATTACAGAATAAAGAAACATGAATGTAACCATTATTATTCATCTATCAGGTGCTTTAGCTTTAGAGAGATGTCTTTAAGGCAGCTTTTTCTTATAGAACTATCGGGGCAGGTTAATTGAAGATGTAACTATAAGTATAAAACATTAACCATAAGAGATTCTTATGTATTTTTATAAATAATATAAAGTTTTATTTACTTTGGAAGTTTAGTATCCTTTAGTTAAAGGGGAAGTTTTTGGAAAAATTTGAATTCATAGGGGTGATAAAATGATTAAAGGATTACATCACGTTCAGATAACTATTCCAAAGGAGACTGAAGAAAAGGCTAAAAATTTCTATTGTGGTATTTTAGGTTTACAAGAAATCGAAAAACCCGAATCCCTTAAAGGACGAGGAGGATTTTGGTTAAAAGTCGGTGATAAAGATGTACATATAGGAACAGAAGATGATTTTGATAGATTGAAAACTAAAGCACATATTGCTTACGAAGTAGAAGACATCTCATATTGGAAAAATAGATTAACAAAAGAGAATATACAAATACTTGATGGTGTTCCAATTCCAAATTTTGAACGATTTGAATTTAGAGACCCATTTGGTAATAGGGTAGAAATGATTCAAAATTTGAACTTATAAGTTCTTTTTTGAAACATAGAGTACAATACAAGGCCTTATAGAACTAACATGTGCGTTAGCTGAAGATCAGAGCTGTCTTTAAGGCAGCTCTTTTCTTATGGCACTAACGGGGCAGGTTAGTTAAACAAGTATTATAAATTTTTATGATAGTAAAGCAGGTAACTTTGGTATTGTATTTTGCTAATATATAGTTGATTTAAAAGCAGACTAACGAGCTGCTATTTTTTTGATTTTTTGTAACGAAATCTTTCTATCATAGTCTTACATATGAAAGGAGGTAGAAGATTGACAGAATTTGAGAGTATATACAATCAATACTTTCGGGAGGTTTATTTATTTGTTCTAAAATTAAGCCGTAATGAAAAGATTGCAGAAGAAATAACACAAGAAACGTTTTTTAAGGCTTTAAAAGGTATAGATAAATTTCAAGGGTATTGCAAAATAAATGTATGGCTTTGCCAAATTGCAAAAAATACATATTTCACCTATCTCAATAAACAAAAAAGATACGATACAGAAGAGATAGAAGATATAACCGGCGAAAATATAATCGAAACGTTGATTTTAAAAAAGGAAGAAACTTTCCGTATTCATAAAGTTTTGCATTCCTTAGACGAACCTTATAAAGAGGTATTTACACTTAGAATATTTGGTGAACTTTCCTTTAAACAAATAAGTGAACTATTTGAGAGGACGGAGAGTTGGGCGAGAGTCACATTTTACCGAGGTAAACAAAAAATACAAGAAATGTTAAGGGAGGAATGAAATTGAGAAAAGTATCTTGTGAAATAATTAAAGATATGCTTCCGTTGTATTACGACAGTGTATGTAGTGATGATAGCAAAAGAATGGTAGAGGAACATCTATCAGTGTGTAATAACTGCAAAGTGGAATTAAAAAAAATTCAAGATGAAATTCATATTCCAGAAAAAAGTATTATTGAAAATAGAACGGATAGTAATGTCATAAAAAATATATCTACTTCGTGGAAAAGATTACGGTTAAAGTCTTTTATTAAAGGTGGAATAATAACTGCATTATTAATAGGCATAATCATTTTAGGATATGTTGGCTTGTTTAAATGGGAAATCAACAGTGTTTCTACAGATGTAGTGAAAATTAGGGATATAAGTGAAATGGAGGATGGTAAAATCGTATATTATGCGGATATAAACGATGGATATAGTTTAAATACAATAAAATACGATATGGATAGCGAAGGGAATTTTTATATGACTCCACTACGCCCCTTAATAAAGAAAGAAGCACAGCCTCCATACGGATTAGAAAAAGGGTATGATTTTATAGATATTAAAGTACAAGAAGAATTTCGTGGTAAGGAAATAAAGAGAATTTATTATGGTACGCCAAAGGATAAAATTTTAATTTGGGAAAAGGGAATGGAATTGCCAAAGGCAAGTGAAGAAGTAGAGAAATACTTTGGATTTGAATAGAATAGAATTTGTCTTTTTTTTATTCAACTAAAGGGTGCGTTAGCTGAAGATCGGAGCTGTCTATAAGGCAGCTTTTTCTTTATGCAACTAAAGGGGCAGGATAGTTGCATAACAGACCTGGGGAATATAGGATATTAATGTTATACTCTTAAACATAAACTGAATTCATCGGAGGAGAAATATGGAATTATTTGTTGGAATAGCTCTTATACTTATTGTATTTTTTTCTTCAAGTATTATTGAAAAAAGATTAAAGAATATAGAAAAACAAAACAATCGTGTAATAGAAATTTTAGAAGAAATTAGAGATAAGAAATAAACGTTCTTTAACTAACAGTTTTCTCCTATGGTAGTAAAGGGGCAGTTTAGTTGAATAAGAAAACATTAAATTAGAGAATAGAAGGTGATGAGGATAGTAATTAATTACTATTGATAATAGGGGATGTATATATGAATTGGAACTGGAATGAAACCACTATAGATTTTCCATTCTCGTCCGAAAACTTAAAGAACTTGTTAAATACCGTTTGCAGAAAAGAAAACAGATTTTCACAATTTGAGTTTATTAAGTGGTGTGATAACCTCACAATGGCTTTTGAGGAAGCTGAAGCTGAAGCATCTAATGAACTTGGTGAAATAGCTTTTGGGATAGCACGAGATATTGAATGTCAATGGGATTTATTTTTGGTAAATACATACTCATTAAAAGAATTGCAGAATTTAGACCTCTCAAAAGTAAAGTTACCTCAAGATTGGTTTAAAGAGTGGTTAAAGCAATTAAATGAGGAATAAAAGGTAACTCCTTATTCTACTAACGGGTGCGTTAGCTGAAGATCAGAGCTGTCTTTATGGCAGCTTTTTCTTTATGCAACTAAAGGGACAGGTTAGTTGAATGAGGAATTCCATTTTCCACACAAATGAAAAGGTGTTAAATGGTATGATTAAATAAAAAATTGTACAGAACTTGATTTTTAGGGGGAAATATATTCTTGAAAATAGTTAGAATTATTTTAGCAATAATTGTTCTTGCTTTATCAGCTTATCAGCTAATAACTGAAACCTTTGTAATGCCGTATTTAATGTTGATCGTGGGGGCACTTATGTTGGTAACAGGATTAGTCGAACTTCAAAAAGATAGAAAAGGAGGATTTTTGGGGTGCGTAGTTGTCTCAATATTTCTTTTCTTTGTTTCAATACAGGGTTTCTTATTGAACTAACGGGGCAGGTTAGTTCCATAAGGGAAGTGTTAAAGAACTGTGTAGTAAAAAATATGGTACACTAACACCAGTGATTGTAAAGGTAGGAATTAATATGAATATTGGCGATATGTTATATCAACTAGTTTTCCTTATTTTAATATTTGGAATATTTTCTGGTGTATTTTTTCTTGTTCGTTCTCTCGTTACTAAACAACCAAGCAAGTCAGAAAATATCGAACAAAAGCTTGATAGAATTATTGATTTACTAGAAAAGGATAAGAAAAATTAATCTTTTTCTCTTTTGGCATTAATCCTTACTACACTATTTATTTCAACTCTACAATAAGTCTTAATGAACTACGGGTACGTTAGCTGAAAATCGGAGCTGTCTATAAGGCAGCTTTTTCTTTATGGAACTAACGGGTTGCTGAGCAAGAAAGCGATAATTACTTGAGAAACCCCCGCTATTTCAATTTCGACCGAAAAAAGCGATTTGGAAAAATTCCAAATCGACTTTTTTAATAGGATTACTTTTTAGGTTTTTTATTTAAAATGGTGCGCAGTTCATTGATATCATCATCAGATAGGGTATCTTCGTGAATGAATTGGACAAGCATGGATTTCATGGTCCCTCCATAGATACGTTTGATAAATGATTCGGTCTCGGCACGCTGGCACTCTTCCTGTGAATAAAGCGGGTAAAAGGTGTAAACTCTTTGATCTTTATTGACACCTACTACATCTTTTTGAACCAATCGATCGAGAAGGGTTCGTATGGTTTTCGGTTTCCAATCGGAACTTTCCTGTAAGGAAAGTATGATGTCATTCGCTGTTTGAGGGGCTTTATCCCAAAGTACGTTCATGATTTCCCATTCTGATTCTGATATACTAGGAATGTTTTTCTCCATATTTCTCCCCTTCATTTTCATTATAGATTCCTAAATCTTTTAAAATTGATAAAGTGATTTCTCCCGCTTTGCTTCCGGATGAATCATCTTCATTTTGTATATTGGTAGCAAAGAAATAAGTGTTGTTCTTCGTCTCTACATACCCGATAAACCAACCATTGATGTTTTTTCCATTCACTGCTCCTGTGCCTGTTTTTCCTGATAGGCGAGCTTCTTCATTCTTTTCTAAGAGTAGTGCGTCCTTCACGGCTTGGATATGCCTTTCCTTATATCCGAATTGATTGTTATAAAAGGCTTGCAGCAGTTGGACTTGCTCGACTGGAGAAATTTTTAATGAGGATTCGTTCCAGAATTCACTGAATTCCCCAGATACATCGGAATTCCCATAGTTTATCTCTTGTAGATTGGATTGAATTGTTTCAAATCCTGTTCGACGATCTAATTCTTGGAAATACCAGTTTACAGATTTTTGTAATGCAGATGAGACATCCTGATCCATATTCCAAGCTTCATAGGGTTGCTTCGTCCCATCCCATGAAAGTTTCGATTCTTCGGGTGATATCACATTTGCTTCTAGAGCAAATAAGGCACTATAGATTTTGTATGTGGAATCAGGTGATATCCGTAAAGTGCTTTTCTCTTCATTATAAATGCGATATTGCTGTGCGTTATGATCATATAAAACAAAGCTTCCTTCATACCCTTTAAAGAATTGCTGTAAATCCTCATAAACTACTCCGTCATTTTTAAAATAGTATCGGTCATTTTCCGTCGCAAATGCGGAAACGAAAGGTAATTGGATTGTCAAAATGATACTGGCCAACACATAAATGAAGACGCTTTTTCTTAATGATTTTTTTGCGGAATGACTATAGGCGGAAATTTGTTCAATTCGTTTTTTGATTTGAAGCTTCGAACCGTTTAATTGTGTCACCAACTGCAGATTACTTGACCGTTTTGAGAGATCCAAAAAATTAATGATCGTATTTCCATATTCACTAATGGAATGATCATCCAGTAACTGTAAAACAGATGTATCACATGCGATTTCCCGATCCAATCTCATTTCTCTAAAAGCAAGCCAAACAAGGGGATTAAACCAATATATGATTTGATAGAACAATATCACGTAATTTGTCAGCAAATCCTTGTTTTTATAGTGATTCAGTTCATGAAGAAAGATATACTCGTAATTTTTCAAGCTAAGCCAGTTTTCATGCTGGGAAGGTAAGACGATATATGTTTGAAAAAGCCCGAATATCATTGGAGATTGGACTCTATTCGAAATAACAATCTCTATTGGTTTTTTTATATGCAGTCTTTTCTTGCATTCTTCGAAAAGCACGAGAACTTCTTGATTGGAAAACGGAGAAGAATAATTCTTTATCCTTCTGATTGTGAGCCATCCACGAACCATAGTAAAGGTAAATAAAAGCATCCCTGACAACCATAAACCCATCACTCCCTTATTAAGTAAGGACAGGTCCGGCCGATTGACCGATACAGAAAAGTCTTGTATGAGGTGCAGGCCCTGCATCATATCAGTCCCGTTTTTTTCCATATTAGAGCTGGGTGCATTAATTTGATTTATGTCCCCGCTGCTAAAGAGAGAACTAAAATTATATAAATCAGTAGGTATGAAAGGAAGTGCTAAAGCCATAAAAAGAAACATCCACAAATGATAGTGCCATTTTGCTGTTAATTGTCTTCCAAACCATTTTCGTATAAGCAGGATAACAGTAACGGAAAATGAAGACACCAATAAACCTATTATAAAGTAGGTTAAAAACATGTCCTTCAATACCACCTCTCTTGACTTTTAAATTAACAAAAACAGGTATATAGCAAATTTATAGTGGCTTGATGGTAAAAAAATAAAGAATTGACTTTCTTTGATTACATATGTAATACTATACTACAGATGTAATCGGACTACAAACGTAATCTGTTAAAACTCCTTGCATGAGGTTGTTTTTTCAATTCGTACATAAGAGTCTAATCAAATAATTAGGGGGTTTATATGATGAACAAAAGATGGTTTTATCAAATACTGGCACCAATGGGCTTGGTGCTTATGGTTACAGGCTGCTCAGATGAGGAAAAACAGGTTGTACAACAATCGGGAACAGAACAAACCGGGGGAACTAACCAAACGTCGGAGACTATTACGGCAAAAGAAGCCACAATCAAGAAATTTGAACAACTTGAGAAGGAATATGATGCAAAGCTTGGGGTCTATGCCATTGATACAGGAACGAAAGAAACCGTGGAATTTCATGAGAACGAACGATTTGCGTTTACATCTACTCATAAGGCTCTGGCAGTAGGAGCACTTTTACAACAGAAATCAATAGAGGACCTTAATCAAAGAATTACCTATACAAGTGAGGATCTTGTTAATTATAATCCGATTACCGAAAAGCATGTTGATACGGGGATGACCCTTAAGGAGCTTGCTGATGCTTCGCTTCGATACAGTGACAATACTGCTGGAAACCTTATCCTTGAACAACTGGGGGGACCGGCTGGATTTAAAAAAGCACTGGAGGGAATTGGAGATAATGTTACCAACCCTGAGCGAATCGAGCCAGATTTAAATGTAGTTAATCCTGGTGAAACGCATGATACGAGTACACCACTAGCACTTGCTACTAGTCTTCAGGCTTTTACATTGGGAGATGCACTTCCAACTGAGAAACGTGAACTTTTAATAGATTGGATGAAGAGAAATACTACTGGAGATGCGTTAATTCGTGCTGGAGTGCCGAAAGGTTGGGAAGTGGCTGATAAGACTGGAGCGGGATCATATGGTACGCGAAATGACATTGCGATCATTTGGCCATCAAAAGGAGATCCCATTGTTCTTGCTGTACTTTCAAGTCGTGATGAAAAAGAGGCTGATTATAACGACGAGCTTATTGCCGAGGCAACAGAAGAAGTGATTAAGGCCCTTAAAGTCAAAGTGAAATAGAAAATGATTGTACTAAAAAAGGTTACGTTAAGTAGCCTTTTTTTAGTAGATTAATTCCTATAATGATCGTTATGGTGACCCTTCTTCAACTCCCATTAATGAACGATCTGTATTGCTATGAAGACATAATGAAGCGACGCTTTTTTTATAGAGTTAAAGGGGCAGGAGAGTGGAGGAAAATAATGGTATGATATGGTATGTAGACTAATGAGGTTGTTATATGAGTTATAAGAACACACTTATTACCATTTCAGGGGATTCAAAAGTTTCTTCGGCAAAGGTCCCTGTCATCAAAAACGGAAAACCGACCATTGCTTATATTGAACATGATTTGATTAACAATAACCCCTATAAATTTACACAAGAAGATGTCCAATTCAAAACATATTTAATCAAAAATCAAATGGAAGCGGAAAATGCAGCTGAACTTCGAGAACAGTTCTTTTCAAAATCCAAGGCGTGTTTCAGGGCTTCTCCTTTAGTGAAAAATTATGGTTGGGGAATTCATTATAATAATCAAGGGAAAATTGCGATATATGATGTTAACAGTGAAATGTATAACCATTTGCTTAAGCAAGATGACATTACAAAACTTAAAGGCATGCGCTCCAAAAGAAAATGACGCAACCAAAACATGTTTGAAGCAAAGAAGGTATAGTCATTTTTAATCATTTTAATAATCAGTTTGTTCTGATATTATAAAATGGATAAAGATGGGAGGGGAAAATAACATGAAAAACTTATTTGCAATCTTAAGTACCTTTGTGTTAGTCCTGGTAGGTGGAATGGTATTAGGCAATTCTTCTGCACAAGCAAGTGTTCCACAGTATTCTTTTCAAACAGAAGATGGAAAATGGGATGGTGAAATTGGAAATCCTAACAGAGGTAGTGACTTACAGGTAGAACTGGTTTCCCCAATCTATTTAAAGACTTCTTCTGGAAGTAAGTTGTTGACTAATTATAGTAACATATGGTCCCGTCTCTGCAATGCCAGTACTGGAAAGTGCACAGGCTATCATAGCTTAGCTGGTGGAAAGACCTTATTCACAGATATGAGAGTTGGCAAATTTTATGTGGATGTTAAAGATGGATACTCTTCTGGAAGAGTATCTGGAAAACTGCAAATTGTTTTCAAATAACATGTAATACTGGCTACCCACTCGGGTAGTTTTTTTCATGAAAAAAATCGGGATTGGACTGGTAAGGCTTTTGTGGATTGTTTGGGGGCAATATTACAAAAAGGTACACTTTATACTGAGTGCACCTTTTTCTTTTACGATAAAAATTTGACTAAAAGTGACGGGTGCTTTACTTCATTATAAGAGCTGATCAGAAGCTCTTTTTCTTATGGCACTAACGGGGCAGGATATTGAAGAGTGCTCTTTGCCTTTATTCAACAAGAAGGTTATTTTCTGTTTTTAGAGAATTAGAATGAAAGAATACAGGATATTGCAAAATAACAGGAACGAAGGAGGTAGAAATATGAAGATCCACAGAATAGATCATGTAGGCGTAATCGTAAATGATCTCTCTGCTGCTAAAGAGTTTTTTCTCGATTTTGGACTTGAAGTGCAAGGGGAATGGGAAATGGAAGGAGATTTGATGGATCGGATGAGTGGGCTTAATGACGTTAAAGTAGCATGTGTAGGATTGGGGAAGCCAGAAGGTCAGGCATGGGTAGAGCTAATTAAATTTTATACGCCGTCAGATGAAAAAGATAGTCAGCAACCTTTTGCAAATACCCTGGGCATCCGGCATATTGCATTTGCTGTTGAAGATATTGAAGCTCTTGTTGCCAAATTGAAA
This sequence comes from Bacillus sp. ISL-57, assembly GCF_018613135.1. NCBI lineage: Bacteria > Bacillati > Bacillota > Bacilli > Caryophanales > Bacillaceae > Bacillus > Bacillus sp. ISL-57. Next base: position 4,255 of record NZ_JAGGQV010000039.1, on the reverse strand, counting down.
AAGAAAGGTACGGAAATCTTTAGTGAGATACAACAATATGAAGATAGTTATAAGTTATGCTACTGTCGTGGACCAGAGGGAATTATTTTAGAGTTGGCGGAGAAAATCAAATAAATTAAGGGTAATTAATGTTGCTGGTGGTACCCATAAAGGATTAACGGGTGCATTAGCTCCGTAAGAGGCCTGTAAATGGTATAATTAAACATATCCTAAGGAGGTAGATTAAATTTAAGAAAATCCTTATGTTATTTGGAGTCACTTTTATTGGTCTTTTTTCTTTCCAATCTGATTTAGCAAATGCGCCAGTACCAGTAGATGAAGAAGTTATTCTGTTACCTGGAAGTGAAACATTAGTTGAAGAAGACATGGAAACAGCCAAAAAACAAAGAGAAAAAGCGATGCAAGACTTGGCAGATCACCCGGAATTGTTTCAATTTGCAACTGAAATTGAATGAATGAATAAGGACTTCTTTATTGCAAAGGGGTTCTTTTTCTTGTTCATTACTCTTGTTGAACTATAGAGGCAGGTAAGTTTAGTTCAGTAAGGGTTATAATTATTTCCCCGAATTAATTCACGCTATATACACCTATAACTATTTCGAAAGCTAGCACCATTACTTCGTGGTCAAAACGGTTCAGCCCCTTTAACTTACATAAAACAATTACGCTAAGGTTGAATAAGTATATTATTTACTTTCTTTGTTGACCATAGTCAAGAGTGTTAACAGTATTAGAATTTAGGAGGGCCCTACATTTATGAAGGCTGTAACTTATCAAGGACCAAATCATGTACAGGTTAACCAAGTAGAGGATGCAAAATTAGAAAAAAAAGACGATATTATAGTTAAGATTACTTCTACTGCTATTTGCGGATCTGATTTGCATTTATATCAAGGTAACATGCCATTACCCCCAGGATATATTATTGGCCACGAACCGATGGGTATTGTAGAAGAAGTTGGACCTGAAGTGACAAAAGTAAAAAAGGGAGACCGTGTTGTCGTTCCCTTTAATGTTTCATGCGGACATTGCTTTTATTGCCAACATGAAATGGAAAGCCAATGCGATAACTCAAACCCTCATTATGATTCTGGCGGATACTTTGGTTATACTGAGAAGTTCGGTAACCATCCAGGTGGTCAGGCTGAATATTTGAAAGTCCCTTTTGGAAACTTCACTCCCTTTGTTATCCCCGAGTCATGCGAATTGGAGGATGAGTCACTGCTCTTTTTATCGGATGTTCTGCCAACAGCTTATTGGAGTGTGAAAAATGCAGGTGTAAAATCAGGCGATACAGTTATTGTTCTCGGATGCGGACCTGTTGGATTGATGGTACAAAAATTTGCCTGGATGGAAGGTGCAAAGCGTGTAATAGCAGTTGATTACTTGGATTACCGAATCAATCATGCGAAAAAGATGAACAATGTTGAAGTATTTGAGTTCACAAAACACCCTGATATGGGGGAACATTTAAAAGAGATCACACATGGTGGGGCAGATGTCGTCATCGATTGTGTTGGTATGGATGGTAAGAAATCACCCCTGGAGTTTCTGGAACAAAAATTGAAACTGCAGGGCGGAACCCTTGGGCCTATTCAAATATCTACTAAAGCTGTCCGAAAGTATGGGACAGTGCAAATGACAGGTGTTTACGGAGGTAACTATAATCTATTTCCATTAGGTGCATTTTGGGTTAGAAATATTAATCTTAGAATGGGACAGGCTCCAGTCATTCATTTTATGCCGGAATTGTTTAAAAAAATAACAAATAACGAATTTGACCCAAGAGATATTATCACTCACAAAATGTCTCTTGAAGAAGCAAGTCATGGTTATCGAATTTTTAATAATCGTGAGGATGAATGTATAAAAGTCGTTTTAAAACCGTAATGCTCTTCTCTTTCCAAAAAGACTTCATACTGTGTATGGAAGTCTTTTTGTCTGTGAATTTTTTTGTAGTAATTCGACTGGTAATTTGGATAGGCATAGTATGGAAGTCTAATCACATCTTTGACATTGGCAGGAATCATTCATCATTAGGTATATCAATCTTAACTAGGTGCAAATAAAGTAGGTTGCTGCTACAACTCTTTTTCTTAATGAACTATCGGGGCAGGATAGTTGAATAACGAATATGGTTTTTTCTGGTAAAGTAAACTTAAGGAACCTACCTACAATATGAAATTTGATTATAAAAAGAGAAAGATTCAAATGGAATATAGGGACAAATTGCAGCAAAAAAAAAGAATGAAAAATTCACACTCGGCAATTATTTGTACTGTATCTTCACTAGGAATAATACTCCCTTACTTTAAGATTATCGATAATACATACATCAGTAAAGATATACCTATTTCTCAAAAAACCCTCTAATTTATAGGGTTTTTTTGTTTTCACAGTGTTGTCAACTCTAAAAGTTTTAACTAACGGGTGCTTTACTTCAAGAAGAGAGTTGCTTTGGCAGCTCTTTTTGTTATGGAACTATCGGGGCAGAATAATTAAACAAAGATTGAGACCCTTGCTGATGGATTAATATATGAAGTAAAGGAGTGTCAAACTATTTATTGCAACAAGAAAATTGGATTATAATTTAGATAAATATTAAGTTATTGGGAGTTAGACAGATGAAAAATAAAAAAAGAAAAAAAGAAAGGCAGAACGGCTTTTTTAAAGAAATCCTAATTGAGCTTAGGGATTCAATCTTATTTGAAGTCGCTTGGAACATCTTAATGTTTATACCAAGAATGATGATTCGCTTAATAAAGAACATTTGGTGAAGTGGTTAGTCAGAATAGAGCTAACGGTGCTTTAGCTGAATCAGAGCTGTCTTAAAGGCAGCTCTTACTTTATGGAACTAACGGGGCAGGTTAGTGTAAGAAGGAAATTTCGGGAAGTTAGCGAATTATGCAATAACATGAAACTAAAGGTGAATTATTATGACAACCAGTGATTTGCAATATCGACGTTCAGGATTAAGAGTCAGATGTGAAAAGGATGTTAATCCATCAGTAAGACGGACTTGCTTAAGCTTTGCTGTTTGGTTACGTACATATATGGAATTTCCGATAAGGGTTGTTATATACCTAAAAACGGATTATCAACTTAAAACCAGAGATACAAAAGAACTGGCGAGTGCTACCTTTTTTGCACCTTATGATAAAACTGTTGAACCTTACATAAGAATTGCAACATGAGATTATGAAGAATTAGTTTCAGAAAGAGGAAAAAATGATGCTTTATGGACAATTTTACGCAGCATGGCTCATGAGATAATTCATTATCAACAATGGCTAGAAGATAAGGAAATGGATGGGAAAGAAGCAGAAAATGGAAGCGAAGAATTATTAGATAGTTATTATGAATTTTTGTAATTAGAAATATTTGTTGAACTAACGGGTACGTTAGCTAAAGATCGGGGCTGTCTTTTAAGGCAGCTCTTTTCTTATGGAACTAACGGGGCAGGATAGTTCTTTAAGAAAAAACTTCCATTTTCGAGTTGAACTATAAATAAGGTATTTTAAAATCAAGCATATCGTGCATAAGGAATGGGGGAATTAGCTTGTTTTCATTTCGTAACATTGACCTATCAAGAGACACTGAAACCATTATTAAGTTTAGAAGAGATTCGTACAGTATTAGTTTTGGTGATGAGAGTTTAATCGGAGATAATGACAGTTATTTAAAGAAGATTACTGAAAGGCTTATAAAATTTCCTGGTGGGCTTGTTATTGTTGAAATAGATGGTAAACAAGTAGGGCAAGTTGAGTTGCAGATTAAACAATTTGAGAATAAAGAGATTGGATATGTTAATCTATTTTACTTAATCTCAGAATATCGTGGAAAAGGATTCGGGGTTAAACTAATTGAATTTGCAGAACGTTTCTTTCGAGAATATGGTGTTAATGCATACCAATTAAGGGTATCCCACACAAACAAAAGGGCAATAAATTTTTATCGAAAAAATGGATTTGATGTATTAAAAATAGAAGATGAAGATACTGTTCCGAGATTTAGAATGCATAAATTATTATCTACATCTTCTTAAACTAACGGGTGCGTTAGTAGAAGATCAGAGCTGTCTTTAGGGCAGCTTTTTCTTATGGACTAAAGGGGCAGTTAGTTCAATAAGAGTATGTAAAGATTAGTAAAAAAGGACGTTTGGTAATATTCTTCCAAACGTCTTTTATTTAATAGCTTTAACTTTAAAGGTAAGGAACGATTCTCCTTTAAGTTAAGATGATTAAATGGTGGTTGC
>NZ_JAGGQV010000003.1:83284-123768 GCF_018613135.1 Bacillus sp. ISL-57 | reverse complement strand
CTTAAATCGTTTCGTTTAAAACAACAATCTTTACGAAAAGAGCCAATTCCTATGGCGGGCGGAAGGTTTTTAAAACGGCATAATATCCATTAAAAAAGACGAACAACGTTACTGACTTACAGTAACCTTGGTTCGTCTCTTTTTTGTTCGAATTTCATCTGATCCAGTTCCAGCCTCATTTTTTCCGTCTCCATAAGGAAGTTTTCATGTTTAAGTTTTTCAAGCTCCAATTCAACTTGCAGCATCTTGTGTTTGGTTTTTGACTGTTTTTCGAAATGGCTTGTCAGTATGGCGATTATAGGGATGGAAAAAATCATCACGACGGTTATGATCCCGAACATTATGGTGCCTCCTCGTTTTTATATTTATTATACGGTGAATAAAACGGTTGTAGTGGGGTTATTTCAAATTTCACCATTTTCTACTCTCATTAATAAGTGCAAAGCAACCAAAGTTTATCAAACGTAATACCATGGGTGAAGTTAGGGTAATATATCATTGATTATCGCTTTCTATTAGATTAGATGGACTGTATTTTAGTGCGAAATCCGGACTTTTGCTTACATGGCGGAAAGCCACTTCTATTTATTTTGAAATTAATTATTTAAATATACTAAATATTTGTTTACAATAGTGAAAATTAAAGTTATTATACAATAATAAAAGGAGGGCTAGGTATGGCAACGATAAATAAACAGAAAATTGTGGATAGTGTACCTCAAAAAGGTTTTTTTGGAAACCCTAAAGGATTATTCACCCTTTTCTTTACTGAGTTCTGGGAGCGTTTCTCCTATTATGGTATGAAGGCCATTCTTGTTTACTATATGTATTACGAAGTTTCTAAAGGGGGGCTAGGCCTTGATGAACCCACAGCCCTTGCCCTTGTATCCATCTATGGATCTTTAGTATATATGTCAGGCATAATTGGCGGATGGCTCGCCGATAGGATTTTCGGGACGTCAAAAGCCGTATTTTACGGTGGTATCTTGATCATGCTCGGGCATATTGTCCTTGCTGTACCAGGCAGTCTCTCCATGTTCTTTGTTTCCATGGTACTCATTGTTCTGGGTACTGGATTATTAAAACCGAATGTTTCCAGCATTGTCGGGGAAATTTACGCAGAAAATGATGAACGCCGGGATTCCGGTTTCAGCATATTCTATATGGGTATCAACATGGGGGCATTCCTTTCGCCGTTTGTTGTCGGTACAGTCGGAATGGACTACAGCTTCCATCTTGGATTTGGACTTGCAGCAATTGGCATGTTGATTGGACTCATCGTCTTTGTTGCAACAAAGAAAAAGAACCTGGGCTTGGCTGGAACTCTTCCTGCTAACCCATTATCACAGAATGAAAAGAAAAAAGTATTCACTAAATTGGGGATAGCCGCACTTATCATAGCTGCCATCATCGGCATCACTGCTTCTGCAGGCATCTTAACGATTGAAACCTTCATTAATCTTGTAGGTATCCTGGGAATCGTTATTCCGACCCTTTATTTCATTTTCATGTATCGCAGCCCGAAAACAACTTCCGTTGAACGATCACGCTTGATTGCCTATATTCCTTTGTTTATAGCAGCCGTCATGTTCTGGGCGATTCAAGAACAAGGTGCAACAATATTGGCAAGCTATGCAGACAAACGGACACAGTTGAACTTTGCAGGATTGGAAATAAACCCGGCATGGTTCCAATCTTTGAACCCTTTGTTCATCATTACCCTTGCACCAGTATTCGCATGGTTATGGATTAAATTAGGAAAGCGCCAGCCGACCATTCCTCAAAAATTCTCGATAGGTCTACTGTTCGCCGGTTTATCATTCCTGGTGATCCTGCTTCCTGTTTATTTCGGTGGATCAGACGCATTAGTCAATCCGCTATGGCTTGTACTTAGCTATTTCCTTGTAGTGCTTGGAGAACTTTGTTTATCTCCTGTCGGACTTTCAGCAACTACAAAATTGGCTCCGGCCGCATTCTCGGCACAAACGATGAGCCTGTGGTTCCTGGCAAGTGCAGCAGCACAAGCGCTGAACGCACAAATCGTCAGATTCTACACACCTCAGACCGAAATGGCTTATTTTGGAGTGATTGGTGTTGCTTCAATGGTCCTTGGACTGATCCTGATGGTCTTATCACCAAAGATTCAAGGCTACATGAAAGGCATTCGCTAACACATAAAAAAGATGACCTCCGAATTAACGGGGTCATCTTTTTTGTTTTTGTATCCTCGCAATTTTACTGAATGAGTAGCATAGATCACCGGAATGGTTGTCAGCTAGCAATAAGCGAATGTGTAAAAAAGTGCTTCCTTTATAGGATTGCTCTTTTTTCCGGTTGTAAGAACCTTTTCCTTTTTTGTTTTTGATAATACGGGTGGAGGGGGTCAAACGCCCAACGCATTCGGCTATTTGCCAATTCACAATGGATTTCTGATTGGTTTTATTCAGTCATTGAATATATTCCTGCTTTCATAGTAATTGAACTGAATTTTAGCTTTGTACACCGTTGTTTTTGCTCGCAATAATTGAAGCCGCAATTGCAAATGGAAGTAAAAAGAAAGCCAATATTCCATATCCCGCTCCTTCAAACCCTCTGATGTTCACAAAACCGATGTAAAACAAAATAATTGAAGTTATGACGGTTAATATTCCTGGAAAAGCCTAACAAATAAAGATAAATGTAATTTCCTAAACCACCATGCTAAAAGTATTACTAACATCCCAGGGACGCAAGCAACCAGGAGGGAAACTGCCAACATCATTTTGTAACCTCCTCAAATTCATTAAGTAAATAATACCATAATAAGTAAATTCCTCTTGTATATTAGAATGAAAAAGACAGCCGGTAGTGGTCATTTTCTTGGATGCGTGCGTGAGGAAAACAAAAGTTGAACGTGAAGGATGAGGTAAATTAAATGGATAGGGATTCTATTAAGCTTTAACACAAATTTGATTGGAACAGGTGTGTGAGACTACTACGGAAAAGCGTGTCTAGGGGAGACCCCGCAGGCGCAAGCAGAGGGCCGACCGTCCGCGGAAAGCGAGTGCCTGAAGCGAAAATCAACATGCAATAAAGCCCTCAAAAAAACTGGAGGTAAAATCGATTAGTTGCCGGTTTTGTACAGACAAAGTTCACTTACACGAGTGATCGGCCCTTTTTTTATCAAAATCTCCAAATAGCCAACTGAAAAGTACAATACCTGCTACAAAATAGAATGCATATCCTAAATTCCCTGACCACCTTATCGGTTCGCCACTGAAGTATTGCAGACAAGAATGAGCAAGAAACACGAATATGATACCCACTATACATCTTATGAAAAATATTTTCTTTGTTATCGACATACTGCAAATCTTCTCCTTTGCTTATCCAGTTTGCAATAAATATCCAATCATTTAACATATATGATTATTAAAATTAGTCAATTTATGGTGCGTAATGGGATGAATGTTATATTTATATCGCACTTGATTTTTCAAAAAGAAAGGAGGTAAAAATGAAACGTTTACTTGGAATATGCATATCCATGCAAATGACTTTCGTGTTGCTTTTCTTTACCGGGATTACTCCAAAGTTGAATTCCTATGTTGGGGCCACCATTTATTTGATCATTGGGTTTGCAAGTCTGGTGATCAGCTTATATTTAGCAGGTAAGAAATTTCTCTTGGGCATTTCGTTTATTGTATTCATCTTTTCCTTGCTTATCATTTGTTTCACATTTTCATTTATTTCTTGCCTGAAGCCGGGATGCCGCCGGAAATCCCTTTGTTTGAATAGGTGAGTTCATCCAAAATTCAAGCGAAAAAAAGGGCATCTCATTGAGGTGCCCTTTTTAATTCCACATCTTTTTGAATCAGTTTGCTGCTGGAATCAATCCTTTATGAATGGAGACTTCCTGAATGGCGCGGTAGACGGTTTCGACCATGAAATCGAGTTCCTTTTCTGACATGGAAAGGATCGGCATCATCGTGATGACTGGGCCGAGTTCCCGGATGATCAGGCCATTTTCCCGGGCTGTATGGATGATTCCGGAAACGACATTCTCTTGGAGGGTGAACGTTTCCTTTGTTTGGCGGTCTTTAACGATTTCCACTCCAATCATGAAGCCGCGCTGGCGGATATCGCCGACTATCGGAAGTTCGTATAGCGCTTGCAGTTTTTCGGATAGATATTTAGATTTTTTCTGGATGTCTTTAATGAGATTGCGGCTTTCCATCAGCTCGATATTCTTCAGGGCCAGGGCACAGGCAAGCTGATTTCCTGTATAGGTGTGACCATGATAGAAGGTTTTATGTTCTTCCCGTTCCCCCAAGAAGGATTGAAAGATCTGCTCGTTCATGATGGTGGCGGCGAGTGGCATATATCCCCCAGTGATCCCTTTACCCATACACATGATATCGGGGACGACGTCTTCCTGTTCGCAGGCAAACATCGTACCGGTGCGACCGAATCCTACAGCCACCTCGTCACAAATTAAGAGGATATTGTACTTTTTGCATAATTGCCCGACCTCTTTCAAAAAGCCATGGGGATGGGTTATGATGCCTGCTGCTCCCTGCACGAGCGGCTCGATGATCAATCCTGCAATTTCCTCGGATTGTTTCTGCAGTAACTTCTCCAGTTCCTTCAAGCAATGGTTTTTCACTGCTTCTGGATCTCCATACTCAGTCATGTGATAGGCATATGGTGAAGGGGCTGAAATCCGTTGAAATAAGAGGGGCTTAAAGATTCTATGGAATAAATCCATTCCGCCCACACTCACGGCACCGACAGTATCTCCATGGTATGCTTCGTCAAGTGAGACGAATTTGTTTTTATTCTGATGCTTGACGGGATCGATATTCTGCCAATATTGATAAGCGACTTTAAGGGCGATTTCCACAGCGGCTGATCCCGTGTCCGAGTAAAAGACTTTCGATAAAGAACCAGGAGTGATCTCTGCCAGTTTTTTCGCCAGTAAGATCGATGGTACATTCGCAGATCCGAGCAGCGTCGAGTGCGCGACTTTATTCACTTGTTCAATTAGGGCGCCGTTTAATTCCGGCTCGTTATGCCCGTGCACATTCACCCATAATGAAGCATAGCCATCGAGGTAGCGTTTGCCATCCACATCAATCAGGTAGCTGCCTTCGCCGCGCTCGATGATCAGCGGTTTACTTTCCCGATACGTTTTCATTTGTGTGAACGGATGCCATACATATTCCTTATCCCATTGTTCTAAATCCTGACTGTTCATGCTTCGAACACCTCTTTCAGTTGTTGGGTATATTCTTGATCACCAAGCAAATCAAGGATGCAGATCCTCAAGTCTTTTCTAACATCGGCCAGTGTCGGGATGCAGGCGAGGCCATTCAGCCCAGTCAGTTTTTCAATGGTTTCGATATTGTCTTGATGAATCCGATTTTCTGCCCGGTAATGATTATACAAAATGGTTTTCACGTTGATATCATGGACTTGGGCATAAGAATGGGTCGTCACGACATCATGAATCGCCCCTAAACCGCTTGTGGATACGAAGAGGACAGGCATCCCGCAATCCTTTATGAAATCCGCCGTCATATAGAAACCTTCCGTTCGTTCAATAAGCGGCACAGCCAATCCGCCAGCTCCCTCGACTAATACGATGTCATACATTTCCTCAAGTTCGTGAACCCTTTCCACGACTTTCTTCTCATCGATGATACTGCCGGTTAATTTAATCGCCAAATGTGGGGAGGTTTCGGGTTCCAGTGTGTAAAACCCCGATTCCTTTACACCGAGTTCCTGCTCAAACCAAGATATATCCGGGTATGTATGATTTTCCTCATTGATTCCAGTTTGAAATGGTTTGAATATCGTGACGCTTTTTCCCAATGTTTGAAGAGACAGATAGAGTGCACTCGTGACGATGGTCTTTCCAATGTCCGTGCCAGTTCCGGTTATAAAGTAGGCTTGGCCCATGGATGATTCAGCTCCTTTACGTTTATATATCTTGCAATGCGTGGACGTACTTTCTGAATGATGACAGCACATAGAATGCATAGCATTAAATCACCGGGTACAGGTAACAAGAAGCCGTAAAGGATCGTTTGGCTGATGGAAAGCGGCGTTTCCACAATCCACTTCATCGCACCATACAGCCAGATGCAGCCGAAAAGGTAAACGGTCAGCAAAGTGGCGGCATTAGCAAAGAATATGGAACGAATCGTGGAGAGGGTAAACCGGTTGATCAGCCATCCATTTACATAGGCTCCCAGTATATATCCGAGCAAATAGCCGAAAGTGGGTTTGAATATATAGCCGAATCCCCCGCCTTCAGCAAACACGGGCACCCCGATAAGTCCGATCAAGACGTAGCATAACTGACTGAGCATCCCAAGCCGGGGCCCCAACAATGCGCCTGCCAAATAGACTGCCAGAATTTGCAGCGTGAAAGGTATGTAAGGGATAGGTATCTTAATAAAGGCGCCGATGGCAGTTAACGCGGTAAAAAGGGCCACATAAGAAATCGTCCTTGCTTTCAAGTTTTTAACCCCCTTTTTTGAAAGTGCTGGCAGAATGCCCACTATTAGTTTGCCTGATTCCTATTTTATATGTCAACTAATTTGTTATTTAGTTAACATATAAAGTGCCATTTTTCTTAGGATTTAAAGGACAACTAGGAAAATATTGAAAAAAGGCCATTGAATAATATTTTGTATGTATGTTATTATTCTAACAATATGTTAACTTTTTATATTTTAGGTTAACAAATATTATCGCTCCATTTGATACTGCTAAATGTTAATGCCCATTGAGGATTGATGGTGCACATGCAGCCGGTTGGAGGGAAAAGTGGTTTAGGGAATTTCGCGGCTGGAGCAGCAGGTTGCAGGAAGCGGGTCTATTACTGGTATCTTCCGTTTTATGTGCGGAGAACCGGAACAGGATATGTGCTTTTTCAAGGAATGGGATTCGGCACACAATAAAAGAAAAGAGGGATAGGTTTGGAAACATTGGTAAGGGATTGGAAGATGTTGGCGGAGAACGTTATCAAAGGATATAAAGTGACGGAGGAAGAGGCATTATCCATCGTCCAAGCACCAGACGAAGAGGTTTTGGAAATTCTGAATGCAGCCTATCTCATACGTAAACATCATTATGGGAAAAAGGTAAAATTGAATATGATCATCAATACGAAATCAGGATTATGTCCCGAAGATTGCGGCTACTGCTCGCAGTCGATCGTGTCGGAAGCCCCGATTGATAAATATGCTTGGCTGACTAAAGAAAAGATTGTCGAAGGAGCGCAAGAATCAATTCGCCGGAAAGCGGGTACTTATTGCATTGTTGCTTCTGGCCGTCGTCCGACCAACAGGGAAATCGATCATGTCATTGAAGCGGTAAAAGAAATCCGCGAAACGACGGATCTTAAAATCTGCTGCTGTTTAGGTTTCCTGAATGAGGAACATGCAGGTAAACTAGCGGAAGCAGGCGTTCATCGCTATAACCACAACTTGAATACATCACAGGAAAACTACAGTAAAATTACATCGACACATACATATGAAGACCGGGTAGATACAGTGGAAGCTGTGAAAGAAGCCGGAATGTCCCCATGCTCTGGAGCCATTTTCGGAATGGGTGAATCTGAGGCGGAAGCGGTGGAAATCGCTCTATCCTTACGAAGCCTTGATGCAGATTCCATTCCTTGTAATTTTCTCAATGCAATTGACGGAACGCCGCTTGAGGGAACTTCCGAGCTGACCCCCACTAAATGCCTGAAATTGATTTCGATGATGAGATTCGTTAATCCGAGTAAAGAAATCCGCCTGGCCGGCGGCCGGGAGGTCAATCTACGTTCCATGCAGCCCATGGCACTTTATGCAGCCAATTCCATCTTCGTCGGCGACTATTTAACGACAGCTGGTCAAGAACCCACAGCGGATTGGGGAATCATTGAAGACCTGGGGTTTGAAATTGAAGAATGTGCCCTTTAATTGATAAAGAAGATTATTGAGACAAACCAAAAAACACCCTTTGGGTGTTTTTTTCAGTTTGTCGACTAAAGGGAGCGGATTTCTGAAAGGGGGAGGTGTAAGGATTTCCACTCCAGGCACTCGCTTTCAGCGGGCGGTCCGGGAGCCTCCTCGGCGCTCGCCTGTGGGGTCTGGCCACGCTTTTCCCGCAGGAGTCTCGTACCTTCCGTTCCAATCAATTGGAACTTCTTTTTTTAGAAATATTGAAGGGAAACTGGCTCTTCTTCTCCAATAAGTCTACAGTCAGGCGGTTCCAACAATTTTTCGACAAAAGGAGTTTCGAATTGCTCTCGCCCCGAACCAAGATTTTAAAAATAAACTTGATTATGTTTCATGTTTTTTACTAGTTTATACGGATGAAATCCTCACTAGATATAAGAAATATGAAACACTCCTGCCGAATAACTGGCTAGCCGAGACCCCGCAGCCGTTTACCGGCGAGGAGGCTTGGCAGACAGTCGGCGGAAAGGGAGTGGATTTCTGGAATCGACTGAAATGGTTTTAAGAGAAAAAAATTGCAGGTGGTCATCCTGAAACATGTTGAAGACTAGATTATCGTACATGTTTTTTTACAACAATCCTTAAAGGATATAAGAAATATGAAACACTCCTGCCGAATAACTGGCTAGCCGAGACCCCGCAGCCGTTTACCGGCGAGGAGGCTTGGCAGACAGTCGGCGGAAAGGGAGCGGATCTCTGGAATCGACTGAAATGGTTTTAAGAGAAAAAAATTGCAGGTGGTCATCCTGAAACGTGTTGAAGACTAGATTATCGTACATGTTTTTTTACAGCAATCCTTAAAGGATGGAAGAAATATGCGACACTCCTGCCGAATAACTGGCTAGCCGAGACACCGCAGCCGTTTACCGGCGAGGAGGCTTGGCAGACAGTCGGCGGAAAGGGAGCGGATCTCTGGAATCGACTGAAATGGTTTTAAAAGAAAAAAACTGCAGGTGGTCATCCTGAAACATGTTGAAGACTAGATTATCGTACATGTTTTTTTAAAGCAATCCTTAAAGGATGGAAGAAATGAGCGACACTCCTGCCGAATAACTGGCTAGCCGAGACCCCGCAGCCGTTTACCGGCGAGGAGGCCTGGCAGGCAGTCGGCGGAAAGGGAGAGGATTTCTGGAATCGACTGAAATGGTTTTAAAAGAAAAAAACTGCAGACATTCCCGTAATAGAACTAATGTCCTTCAACCTTTACAAAAATAAAAAAGTAATGATAAGTGAAAATAATGAAAAAAAAATGCTAAATTGTAAGGAGAGGTTTTATAATGAATTACCTGAATGCAATAACATTTGCTGCATTGTAGTAAATGATTATGAAATAGGGAAAGGATCAGTATTGGTAATATCAATAATGAGAGGATAGTTTTGTGTGATGCATATATGGCTGATTAGTTTTATTATTTTATTATTGCTATTAATATTTTATACTATTATCCCAACGGTGCTTATTCGTGTAGGCAGCCTGGGAATAACCAAAAAAATAAATTCGAATAATGGGATTGCGCTAACTTTCGATGATGGCCCAAACCCTGAACATACAATGAAATTACTTGATCTTTTAAAGGAATATGAGATAAAGGCTACATTTTTTGTTGTAGGCAGTAAAGTGAAAAGTAATCCTGGGATTATTAAAAGAATGCATGAAGAGGGACATACGATAGGTATCCATCATTTTCATCATGTTTCAAGTTGGGTCCTATCACCAATTCATCTGCGAAAACAGTTGGAAATGACTGAAAAGGCGATAACGGAATGCACGGATGAAAAGGTGATATTTTATAGACCGCCATGGGGCCATTTCAATATGTTTACCCCACTGTTCAGTAGGAAATATAAAGTAATTATGTGGTCCGGCATCTTTGGGGATTGGAAAGTCCAAAATTGCAAAAATACTCTGCTTGATCAGCTTCGAAGCACTTCAACGGAAGGTTCCATCATATTGCTTCATGACTGTGGTGAAACATTGGGAGCGGATAAAGAGGCACCAGGCTATATGATTGAAATGTTGAAAATTTACCTGCAGGAGAGTAAGGAAAAAGGAACACACTTTATTTCTTTAAAAGACTCATAACTAATTCTGGGGGTATTATGGATATAGATACACTTTTACAATTTATTGATTCTTATGGATACCTGATCATTTTTCTTTTTTTATTCTTCGGCATCGTGGGAGTGCCTGCTCCAGAAGAATCACTTCTATTTCTAATTGGGGTGCTGGTTGTCCAAGGTAAGCTCTCTATGGGTTTAGCGATGCTGTGTGCAATTCTCGGCGCCTTTATCGGAATGCTTGCAGCTTACTCATGCGGAAAATACGTGGGGTATCCATTTATAAATAAATATGGAAGATTCATTGGGATTACGGCTGAACGCTGGGAGAAAGCAAAGAGAAAATATACGGATAATGCACGAAAAACGTTAGTATTGGGATTTTATATTCCGGGGATGAGGCAAATAAGTCCATATTTTGCAGGAATCTCTTCTATACCCTTTCGGAAATACTTCCTCTTTTCCCTATTAGGCACTATACTATGGACCGTCCCTTTTATAGTGGCCGGTTATTATGTGGGGGATGCTTTTAATGTTAATCCCAAATACGTTCCATATTTAGGTGTTGTATTTTTAGTTATTTTTGTACTATATGTTACTATCAAATACATTAAAAAGAGAAAACAAAGATCCAAAAGTTGAGTCGGCTCCTTATTATAAAACGTCGGAAATAAAAAATCGATTTAAGGAATTTGTTCAACGATATTGTAAGAGGAAGATATCATGAACTATATATTTTGTATTTTCAGAATGATTTCTTAGGAGATGACACACATGAAGAAGATTTTGTTTTTACCTCTCTTTCGAATGCAGTCGGGACATCATCAAGTTGCAGAGGCATTGATGGATATGTTAAAAAAGCATTCAAATGGGATCACTTATAAAAAAATCGATCTTATCAGTTATACCAATACCTCTCTAGAAAAATTCATTGCAAATAGTTATCTGACATGGATACGCTATGCGCCGGAAACCTATAATCTTGCCTATAAGAACCTGTTTTATGTTCACTCGCCAAAGGAAAGTGTATGTAAATGGTACCAGCAATTATTCATGAATAAGATGGAACGATTGATAGCGGAAGAAAAGCCTGATTTAATTGTTTGTACACACGGTTTCCCTTCATATCTTTTGAGTCAGTTAAAGATGAAAGGGAAGTGCAGTACACCGGTAATAAACGTGTACACGGACTTTTTTATTAATAATGTGTGGGGAAGCGAAGGGATAGATGCCCATTTTCTTCCTAGTCAAGAAGTGAAAGAAAAGCTGATGAGTAAGCGTCAAATACCAAAACAAACGATGATGGTCACTGGCATTCCCGTGCACGAGGAAATCACAAAAAATGCCCGTGTCCAAAGAAACACAGAACGGCCAAAAATTTTGATATCCGGAGGAAATAGCGGTCTGGGAGGGATTTTGAACTTAGGTGATGAGTTAAAGAATTCAACCGACTTTGATTATTTAGTTCTTTGCGGAAATAACAACAAGCTTTATGAAGAAATCAATACATGGAACTTACCTCATATCAAACCACTGCCCTATATCTCATCAAGGTCTGAAATGAATAAGCTTTATGAAGAAGTTGACGCAATCGTTACGAAACCGGGCGGTGTCACGATCAGTGAATCATTGCGAAAAAAGCTTCCGATTTTTGTTCATTCCAGGCTTCCGGGGCAGGAGGAAATCAATCTGCAGTATCTAAAACAGCAAGGCCTTGTATTTAAACTTAACCAGAAAACGCCTTTTGAAAAACAATTACTGAGTATATTGAAGGATCAGAAAAAAATGAAAAAGTGGAGCACATCCATAGAGTCCTATCATAAGGAAATAGAGTTGGAGAAACCCGAGGGAATAGTGGAGGTCATGAAATTGATCCTTGATCTTAATCAAAATGGTACGCCTTCCTATCTAGCCCGACAGCCCAAACTTCTTTATAGCTAAATGCATGGTGTTCCCGCTGGTGATCCTAAAAGGAAGAATGGATACGGAAGGCTGCTGAATTAGCAGCCATCCTATAATGAAAGGTCGGAGGGAAGAGTGACTTTGAAAAAAACATACCTTTTGATTTTTTTGATGATGATGCTTGTGATGGTGGGTGCAGGGTGTTCAAGTGATGAAACGGAAATGAAGGCGCAAGCCGGAGGAAAAGTGGAATTGACGGTTTCCGCAGCTGTAAGTTTGCAAGATGCCTTAAATGATATAAAGAAGTCTTTTGAAAAAGAGAATGCAAATGTGGAAGTTCATTATAACTTTGGAGCCTCTGGAGCTCTTCAGCAACAGATATCCCAAGGTGCACCTGTTGACCTGTTTTTCTCGGCAGCAGAAGATAAATTTGATAAATTAGTAGAGGAAGATCTTATTGAAGAGAAAAGCGGAATCGATTTAGTCGGCAATGACCTGGTGCTTGTGGTGCCAAAGGATTCCAAAAAGGAAATTGGATCGCTGGAAGACCTCACAAAGGCCGCTAAAATTTCGATTGGGACTCCAGAGTCTGTACCGGCAGGGCAATATGCGAAACAAACTTTGGAAAATATGAACCTTTTCAAAGAGATGGAAGATCGATTGGTATATGCCAAGGATGTGCGGCAAGTGCTTACATATGTGGAATCGGGAAATGTGGACGCAGGCCTCGTTTATAAAACGGATGCGCTCAACTCATCAAAAGTTGAAATCATTGCAGCGGCTCAGGCAGATTTACACGATCCGATCATATATCCCATGGGAATGATCGATAACCTGGATCATTCCAAGGAAGCCAAGCTATTCTATGACTATCTCCAAACGGAAGCCTCCATGAAAATCTTTGAAAAATACGGATTTAAGAATTTGAAATAACCGCCAATCCGGTGGCCGCAGTTTAACTAGGACTTGTACAGCGAACGTCGATTTCCACTACAGGCACTCGCTTTCCGCGGGCGGTCGGGGAGCCTCCTCGGCTTGCGCCTGCGGGGTCTCCCCAGACGCGCTTTTCCCGCAGGAGTCTCGCACCTTTCGTTCCAATCTTGAATTAGTTTTTAAAACTTTAGGAGAAATCCTTTTGTCCACAAACTATAACCACCAATCTGGTGGTCTTTTTTAATTCATCCGCAGTAATATTAGGTATATTTTCCTTTATATTGAAACCTCTTCTCGCTTTACACGTAAGAAAAGGGACATGCATGTATTCGTCTTTCAATCGCTGCGTAATATGGACCTTGGGACAAAAGAAGGACAGGCACATTATTGTCCTTTGGCTTGACTGCAAATGGTACCATTCTTTTTGAAAACGATGTAAAACAGTTTAATAGGCAGGTATCCTATAACCCCGCCGAGAGTATTCAGGATTAAATCATCGGTATCAAAACTTCCTAATTCAAATAAAAGCTGAAGAATCTCATAGGTGAAACTAAGACAGAATGTTGCAATCAAGATCGATTTGAGTTGGGAAAACCTTTTTGACAGTAAGGGAAGCATCAAGCCGAATGGTACAAAGCCGATGATATTCCCCGCTATATTTTCCATCCGGATCGATGGGTTAACATCCGCTAAGAACAGGTAATGGGCAATGGTTTTAAAAGGGATGAAGTTATGGGAACCCCAATAGCGGCCATGGGAAAAATTAATATGACCATTCATCTCGGTTATCGAGAAGGTTTTAAATAAAATGAGCTTTGTAAGCATTGATAGATACAGAACCATAAATAACGATAATACTATTTTCTCAAAAAATTTCATGATACAACTCCAATATTAAAGTGGGAAATATTTATCATTTTATCATAAATGGTATATGATGAGTTTAATGTAATAATTTACTATATTCTTAGTTCGAATTACCAAGGAGGGGTAAAACGGTGGAGGAAGCAATAATTGATTTTGTCATTGCAGTCATATTAATTATTGGTTTCACATACGGTCTCATTAGGCAATTTAGACATTGTGTCAGTATCGGGAAGGGAAATAAGTCGGAGTATGTACATTACAGGAGGGCATTGATTGGAAACTATCTGGTTTGCCTATCCTATTCAGGGTTTCTTTTTTCTTATATTTTGAATTCATTATTGGCATCCCGAATTATACAGGCTTCATTTATTACAAGTGATAATACTAGTTTTTGCAGTTTCAGTTTTCTTGCCATTCTATTAATCGCCAAATTTGGGATTATTCCTAAGGAAAATGAACAAGTTGAATTACAAGAATACATAGTTGAGAAAGAGGAAATATGAAGAAAATTTCGCTTATCATATTAATTGCATGTATTTCAATCACCTTTCTATTGAATGTTGCCATGCCTGAGATTGCTGGCAAAATGAAACATAATATAAGTTCCATGAATATTCTTTATTCATACAGTGTCACAAAAACATTCTCGGAACAAACCCATGATACGGTTGAAATGGCATCCGTTCCTTCAGGGAAAACAGAGACCAGGGATGCTGATTTCCGAATTGATGTCAAGCTTGAGGGCACGCCGCTGAATATTAAAAGTGTAGTGAAAGAGCACTTGAATAAACCTCAAGCGTATAAAACTAAAGAAAAGTTAACCGGGCCCGAAAAAGGGTTTTCAAACCGGACATATTATCTTACCAAAAATTATGATAAAGGAAGATATACAGTCATCCGAACGAATAAAATAACAGGAAAAGAAAAGGTGTATGCCGGAACTTACTATGAGCCGAGCACGCAAGATCCCATCGTAAAATGGTCGCGTGATGAAAAATGATGGCGGTCATACGATTTTAAGTAAAGTTGAGTGATTATATGGAAAAAACAGTGAAGATCGAGGAATATAACCCTGATTGGGTCAGTGAATTTCAACAGGAAAAAGCGAGGATCATGGAGGTTTTAAAGAACGATTCCCTTTGTGTTGAGCATATTGGAAGTACATCCGTCATGGGGGTGGGGGCTAAACCGATTTTGGACATCATGGTTGGCGTCCAACATTTAGCTGAAGTTGACGCTTTCATTGAACCGTTGACATCGATAGGGTATGAATTTGTCACGCATAAGGAGTTTCCCGAAAGGCGTTTCTTTAGAAAAGGCCAATGGAGAGCGGGTACACACCATTTGCATATCTATAGATTTGGAAGTGAACAGTGGAAGACTCAACTTTCATTCAGGGACTACCTAAGAAGCCATCCTGACGTACGGAAACAATATCAGCAATTAAAAATGTCCTTAGCAGAAAAGCATCCTGCAGATATAGTGGGGTACACAAAAGCGAAAGCGCCATTTATCTTAAATGTCATGGAATCAGCAAAAGGCGGTTGACTTCCAAGGTAAATTTTGAATTACTTGAAATATGGTAACGGCAGTGGTTTAAACTGCCGTTTGTTGTATGAACAATTAGCATGAACTTCGAACGATGGGTTCGGGGGCAAACCGATAAGTAATGTACGGGGCCTGATCCGAATTGGTTATCCGGTTCAATAGTAACTCAGCTGTTTTAATTCCCATTTGCTGAATGGGCTGTCCAATTGTCGTGATGGATGGTTCATAAAACTCCGTATAAGCGACATCATCAATGCTGACAATCGCCACTTCCCCAGGAATCGAGATTTTTTGCTTTTTCAAATAGCTAAGGATTTCACGTAATACTAAATCATTTCCTGCCACTATGGCTGTCGGTGGTTTTTCTGCATCGAATATCCGGGCCAATTTTTCTTGAATTTGGTTTCTGGGTAAAGAATGAATATCATCCTCCCTTACTTCCAATTTATGAGATGCCATCGCTTTTTTAAATCCTTCGATTCTCTCCAGCCTTGGTGTGATCGGGATATCAATCGGTAAGGTTAAAAATGCAATGTTTTCGTGTCCTTTTTCAGCCAGCATGGAAACAGCTAAAAAGATTGCAGCATGATTATCTAAAAGAACGGAATCGGAAGTTACCCCATCAACTAATCGATCGACGAATACCATTGGAATGGAATGATCGATCAAGTAATTATAGACTTTAAAATCATTTCCTACCGGAAAGATGATGATTCCGTCCACTTGCGTAGAAACGAGCAAATCAAGGTATTCTTTTTCTTTCTCTGGGTCATCGGCAGAGTCACATATGAACACTTTCATGCCATGCTGCTGAAGCTGTTCTTCTACGGTACGAATGATTTCAGTGGATAAAGTATGTAAAATATTAGCTACGAGTATGCCAATGACTTTTGTTTTTTTCACTTTTAAATTCCGGGCATTATCATTGGGACGGAAGTCAAGTTCTTGGATGACTTGCTCGATTCTGTCCTTTGTTTCAGCACTCATATAACGAAAACGCTGGTTAATATATTGAGAAACCGTACTTTTGGAAACACCGGCCTTCTCAGCAACATCTGATATGGTAGTTTTCTTTTTTTTCATGATGCTCTCCTAAAGGATATTATTTCTTGAACTAGAACGGGATACCTTCATCATAACAAAGGAGCATGACGATTCCAACGCCATTTACCTGATTTTGTTAAACATTGGATGTAAGAAACACCCTAAGCACTTGGGCTAAGGGTGTTAACCTTAAACTATTGTTTTACATATCTTGATCAGCGGATTAACGAACGAGCCAGCCTCCATCAACTGCGAGGATATGGCCATTCATATAGTCAGAGGCCTTGCTGGCAAGAAAAACGACAGTTCCCATGACATCAAAGGGTGTTCCCCATTTTTCAGCAGGGATCCTTGAGAGAATGTCTTTGTTTCTTGACTCATCTGCACGAAGCGCGGCAGTATTGGCCGTTTCAATATAACCTGGGGCAATCGCGTTTATTTGAATGTTTTTAGACGCCAATTCATTAGCGAAGGCTTTAGTCAGCCCGGCAACGCCATGTTTACTCGCAGTATACGCGGGAACGAACTTGCCTCCTTGGAAGGTGAGCATCGAAGCGATATTTATGATTTTCCCGCTGCCTTGTTCAACCATTTCTTTGGCAACGAGCTGACTGAGAAAATACAAGGAGTTAAGGTTAATGTCCATTACTGCATTCCAATCCTCGTCTTTATATTCCAATAAAGGGGCACGGCGAATCGTTCCTGCATTATTAACAAGGATATCGATTTTTCCGTATGCATCAAGACAGCCTTTTACAACTCCTTTAAGGCTTTCCTTATTCGTAAGCTCCGCCTGATAAAATACAGCTTTTTGCCCGGTCGTTTCGATTAAATCCTTTGTTTCCTGCCAATTATCACCATGAGCAACGATAAACAGATCTGCACCCGCCTTTGCTAATGCAACCGCATACCCTTGGCCCAATCCGGTATTTCCTCCTGTTACGATGGCAACTTTCCCTTTTAAACTGAAAAAGTCCATTGAAAAATCCAGTAAACTCATCTTGTTTCCTCCATCCCCATATGGATTAATAAAACACTCTAGTCTTACTTCATATCTGAAATAGGAAAGGTATCCATATCTTCATATGTATAATTCTCTCCGGCCATTGCCCAAATAAATGTGTAGTTGCTTGTAGCGGAACCACTATGTATGGACCATGGAGGTGAAATGACAGCCTGTTCATTTTTCATGACAATATGCCTTGTTTCATCGGGTTCACCCATCATGTGGAACAAAACGGCATCATCTGCCAAGTCAAAATACATATAAACTTCCACTCTGCGGTCATGGACATGAGGGGGCATGGAGTTCCAGACATTTCCTGGAGCCAATTCGGTCATCCCCATACACAGTTGGCAGCTTTGGATTCCTTTTTCATGAATCATTCTGCGAATCGTCCGCTTATTTGCCGTTTCCTGTGATCCCATTTCATCACCTTGCACTTCCTTGAACGCTACGTGTTGAATAGGGTAGTTTTTATGTGCCGGAGCAGAGGCTAAATAAAATTTAGCAGGTTCGGAGTCTGAGTCACTAATGAAAATCAGCTCCTTACAACCTAATCCTATATATAGACAATCACGATTTTCAAGGGGATATACTTTCCCGTCAACTGAGATCCTTCCTGATCCCCCTATATTAAATACCCCTAATTCTCTTCGTTGAAGAAAATAATCAGCTTTAATGAAATCATGACCCTCAAGCTTAACCTCTTTAGAAACAGGTTTGATTCCTCCTATGATGATCCTGTCATCAAGGGAATAGCATAAAGAAACGTCGTCATCGAGAAATAATTTTTCCACTAAAAAATTTTCACGGATTTCACTTGTATCAAAGTGTTTGGCTTGTGACGGATGAATGGAATAACGTTTTTCCATATGCATATAAATAACCTCCTAGTTTAGTAAAACGGTTTATCGTTAGGTTGAAAAATGTTAACGTTACCAATATTTAAAATATATCTAATGTTTTCCAAATAGTCAATATTAATAGAAAATTTTAGTAGTTTATCAGTAAGGTAGATGGAAAATATGCAAAAAATAATTTAAAAATTAGTATTGTTAATAACTGGTTTATATGATAATCTGATTTCATCCAAAAGAAAGCGCTTTCTTGTAGTGTTGGTTTACTAAACCGAAATAAACCTTTTTTCAGGAGGAATTGGGAATGTTAGATTTAGATGTGATCACCTTTGGGGAACCGATGAACATGTTCTATGCAAATGAAGTAGAGGCTTTACATGAGGCTAAATCCTTTTCCCGAGCGATTGCGGGAGCCGAATCAAACGTAGCCTGCGGATTGGCACGTCTTGATTTAAAGGTTGCTTATATGACGAAACTTGGCAACGACAGTTTCGGTAAGTTCATCATCGGAGGATTGAATAAAGAAAAAGTCGACACGACAGGTATCCGTTTTACAAGTGATCATCCGACAGGAATGCTCATTAAATCTAAAGTGCATGCCGGAGACCCGGAGGTGGAATACTTCAGAAAAAATTCAGCTGCTTCCACTCTGAATATCGACGACCTCTCAGAAGAGTATTTTCAACAAGCTAAACATCTGCATGCAACAGGTATCCCATCCGCATTATCCGAAAGCTGCCATGAATTTACCGTTGCTGCCATGAAACTTATGAAGAGCCAAGGGAAAACGGTTTCATTTGACCCGAATTTAAGGCCTAACTTATGGCCGGATAAACAAAAAATGGTGGAATGCATTAATGAACTTGCTTATATTTGTGATTTATTTCTTCCAGGCATGTCCGAAGCGGAAGTTTTAACAGGGCTCCGAACACCTGAGGAGGTGTCCGAATTTTATTTGAACAAAGGAGTTAAAATGATTGTCATCAAGCTTGGAGCAGAGGGAGCTTATTATAAAAATGCCAATGAAGAAGGGTATGTTAAAGGATTCGCACCGGAAAAAGTCATTGATACGGTAGGTGCCGGAGATGGTTTCGCAGTCGGTGTGATCAGCGGCTTGCTTGACGGGAAATCCACGCTGGAAACCGTTACTCGGGGCAATGCGATTGGCGCCCTTCAAGTCATGGCTCCCGGTGATATGGATGGCATGCCCAGCCGGAAAAAATTGCAGGACTTTATTGAAAGCCAGAACGAACTATTAAATGTTGAATGATCGATAACAGCAGCCAGTTAACTCCACAACTAGACTTCCAATTACAAATATTCATAAATTTGATAATGAAGTGGAGAGATTGTGATGAGAATAAAAGCCGCAATAGAAAAAATCCCTGGTGGCATGATGGTTGTCCCGTTGTTCATAGGTGCTTTGATACATACTATTTTTCCTGACACGGCAACCTTCTTTGGCGGATTTACAGGTGCCATGCTAACAGGTACCGCATCGATATTAGCCGTCTTTTTCTTTTGTGTCGGAGCTACGATAGATGTTAAGCAATCCGGGTATATTGCAAGAAAAGGATTTACATTGCTTTTCGGTAAAGTCGTATTTGCGGCATTATTGGGATATGGTGCAGCGTTGCTGCTTCCGGAGAATGGGATTCAAACCGGTCTCTTTTCCGGTCTTTCGGTTTTAGTGCTGATAGCGGCTTTTAATGAAACGAATGGCGGTCTTTATACCGCACTCATGACAAAATTGGGCAGAACGGAAGATGCTGCGGCATTCCCGTTCATCAGTATTGAAAGCGGTCCGTTCTTCACGATGATCATCCTCGGTGTTGGAGGCCTTGCAACCTTCCCGTGGCAAACAATTGTCTCCACATTGATTCCATTTGCAGTCGGGATGATTGTAGGGAATATTGATAAAGAGTGCCGGGAATTCTTTGGACAGGCCGTACCGGTCCTTATCCCCTTCTTCGCATTAGCTTTAGGATTCGGGTTGGATTTTGGCATGATCGTAAAATCCGGATTCATGGGTATTTTAATGGGCGTTGCTGTCGTCTTCCTGTCCGGAGGCGTCTTATATCTACTGGACCGTTACGTTACTGGCTCCGATGGTGTTGCTGGGGTCGCCGCTTCTTCAACGGCGGGTGCCGCAGTTGCTGTACCTTTCATCATCGCCGAGTTAAACCCGCAATTCGCTCCTGTAGCAGAATCGGCAACAGCAATCATCGCGACAAGTGTATTGGTGACGGCAATCCTGACACCGATGCTGACGATGTGGGTTGCAAAGAAACAGGAGGAAAGAGGCATTCCGCAGCGAAGGGGCATGAAACCAACTATTTTGAAAGATCAAAATGTGGCTTCCTTACAAAAAGCGAAATAAAACAAATGAAATGTAAGCGCTATCCAAAAAGCAACTGGGGCTATTATCCCGGCTGCTTTTTTGTGATGCATGTACATCGGTGTTAAAATAAGGAAACAGTAAAAAGGAATGTAAACGCGAATTCCTATCAAGGAGGCTTCATGAGAAAGGTAGAGGTTGTACCATATAAGAAAGAATGGTCCAAGCTATTTCATGATGAATGCCAAAAATTAGAGGATATTTTCGGGCCTGAAATGATGAATGTATACCATATTGGCAGTACGGCCATCCCGGCAATACATGCCAAGCCTGTAATAGATATTTTGGCAGTGGTGAAAGATGTGGAATGTGTCGCTGACTTTAATAAAGAGATGGAAGAGATGGGGTATGATGCCAAGGGGGAGAACGGAATCGCTGGACGACGTTTTTTTCGTAAAGGCGGGGATGAGAGGACGCACCATATTCACATGTTCCAAAAAGGACATGAAGAAATTGCCCGACACCTCGCTTTTCGGGATTATTTGCTATCATACCCTGATAAAGCACAAGAGTATAGTAGGCTGAAGCAGCGCTTGGCAGCGGAATTCCCAGATGATATTAAAGGATATGTAAACGGGAAAAATGATTTTATCAAAAAAGTCGATGAAAAAGCGAAACATTGGGCGGCGTCCTTGAATGAGGGGGATCATCATGTTAATGAAGTG
Organism: Bacillus sp. ISL-57; assembly: GCF_018613135.1. Taxonomy (NCBI): domain Bacteria; kingdom Bacillati; phylum Bacillota; class Bacilli; order Caryophanales; family Bacillaceae; genus Bacillus; species Bacillus sp. ISL-57. Next base: position 102,496 of record NZ_JAGGQV010000003.1, on the reverse strand, counting down.
GATCAAATGCCAAGTGAATGAGGAAAGCAAGAATTCATTTTCAAAATCACAAGAGGGATGGGGACAGTTGCGCCATTGTGGCTTCATCGGTCAAATCGGAGGGTAGAAATGAACCTGTGAAGCAGGCATTCTCTCCGTTTGGAAAGATCTCCATTGTTATCAACGTTTCATGCAGCATCAGCATGATGAAATATTCAGGAAGATTGACCAAGGAAGTACGTATATAAATATTTCTGTCGATATATTCGAGAGCATATCCAATATAGGAACAATGGACATGACGGATTTGTTGACAAGGGAAAATTACTTCGAGTGGCTGAATGTTCTGTTGAAAATGTTAAACAAGCCCGTTTTGAGCAGGTGCTAAAAGACGCGGGGAACAGGGCGATGACACCGGGCATGCTGTCTGGCGCATTAGCTAAATGGCAAAACGGCAGATATCTGGCCGCCTCATTATGGGACAATGAAGATTCGCATCAACAGTATGCGGATAGGGAATTGCCTGCACTGATAAACGAATCGGGAGTGAAAGATTCAACCTAGCGCATTTCAGGAAGTTTAATTGAATTGCATCCAAAGTGGGCGGTCATTTAGAATCAAACCTTATCGATCTATCAATTTGAACAATAAATGGGACTTGGATTGTTGCAGTTTTAATGGAATGGCTCTAAATATATTCAACAGAGGGTGATAACAAATGAAACTAGATTATGATTCACAGTATATCAGGGGCATCTACCTCAATAGAGACCGAATATCTTCGTATGACCATTTCCCTCTTGATCTTCCGGTTATCAGGCACCTTCAGGAAGTTGCTTTTCATCCCAGTGTTACCTATGTCATCGGGGAAAATGGAATGGGGAAGTCCACCTTGCTTGAAGGTATTGCGATTGCGTATGGCTTCAATCCAGAAGGCGGAACGTTGAATTTCAATTTTTCCAATTATGATTCACATTCCAATTTGGACGAATACCTCCGTCTGAAAAAAGGCGTATACAAACCGAAGGATCATTTCTTCTTTAGGGCGGAAACCTTTTATAATTTAGCTACGAATATAGAGGAATTGGACAGGGAGTCATCGTTTGGGTCGAAAATCATCGATTCCTTCGGTGGAAAATCGTTACACCAGCAATCTCATGGGGAATCGTTTTTTTCTGCTTTTGTAGAACGATTTCAAGGCGATGGATTGTATATTCTCGATGAGCCTGAAGCTGCTTTGTCCCCATTGAGACAAATATCGATGCTGGCCAGGATAAATGAGCTTGTTCAACAAGGATCCCAATTCATCATTTCCACCCATTCCCCGATCATCATGGCCTACCCGGATGCTAAAATCCTCCAAATTTCAGAGGAGGGAATGAGTGAGGTGGCATTAGAGGAGTCCAATCACTATTTGTTAATGAAACAGTTTTTTGAAGATAAAGATCGGCTGCTTCATCATCTATTTCAATGAGATTTTAGCATCTCCAATGAAAAACCCCGTCTGCAGTGCGCATTCGGGGGTTTCATTTTTTTGGAATTGGTTGTTGACAGCTTAGGTGTATTACAGGTATAGTACATCTATAAGGTGTATGAACCACTTAGTACATACACATATATCAGACTTTTTTAAATAAATAGGGGGTGGTTTTAATGAACGTAAATACCCGGGAACCGGTATATCTGCAAGTCGTTAGGCATTTCAAAGAACAAATAGCCATTGGTAATTTCGTGGCGGGGCAGGAAATTCCCTCCAGAAGAGAACTGGCGGCTTCACTCAATATAAATCCCAATACCGCTCAAAAAGCGTATAAAGAAATGGAGGAACAGGGCTTGATTCATACAGAACGAAATTTCCCCAGTCAAATCACGACGAATGAAACGATTTTACAGGCTGTAAGGCAGGAATTGATTTTGGCAGCCGTCGATACGTTTGTCGATGCGATTCGTCCGATTAATGTACCGGTTGATGAACTGCTTCGTGTGGTTAAAGAAAAATACTCGGAAGAAATAAGGGAGGAGGAAGAAAAATGATAGAAGTAAAAAAGATCTCCAAGAATTATGGACGGAAAAAGATCTTGGATGATGTTTCATTTACAGCCAATAAAGGGGAAGTCACTTGTCTGATCGGGATAAATGGTGTCGGTAAAACGACTACACTCAAAGCGATCATGGGCTTGACGCCATATAAAGGTGAAATCCTGATCGATGATCAAAAGATGACAAAGGAAAGTTATGAAAAAATCACCTTCATTCCGGACGCACCGACCATGCTTCCGCAAATGACCATTAAACAGGCCATGGTTTTCATGTCGGATTTCTATACGTCCTGGAATCCGGAAAGAGCTAACCAGCTAATGGGGTTTTTCAAGCTTAAAGAGGAGAATCGCATTTCGGAATTGTCAAAAGGAAATACAGCTAAGCTCAACCTGATGCTTGGTTTGTCCCTTGACGTCGATTATGTACTGATGGACGAACCATTTTCGGGAATCGATATGTTTAGCCGCGAGCAAATTGCCGATGTCTTTGCGAGCCACCTGATTGAAGATAGAGGAGTCATCATCACGACCCATGAAATCGGTGATATTGAACATTTGATCGATAAGGTCATTTTATTGGATAACGGTTCAGTGCTTAAAGAGTTCAATACAGAAGAAATGCGGGAAGAGGAAGGGAAATCGGTAGTCGATGTAATGAGAGAGGTGTATCAATCATGATGCGATATATAAAACTAGTGAACTTTGAAATCAACCGTTTCAGTAAAATCTATCTTAGCTTATTGTTGATCACCTTGGTTTCGCAATTTGCCGGAGTGATCATCGTAACGAAGAGCCTTCTTAATGATGCCAAGGATATCATGAAAGAAGAAAGACTATCTGAAGCAGCTTATATTACCAATTATGGAGGCATTGATTTTACCCATATCGCCAATAGCCTCTTGTTTGTAGGACCGATAGCGCTGTGTGCGGTTGCCCTTATTTTTTACATTTTCCTTATTTGGTATCGTGATTGGTTTGGAAAGAATACGTTCATTTATCGTCTGTTGATGTTACCGACATCCAGATTATCGATCTACCTTTCAAAAGCTACGGCCATCTTCCTGATGGTATTAGGATTGATTGCTTTCCAAATCATCATTTTACCTATGCAAAATGCACTATTTAATTCGAATGTGCCGGAAGCGCTCTTGAATGAAATGTCAATTTCTACTATCACGATAGCCAATCCGATTTTGTCATTGATCATCCCAAGCACATTCACGCAATTCCTGATTTCCTATGGCATCGGTCTTATGATCATGTCGATACTATTCACGGCGATCATGTTTGAAAGAAGTTTCCGCATAAAAGGAATCATAATGGGCTTGTTATATTGCGGAATCGCTGCGGTGTTGTTTTTAGCTCCACTTTTCGTAATGGAATTTGGGAATTTCTATTTCTATCCTAATGAATTATTTGGCCTGCTGCTCGCATTAGGAATCATTTTGACAGGCTTATCGGTTTGGCTTGGTGCCTGGTTATTTAAAAATCGCGTGACCGTATAACAACTTTAAAGGAGAGTGAACAAGGTGAAACGTTATTTATGCAGCATCATTATTGGAATGGTTGTCATCTTAAGCATCGGGACCTATTATGTCAAATTTTCCTCCGCTTCCAGCCTTCCAAAGTATACGTTCAAGACACTGGAAGGCAGCGATAAAGAGCTTGATCCGGTAATCATACATGCTACGCTTGAAAATGGTTCTTTTTATGAACCATTAACATTTGAATCCAATACAACCACATATGCCAGCGAAAGGTCTTACTTGGAGAACTTAACTGGAAGACAGGATCATCAAATTGAAAGATTAATAAAAGAACATCGTTCGTTTATGCGTGGCAAGGATTCCATTAGTTCTTTATATAAAGATGATGATTTTCTCGCTTACGCTTGGGTGAATAGCGAATATACAAAGAGCGGGAATATGGAAGCGGAGTTTGATATCGGTTTACTGGAGAAGAAGGACGAAGAGGAAACTTCTTTCCAAGTTGAACTTCCGAATCAAGGGAGAATCATGAATGTTGATGTCAGGGATGTGCAATTGGTCCATTCAAAACTACAGGTTTTAACGATGAATGATGTGAATTCCAACAATGAGAAAGAGACGAAAGAGGTTCATCTGTATACGATCGATGTAGCCAATAAAAAAGTCTTGAGCGATAAAACCCTTGTATCTGAATCCTTTACTTACCCTAATCAAGTTGATTTTGAGATGCCAACTGATGTTGCTCCCTCCCAGCCAAACAACATGGTATTCTTTTCGTTAATTAAAGGGGTAAATCATGAGGATGGCTTTGAGGAAAAACTAAAGGAAAGCAAGCTTTTATCTTATAATTATGAAACGGAAAAATTAGAAACGGTTAAAAAAGGATCGCTGAGCCTGGACATGGAAAGATCAGGATATGCAGACGTAAAAAACCTTTATACAGTTGAAATGAAATCAGGTAAATACCGCATTAAAACGTTTGATCTCAGCAGTCAAACATTAACGAATGACACGGAACTGGATTTAGCTGCTAATAAAAAGGAACAAGTTTTCGCTGCCATTAAGAACGGGCGTGTGTACTTCCTATTAGGGAACGAAGTGGATCAAGACGTTTTAACATACAAGCCTGCCAAACTTCTGATTGCAGATATAAAGACTGGAAAGACTTTATATAAAGGTGAAACAGTCATGAATAAAAAGAACAGCAAAAGTTTTGGACTTTTTATCAATGACTTGGAAGTAAAGTAAATACCTACTATCTATAAAGCTTTAAATGAAAAAGGGATATCCCCCAATGGGATATCCCTTTTTCATTTAAATGGAAGCCAAGTTCGTTCTGGCTGTACGTTCCTTCTTGCCGTGCAAGAAGTAGTAAAGGACGGAGGTCAAGATGACCACAACGCCCAAGATGACATAAAGTGTGCTGTAACCTGTTACCGGAATGATGAATCCCAGAATATAAGGGCCGAATCCAAGTCCTGCATCAAGCATGATAAAGAAGGTGGACGTTGCCATCCCCATTCGGTGAGGCGGTGTCAGTTTAACGGCAATCGCCTGAGAGCTTGATTGCATATTACCGAATCCAAGGCCAATGAGGAAACCTGCTGCCAGTAAAGTGAAACTATTGGTTGTCATACTTAGAAGCAGCAAGCCGACTCCGAAAATAATGAAAGCCGGATACATGATGAAGTTCGATCCTTTCCGGTCCATCAATGGTCCTGAGAAAGGACGTGATAGCAATACGGCTACTGCGTACACTACAAAGAAGAAGCTTGCCGTATTGACCAGATCGATTTCGATGGCATAGAAACTGATGAAAGAAAGGACACTGGAATAACAGAAAGCCAATAACAGAGTGATGATGGAAATGGGCAGTGCCTTAGGTTCAATGAAATTGGAAAGCTTGAATCCTTTGCTTTCCGTAACTTTTGCCGTCACTTTCAATGCCGGGACATACAGGAAGAATGCTGTAATCAGGGAGATCACCCCTAAAGCCAGGCAGAAGCTGAAAATGACTTGGAAGCTTGTATGTTGGGCCATATAAAGACCGATGAAAGGACCGATAGCCGTCGCAAGTGTTGCGCTCATGCTGTAATAGCCGATGCCTTCACCCTTTCGTGTCGCCGGAATGATCTGCGCAACGATCGTGCCTGTCGCAGTACTTGCCATCCCCATTGCCATCCCATGGATCAGGCGGTTAACAAGCAGGAAGCCGATTCCAAGGTCCACGAAATAAAGAATTGTTGTCAAAGTGAAAAAGATCAAACCTATGAATAACGTTTTCTTGCGGCCGATTGAATCAATGAAACGGCCAATGAACAGGCGTCCGATCAACGTCCCGATAATAAAAATTCCCGATATGAGTCCGGCTTCACTTGTAGAAGCATCCAATTCATTAACAGCATAGATGGCAAGTGTCACCATCAGTAAATAAAAGATTAATGTTATGAAAAAATTGATGGACGAAACGATGACAAAGTCCTTCGTCCACAGTCTGGTTCTGGATTGATCCATGTTATTATCTCCTTACTTTATAATGTTATTTCTAATTTCGCCCATGATGCGTATGGCAGCGAGTTGCTCCTCTTCCGTGATCCCCTTCAATATCTCCTGTTCATATTGATCGATTGTCACACGGACTTCGCTGTAGACCTTTTTGCCAAGCTCCGTAAGCCGCATCCTTTTCTCGCGTTTATCTTTGCTTGGCACATGCTCGACATACCCCAGCTCTTCCAAGCGGGCAATGGTCCTCGTAATCGTGGGTTTCTCCACGCTTTGGTAATTGGCAAGCTCGACAAGCGTCGCCGAACCATAATTGTTCAAGTAATACAAAATGGACCATTGAGCCCTGTGTAAATCATGCTTGTTCAGCTGGATATTAAGATTATTTTCAAACGGCCGGTACAGCAGCAATAATTGCTGAAAGAATTTTTGGAAAGTCTTTATCAGAAACACCTCTTATCAATATATGGTTATCTTGAGTAATTGTTACCCTAGGTAACTATAATACCAAATTTAATCCCTTCTGTCCACTCGGATTTGTTATTGTTATTTTGAAAAAATAGGGGAGGAACGGCAGAATTCACGAGTAAAAGCCGGAAACTCACGAGTAAACACTCCAAAAAGCGATCATAAGAGGAGGGTGACAGGATATCTTCAACATATTGAGCTGTATGTTCCAAATTTAAAGAGGAGCATTGATTTTGGGGGCTTGTTTTTGGACGAGCTGGGCTATGAGCCATTTCAGGAGTGGGAAAGCGGGAGGAGTTGGAGAATGGGTGAGATGTACATGTTTTTTATACAAGCGGAAACAAGGTTTCTCGACATTCCCTAACATAGGGGACGTGTGGGTCTTAACCATTTAGCTTTTTACGCCGCTTCCCGGCAACAGGTTGATGAAGTTGCCAGGAAAGTTAAGGGGGGGAGTTACCACCATTAACGCCGATAAGCATCCATTTGCAGGCGGGTAGGATCATTATGCTGTATATTTCGAAGATCCAGATCGGATGAAGGTCGAACTCGCGGCCCCTTAACAATAGTTGGCATAGCTATAACCATTATTTCCACCTTTCCCATTCTCAGGTTCGGGCTCTGGGCCAAGTGAAAAGGCCTCGATCAATATGAATGCTCCGAAAACCTGGGTCCAGCTGCCTAGTAGAAGGATATGTTCTCCCACCCGTACTTTTTCTTTTAAAATAAAAATATTTCCGACGGATTCCAAAAAAGAACCGGCTGCAATGAGGCCATTTCCCTTGATCTCAAATGGTGAAATGGCCTCATCAGTCAGCGTTGCCCCAAACGTTTCAAAGGCGGCACCGAGGCCTTGGATTCCACTGCCGATTGCATCGGTTCTCGTGCCTTCCTCCACTGAACCACTCAATTGCATATCTATTCCAACTACATTTGCGGTATTACCAATGGCCTCAAGCCAATTGCCGAATATGAAGTAGGATTGCGAACGTTCGTTTTCCGGGTTCAGCATTTTTGAACGGCCGATCGCTTGCAGGGAATTTGCAACGGCTTCAATGCCATTCCCTTTGAGGATGAGATCTTTTCCGAGATTAGTGCTCGTTAAAGTTTGCCGGGTTTGCCCGATTGCACCAACAAGAGTGCCGATGCCGAGTAACCATGCTGCTGAAATAAGGAGGTCATCTCCATTTCCATGAGTGATCATATCTTAAACGCTCCTTATAAGTGGTTAGATTATATTATTCAGGAAACAGTGTTTGTTTACTTAATGCTTTATCACTTTGGGCTTTGGTTGTAAGTTACCCATTTATTGGTATAATGACAACTGGAGGAGATGATATTGACTTTTAACAATTTTTTGCAAATGATTATCGCAGCACTTTTCTTTATGGTTTTTACGTTTTGTACCTGGTATGAAGGAAGCGAAATTCTGGATAGACCTTGGGAATGGAAGCATTCCACGCATTTCACACACGTAAGTGATGAACAGGCGATAGAAGCAGATGATATTTCGAATTTCGATCATTTCGTGTATGCCGCAAAATTCAAACCGTTATTTCCATCTCTTATGGTCCTAGCCGCATCGTACTTAATCATTCTTACGGGATATATCCTGTTCCAAAGAAGGATTAAAAAGATGGCCCTATTCTTGTTGGGATTCGGTGTCCTCTTTCTATTTTCAAGCGGTTATGTATCCAATTCCCCGACTGTTGGAGGAAATATCTTTCAAGCATTTTTTCTGATAGGCGGAATCATAGCGATAATGGCTGCAGCTATCTATTATTACCGGATGCCAAGAGGGTTCAATACGCTCATGAAGTAAGCAAGCTGCCGATGAGGCAGCTTTTTTTGTGCAAATTGTTGACACAAAATAACGAAAAATAATAGTCATTTACGCGAAATTCTTAGATTGAACTTCACTGTAATGTAGTTTATAGTTAAGTCGAAATTTAGTGGACCAGTTGTTATAATACCGGCGATGAACCCTATCGATTGGATAAACCAGTGATTGAAGAATAAAGCGAAAAGGTGATAATATGTCAGCCAAAACCAAAATTGAACAGCCAAAGATCCCCCAAGACTTAACACAAGCGAACTTTCAGGAAATATATTTTCAAGATGAGCCTTATCTTGAGTCCCGTATCATAACCAACTGCACGATCGATAGAGAAAAAATGGACAAAATCGTGTTATCACAAGTTGTTTTTAAAAATGTGACATTCAGTGATGTATCATTCAGGAATATCGAGCTGACGGATGTCATCTTTGATCATTGCGATTTAACGAATGCCGATTTCATGGGCGGCTCGATTCATCGTGTGGAATTCAAAGAGTCCAAACTTTTAGGCATTAACCTTTCTGACGCAAGCTTAGGGAATGTCTTCTTTGAGAATTGCAACCTGAATTTAAGTGCCTTTGGTTATTCCAGTTTAAAGCAAGTGAGGTTCGATCATTGCTCATTGGAAAGTGCTGATTATTATGAGTGTAAATTCATTAAAGTGAAGTTTGAAACATGCAGATTAAATGAAGTGAACTTTTCCCGGACACCCCTCAAGGGAATTGATATTAGCAGTTCTACATTTCAAAGGATTACCGTATCCCCCGAAGATTTAAAAGGATGCGAAGTTTCCCCGGACCAAGCGATAGTCTTTGCAGCCATGCTTGGACTGAAAATTAAAGAGTGAACCTTTCAATAAGGCTGAAGCGAGGGACCACCGAATTTGGCGGTCCTTTTTGAGTGATTTGTAGGGCAGAGTGAGTAGAAGTATATAGGTTTTGAAAAGCACGGAATCTTTGCACAAACGCAGTATTTATTTACAATATTTGTTAAGTGGAAAGGGGACTGGAAGTTGATTATCAATAAGGTCACTTTGTATAGTCATGCCTGGAATGAAATGCGGAATTTTTATATTGATGTGTTAGGGTTTGAGCTACTATCGCAAACGGATGGTGCTTTTGAAATTAAGGCAGGGGAAAGTGTGCTTGAAATCAAAAAATATCATCACAAAGAAAAGCCTTTTTACCATTTTGCCATGAACATTCCGACCAATTTATTTATTTCGGCAAAAGCATGGGCGAAATCAAAAGTGGAATTGACCAGGGAAGAGGATGATGACGAGGTTTATTTCAGCTTTTTAGACGCAAAGTCTTTTTATTTTTTAGACCCTTCAGGCAACATTGTCGAGTTCATATCTAGATATTCCGTATCGACCGAATCCGCGGCTGAGTCTTTTTCAGCTCAAAACGTCCTGTGCATCAGTGAAATAAACATTACGACAGATGAAGTCAGGGCCTTGGGGAATCGGTTGATCAGCAATGGTGTACCTGTTAGGAATGGTGAAGCGATAAGAGAAGATGGATTGAATTTCATGGGTGAACATGAAGCAGGTTCGTTTTTACTTCTAGGTCCAAGGAAACGGCGTTGGATTTTCTCGGATAAAGAGTCGGAAACCTATCCGCTTTCGCTAGTCATAAATCAGCATCTATATATTTCATTGGATGGCGAAGGATGTATGGAATTGAAAAAGATGGAATGATGTAGATTTATATATTGGCAATAAAGCAGGAGCGGGCTGCCTGTCATTGATGTATTTCCTATGATGGTTTTGTCATCGGGATTGTAAAAGAATGAATAAAGAATAATCTCCAATAATAACAAGAAGAAGGTAATTTATGCTGAACATGATAATTATCCTATTAAGTTACTTAATAGGTTCCATCCCATTTGCTTTGGTCATCGGGAAATTATTTTACAGTACCGATATCCGCGGATATGGGAGTGGAAATCTTGGTGCAACTAATAGTTTTAGGATTTTGGGCAAGACAGCAGGGACGATTGTAGCATTTGCTGATTTATTGAAAGGTATCATAGTCTGCGTACTCCCGATGGCGCTGCATTCGAACGTTTCCCCTGCACTATGCGGCTTACTTGCAATAATTGGCCACGCCTTTCCTGTTTTCGCGGGATTTAAAGGGGGAAAGGCTGTGGCAACATCGGCGGGAGTGTTTTTATTTTTAACCCCATTAGGTACATTCATTGCTTGCATGGTATTTCTCATTAGTTTGCTATCTTCAAAATATGTATCTCTCAGTTCGATGCTGGGGAGCATTTCCATATTGATATACAGCTTATTTTTTGAAGGCAGGCTTATCATTGCACTCTCATCATTTATTTGTTTATTCGTCATCATTTTGCATCGGGAAAATATAAAGAGAATCTGTAAGGGAACGGAAGCAAAAGTAGGCAGGACCTATAAATAGCAGGAAATGAATTACATGCAGATGTTATGGTTCTCTCAATATAGTGAATATTGCACCATAACCTAAGGAGCAAAGCCATGAAAAAAAGAAGTTTATTGATAGCGGTGGGAGTGATCGTTTTTGGGATCATTGCCTCGATAGCATTGTTTAGTAAGAAGTTCGGCTGGGTATCTGATAAGTTTGGTGTTTCCTGGCAGCTTACTCTCCCAATGTGAATGAAATGAAAAGGCCACTGCTGGATAGTGGCCTTTTTATTGCCCTTCTTCTGATCACCACATCACCGAAAAGATTCCTGACAGTGAATTGATCATTTTCTATCTTTTCATTGATGAAAGTAGTGAATTCATTTCGAGGGTTTCTTCTTTCATTAACGAGAGATTTGGACACAAAGAAAACAAGGCGTCATATCCGGGCAAGAGTTAGATGCTTTTAGGATAAACCGTTTGTGCTGTGAAGGAATTAATTATATATTAATCCTTGAGTACATTAATTCATGGATTAAAGTATGATGATAAGAAAAGCCCGGAGGAGACAATCATGAAAAATATCAATACAGAACAAGAATATCGTGAACAAATCAACCAAGAGGGACTGACGGTCGGGATTTTTACGACTACATGGTGCCCGGACTGCAAACGTTTAGACATGTTCATCGATGAGATCACTCAAGAACATCAAGACAAACAGTGGTTTACAATCGATCGTGACGAGTTCCCTGAGATTTCCGAAGAGCAAACGGTAATGGGAATTCCATCACTATTAGTATTTAAAAATGGGGAAAAGGTTGCGCACCTGCACAGTGCGAATGCTAAAACTCCAGAAGCGGTCAATGAATTTCTAAAAGACCTATAAAAGACCTGAAAATGTGAACCCCTTATTGTGCTGTAATGAGGGGTTTATTTTTTTTTAAAAATTTTTCTGGAAATGACTTGATTTCTAAGGTGAAACGGGTTTTAATTATAGATACCGAACATCCATTATGGATATGTGATATCTACATACATACTGAAAGAGGTGAAATGATTTGCAATTAACAAAAGGGGTCGAGCAAGCTATATGCATCATCGTTATACTCTCCACCCAGGATAAAAATGTCCCGCTTTCGTCAAATGAGATCAGCAGGCGATTAGAGGTGTCTCCTTCGTATTTGAAAAAAATCATAAGGAAATTGGTCGTAAAGCAGTTAATCACTTCCGTTCCAGGTAATAACGGCGGCCTTACTCTTGCCAAAAGTGTAGATAAGATTAAAAACCTTGAAATTATTGAGGCGATGGAAGGTCCCATTTCGATGTTTCCGGATACAGGACTTATAGAAAAAGCGTTTAAAGATGGAGAGTATGCAGAGAAGGGAATGGACGTCCTTCGTCGGATGTTTTCTCGGGCGGATCAACTTTTAATAGAGTTCTTTTCCAGCCAAACAGTGGCGGATTTGCTTAAAGAAAGCTTTGGCACCACGGACATACCGACCCTTAATTGGAATACCGCGTCATTGAGTGATGTACTGCGTGAAAAGAAAGGTGAAAAGAAGTGAATATGCTTAAACAAGAATGGAAGCTTTTCCTTACGAATCGAAAATTGGTCGGTGTCGCAATCGTTTTACTGTTCGTCCCGATTATTTATGGGGGGTTATTCCTTAGTTCCGCTTGGAATCCATACGGAAATACAGGCAAATTGCCTGTTGCAGTCGTGAATAAGGATGTAAAGGCGGAATATGAGGGGAAAACCTTAACAGTCGGTAATGAGCTAGTCGAGCAATTAAAGGACAATGATGATTTAGAATGGCATTTCGTAACGGAAAAAGCGGCGAAAAAAGGGTTTGATGATGGTACATATTATATGGTCGTCACCATTCCGGAGGACTTTTCAAAAAATGCTTCTACCGTCATGGATGATGAGCCTAAAAAAATGAATCTGACGTATGATGTGAATCCTGGACGCAGTTTCGTTTCTGAAACGGTCGGGAAACAGGCAACCAATAATTTGAAAACGGAAATTGCCGAAAGTGTCACAAAAGAATATGCGGAAGCGATCTTCTCCCAACTGGATGAAATCGGAGAAGGATTCGGCGATGCGGCAGATGGGGCATCAAAGCTGGATGACGGTGCAAAAAAACTGCATGATGGAAACAAAGAAGTGACGGAAAATCTGAATAAGTTAGCTTCGAGCACATTAACTTTCAAAGATGGAGCGAATAAACTCCAAGTGGGCGTTGGCGAGTTTTTGGAAGGAGCCAACAAGCTTGAAAGTGGCGCGTCGGAATTGAATAAGGGTATTTCACAATATACCTCCGGTGTCGGTCAGTTGCAAAAGGGTGCGAACGAACTCGCATCAGGCACAGGGGAATTAACTAATAATAGTGAAGCACTTATACAAGGTTCTTCCCAGCTTTCCACTGGGCTGGCCAAAGTGGTTCCAGGAGCGCAAACTTTGAATACTGGATTGGCACAAGCGCAAACAGGCAGTGCGAATTTGAATGATGGGTTGAATCAATTATCACAAAATGCAAGCCAGCTGACGGATGAATCGACAGGAATTCCAAAATTGGCAGCAGGTCAGCAGAGTTTAAATGATGGAATCAATAAACTGGCAGGAGGAAGCCAGGCACTAAATGACGGCCTGAAAAAAATGGATGGTCAATTGCCCGGAGAAGAACAGCTGGATCAGCTTAAGCAAGGACTGACAAGCATTCAAAGCGGTGTAAATCAATTGCAAGAAGCGGTTCCAGCAGGAAGCAGCGCGTCCGGTACCGTATCCGGCATTACCGAAGACCTCAATAACAGTCAAGCGGCGTTAACGGAACTTCAATCAGCGATTGCGAATAATGGTCAGAGCACGATCAATGCCGTTCAAAACACGGAAGCCTTCAAAAGCATGACCAGTGAACAGCAATCAGAAGTAATCGGAGCCATTCAAAATGAACTTCAAAGCCAGGCGGAGGCACAAAAACGGATCGCATCGGCTCTTGCTGCAAGTGTATCAGACTTATCAACGCAATTAACGGATAAGGTAATGCCTGTATTGAATGGATTAGGGCAGCTTCCGGAACAAGTGGCCCATTTAAATAATGCGGTGAATAAAGTCAATCCAAACGCCGTTTCAGCGTTAAACGGATATACGTCAATAAGGAACGCACTGGAAGAACAATTGATTCCTGGTGCAACCCAATTAAATGGCGGCTTGAATGAAGCTGTAGAAGGCAGCAATCAATTAACGGCGGCAACGCAAAGTTTAAATGAACGGACACCGGAATTAGTGAAGGGGATCAACCAGTTAGCACAAGGCGGTTCCTCGTTGAATAATGGTCTTTCAAAACTAACTGAGGGATCTGGTCAATTGGTTGATGGAGTTTCACAACTGCAAGCAGGTTCATCCTCCTTTGGGAGTGGTCTTGAGAAGTACGCATTTGGTGTTAGCCAAGTTGGCGAAGGGGCAAGCAAACTGGCTAATGGGGCCAATCAACTGGATGCCAACTCATCGGCCTTGAACGAGGGCTCATCAGCACTTGTTAAAGGAACTGAACAATTGGCAGGCAATCTGCCTACTTTGAGCAATGGGGTCATCCAGCTTGCTGATGGCGCGGGTAAGATCAATGAAGGTTCATCAGCCCTTGCTGAAGGTTCCGGTAAATTGGGTGAGGGAATCTCCTCACTTCAAGATGGAACGGTCGAGCTTTCGGAAAAACTCAGTGATGGTGCAAAAGAAATTAGTGAAAATAAAACAACTGATGATAATTACAGCATGATTGCTGAACCGACACAGGTCAAAGAACAAAAAAGCAGTGACGTGCCGAATTATGGTCATGCACTGGCTCCTTATGTCTTGTCTCTAGGGTTATTTGTTGGAGCCATTGCCTTCAATATGGGATTCCCGACAGGCTTGCCTTCTACTAGGCCTACATCAGGAGTGGCATGGTGGTTCAGTAAATTTACGGTCCTATTCATCCAAGCGACCCTTTCTGCATTAGTGTTGGATGCAATCATGATTTGGGGAATGGACTTACAGGTCGAGAACATGGGGCAATTCATTGGGGTTTCCATACTGACTTCCCTAACGTTCATGTTCATCGTTACCTTCTTGACCGTAGGATTTGGAAATCCAGGTCGTTTATTGGCAATGATATTCCTTGTATTACAGCTAGGTGCAAGCGGAGGAATGTTCCCTGTGGAACTGACAAATAACTTCTTCAGTCATGTTCACCCGTTCATTCCGATGACATACTCTGTCATGGGCTTCCGCCAGGCGATGAGTACGAGCCTTGGGGCGGATGCATTGACAGCAAGTATAGTGTTCCTTACTGGATGCATCATTGTCTTTAATCTTCTGCTATTGCTAACGATGGTCATCAAGAAGCGAAAAGCACATAATATTGAGATGAATGCATAAACAAAAACCCCCGGTGCAATGCGCCGGGGGTTTTTTCATTAGGCTGTTTTCGTATACTTTGTTGCAATTCACCAAGTAATGCCGTGTGGTTGATTTCCCCTCCAATGCTCGCTTTCCGCGGGGCGGGCGGTGAGCCTCCTCGGCGGGAACGCCTGTGGGGTCTCACCTGCCCCGCTGCTCCCGCAGGAGTCTCGCACTTCCGCTCCAATCAACCTTAAATCGTTTCGTTTTAAAAACAACAATCTTTATGAAAAGAGCTTTTCATTATGATGGTTCATTCGTGTCCTATTCTTTTTCGATGACTTTCAATCCATTTTCCCCTGAATTTTCAATCACATGTTTAAGGATGGATAATTTGTTATCCCAGAATTGATCGTAAAAAGAAAGCCACTGTTTTAATTCCGCTAAAGGTTCCGGCTGAAGCCGAAAGCGTTTCTCTCTTCCTACCTTGCGGCCACTGACCAATTCAGCTTCAGAAAGGATATGAAGATGCTTGGCAATCGCCGTACGGCTCATGGAAAAGTGAGAAGTGATTTCTGAAATGGGTAAATCCCCTTCAGCAAGCAATTGCAGGACCTTTCGGCGGGTTGGGTCGGCGATAGCCTGAAATACATCATGTTTTTCTGATGCAGACACTTAGCCCTCAACAGCCTTTTTAAGACCTTGATTAACGATCTGTTCCCAGCCATGATTCATTCTATCGCGAATCACTGAGCTTTTTTCGTTCGGTTTCGGAAGAATCGTATCCGGCTCTTTCCAGCCGCCATGAATAAGGGTGAACTCCGTTTTGCCATCCACTTCTTTTAAAAGGAAGGAAATGAACCAACCGTCCGTATCCCAACTGAATGAAAGGCGATGAGGAGCATCTAACTCCGTTACCTTACAAGGAGATGGGCCGAAGGGTGATTGCACATGGAACTCATGTCCCACTTTCGGTTGAAAATCATTTGGCATGAACCATGAAGCTATACCCTCTGCAGTGGAAACTGTATCCCAGACTTTTTGGATAGGTGCTTCAAGAATAACCGTCTTCTTGATATCCTGTAATGTATTTTCCATACTGATTCTCCTTTTAAGTGAAAATATGAAACCAATTGGTTTTGCTTTGTTGATTATATAAAACCTTTTGGTTTCATGTCAATAATTTGTTTCAAGCGATTCCTTTTTATTCATTGCAGGAGGCTTAATTTCCCAACTCTTCGATTTGTTTTGCCAATCCCGTTATATTATCGATTGATTTCATTATCTCTGAATCTTCCAATGCCTTAGGATCAATTTGGCCCTTTTCAATATTATTCAGATATAATTCAATTCCATCTGAAAGCTGCTGATTTGAGCTGACGATCTTCTCATGGATGCCTTCAGCGATTTGGGGTGGTTCAGTTGCATTGAATTCTTCAATCTCCGTTTTCATCAATTCCAGTTCTTTTTCAAGATTTGCTCTTGTTTCGGCATTCGTGATGGCGTCCTGTGACATGGCGGGAACCTCATTGGCAAAATCCTGAACGGTATTTACATACTCCGTCGCATCATCTGCATACTCCAATGATGAATTGACTTCTTCTAATGCTGAACATCCGCTTAATGTAAGGATGGACAGCAGAGCAATGGTCATTATTTTTTTCATATGTGCCTCCAATGTGATTTTTTTATAGTAAGGATCAGATGGGCAGAAATCTTTTTTTATAAATTGCAGCAATGGAATTGAGTATGAAGCTGGGAATCTTCTTCGGAAAAAACGACTTCGAATAGAAAAGGTGAAAAGCACTTTTCAAGTCGTGCCACTGATTACAGGATTTCACCTGTTTAAACCTTGCAACGTCGATGATCTTCACCTTTTTTTCAGAAGTGATGAAGATGTTTCGTAAGTGGATATCCGAAGGGTTCAATCCCTCTTTCCTTGCCAATTGCAACGCATGGTCAATCTCCGCAATGTTTTCTTCCGTAATCGGGATTCCCAATGTTAAACATTCAAAAAGAGTGTTGCCTTCAATGTGATCTATAACCAGGTAATTTATCCCCGCATCATATAGGGTTGGATAGTATTCGATGGATTGGACGGTTTTGTATATTTCAGCTTCAACTTTAGCTGTGTGAGTATGATCCGGGAAAAACACTTTTAGTGCCTTATTGGTGGAATGTATTCGGAAAACATATGCGCTTCGGCCTTTTCCGATCAGTGATAAAGATGGGTCGGCATCGAGCAATACATGCTTTTTATCATCGGAAATCTTAACGCTTTGAGCTAATTCATTATAGTTCTGCATACTTTTCACCTCTATTGTGCAATTTTTCGAATCAAAAAAGACGGTATAACCGATTATTGGTCATACCGTCTTTAAATTAAAAGACCTCACCAAATAATCGGCAAGGTCTTGCAAACAACTAAATCAGTTGCCAATAAAGCCGAGGATTCAATCCTGTACTGACGACTTTATTGTATAGCTACTCCCCTTAACAGAAGGATTCTTATAAATTATATACAGTAATTATATAGGTTATTGCCTCGATCCGTCAAATATAAGGATCGTGTGCCTACCCTTTATATATATTCGATTTAGGCAGAAAGATGCTCGTCTCATTAGCATTAATTTGAGCGACAAGTAATTATATCAATATACTTAATTGCCATCATTTGCTTGACGCATAAGCTTCGTTGCAAATATTTCTATATAATTACTTAAATGTCTATTAGTTTACTATTATGTTACAATCACTTTTTACCTCCCTATAGATCTAAAGGAATATGTTATATTTTAGATGAATGAGTATATTAGCCTATATTATCGTACTAATCTTAACCGATATTTAAATAAATGTTAAAAATATAATTCTTTAGTAGGGAGAATGAGATGAAGAAATTAATTATACCAACTTTCTGTTTTGCAGTGTTGTCTACAGTTGCTTTCGAAGAAAAAATATCTGCAGCTCCACTACATGCCGAACAGGCCAATATTGAAGACGTTATGTTTGTGCAGGTGAATTCCGGATCGCTCAATATGAGAAAAACCGGGGCGGAAGGTGCCAGCATAGTCGCAAAGCTCGCAAATGGCACACAGGTGACGGTGTATTCTGAATCCAAAGGCTGGGCAAAGATCAAAGCCAATGGAAAAGAGGGATATGTCAGTGCCAAGTATCTATCTGCAACGAAGGCAGGGACTTTAACGAAAACTGCAGTAACCATAAAAACGACAACAAAATATGTGAATGTGAGCACAGGTTCACTTAATATGCGAAAAAGCGGGAGTGATAGTGCCAGCATAGTCGCAAAGCTGACAAGGGGTACACAGGTGACGGTGTATTCTGAATCCAAAGGCTGGGCGAAGGTCAAGGCCAATGGAAAAGAAGGATATGTCAGTACCAAGTATCTATCGGCAACGAAGCCTGGAGCGGTAAAAAAAGCTGCGGTGACCGTTAAAACGACAACGAAATATGTGAATGTGAGCACAGGTCAACTTAATATGCGAAAAAGCGGGAGTGATAGTGCCAGCTTAGTAGCAAAGCTGACAAGAGGCACACAGGTAACGGTCTATTCGGAATCCAAAGGCTGGGCGAAAATCAAAGCCAATGGAAAGGATGGATATGTCAGCACGAAGTATCTATCGGCAACGAAGCCTGGAACAGTGACCAAAGCGGCAACGGTTAAAACGACAACGAAATATGTGAATGTGAGCACGGGATCACTCAATATGCGAAAAAGTGGAAAAGCTACCGCAAGCATAGTTGCCATCCTTTCAAAAGGGACGAAAGTGACGGTGTACTCGGAATCCAATGGCTGGGCGAAAATCAAAGCCAATGGAAAGGATGGATATGTCAACACCAAATATCTGTCTGCTTCTAAGCCGGGATCGGGATCAACGGCAGCCACGCCTGTAAAAACGACGACGAAATATGTAAACGTGAGCGCGGGATCACTCAATATGCGAAAAAGCGGAAAAGCTACCGCAAGCATAGTAGCCATCCTTTCAAAAGGAACGAAAGTGACGGTGTATTCGGAATCCAATGGCTGGGCGAAAGTCAAAGCCAATGGAAAGGATGGATATGTCAGCACGAAATATCTTTCTGCTACAAAGCCAGGAACGGGTTCAACGGCA
>NZ_JAGGQV010000003.1:0-83185 GCF_018613135.1 Bacillus sp. ISL-57 | reverse complement strand
ACGACGACGAAATATGTAAACATAAGCTCTGGAACGCTCAATATGAGAAAAAGCGGGTCGGAAAGCGCAAGCATAGTCGCAAAGCTGTCAAAAGGAACGGAAGTGACGGTTTATTCGGAATCCAAAGGTTGGGCGAAAATCAAGGCAAATGGGCAGGATGGGTATGTCAGTACTGACTATCTCTCGACGACAAAGCCTGGAACGGACTCCAAACCATCCATACCTGAAAAAACGACAACCAAATATGTAAACGTCAGCTCGGGTTCACTGAATATGCGGAATAAGCCGTCGGATAGTGCTTCCGTCATCGTGAAATTGGCAAGGGGTGTAGAGGTAGAAGTCATCTCGGAATCAAATGGCTGGTCAAAAGTTAAAGCGTATGGCGGAGAAGGTTATGTCAGCACGAAATATCTATCAGCAACGAAGCCAGGTTCTGTACCGGGGCTGAATCCAGATGGAGAAGCAAACACATTAGTTAAATATGTAAATGTAAGTGATGGCTCGAGTCTGAATATGCGGTCTGCAGCATCGGCTTCCGCTTCAATTATAGCCAAGCTTGTAAATAATACGGCCGTAACGGTGTATTCAGAGTCTAATGGCTGGTCAAGGGTCACAGCCAATGGAAAAACCGGATATGTCAGTACGCAATATTTAACGGCCAAAGCACCGGAAGGTCCGGGAAGTTCGAATGGATCGATAATCAGGATCGATAAGGAATATAATCTTACGATGGAAAAGATGGTTGAAATTCAAATGGCCGTTAATGGTCAAACGGATAAAAAGTATAAAACCTACATACGTGAAGATGGAGTAACTTTGATCAATTCAACAAAAGGTACCGTTAATGGAACCGGATGGCGTATCAGGGGCGGAGCGGGTTCTAATTATTGGGCAGTCGGTCCTGTTAGCAATAATCAATCATTGACTATTAAATCAAAAGTAAAGGGCTCTGACGGATACTATTGGTATGAGGTGGACTATAACAAGACATGGGTAAATGCCAGCCCGGAAGATATAGAATATAATCTTAACCCAAATAATTTCGTGAATGATCCAGTCCATTCATTCCAGTTCGTCAAGCTTTCCCAAGTCACCAACATGAACGTTTCAGAAGTGAATAATAGAATCCTTTCTGGCAAAGGGATATTACAAGGCCAAGCAGCAACGTTCACTGCGGCAGGGGAAAAATACGGAGTCAATGAAATCTACCTGATTTCACATGCTTTGCTGGAGACCGGGAATGGCACTTCACCATTAGCGACTGGCGTAAAGGTGAACGGGAAAACGGTCTATAATATGTATGGAGTCGGGGCGTTTGACGGAACGGCGCTAAGCAGCGGCGCTCAATACGCCTATAATGCGGGCTGGTTCACACCGGAAGCGGCCATCATAGGCGGTGCTGAATTCATCGCCAAAGGATATATCTCTGCTGGACAGGACACGCTTTATAAAATGAGATGGAATCCTACAGCTGCAGAGAAATATGGATATGCATCACACCAGTATGCGACTGATATTGGCTGGGCAACAAAACAAGTGAAACAGATTTATAATTTATATAGTTTATTAGATTCGTATAAATTGACGATTGAGGTTCCTAAGTATAAATAAGGAAACAAAAAAACACATGAGTCCGGCTCATGTGTTTTTTTTTGGCTACTCAGTTTTATCCTTTTCCAGTATCCCCTTGACGACATCCTCGATCGTCACCACTCCCAACGCCTTTTCCAAGGCAAGTTCAGCAACGGAAAAGATGGGTTCTATTGTATCTTGTATATTTCTTCCAACAGTGCATGCTGGATTAGGATTTTCATGAATTCCAAATAATTCTTTATCGGAGACAACATTGACAGCGTGATAAACATCGAGCAAAGTGATATCCGACAATTCCTTGGCCAATGTCGCTCCGGCGATACCCGGCCGAACATTCACTAAACCTGCATTCTTCAGCATGCCAGTGATTTTTCTGATTAAAGCTGGGTTGGTGTTTACACTTTTTGCAATAAAATCGGAAGTGTTAACGCCTTCCTTGTTTATTTCTAAAAGAGATAATATATGGATTCCTACGGAAAAGCGGGTACTGATGGACATCTCTTTTTTCTCTCCTTTAAAATCTCTATTCCTTTATAGTATAAATTATTTAACATGTAATTCAAGTGGTTACAAGTTATAATGGCCTGCAAGAATAATATTTATCCAATAACCGTTTCCTTGTCAAGTCACGCCGTTGCCGCAAAGGCAAAAATAAAAGGTATGTGTAATTGACAAACAAGCATGGTGAAACTTATATTATAACGTGTAAATGAATTAGTTACAGGTGAAAGGTTACAGGAAAGGGGGAACTGAAATCGGCCGCCATGGCTGGATAAGGAATATGACACAATTACAAGTGATGGAGGTATATGATGGCTAATAAAAAAAAGGGTAATCAAAAACAATCTTCTGCATTCACGTTTTGGATCATCGGGTTAATCGCTGTAATCATTATTGGCTTTATATTTTTAGCAAATGGGAAAAAAGACGAAGATACAGCCGTTAATGAAATCGATTATAAATCACAACCTTATTTGGGAGAAAAAGCGGCTCCTGTCCAAATAGTGGAATTTGGGGACTATAAATGTCCAGTCTGTAAGACATTCGAGAAACAATTCTTTCCTTCTATACAAAGTGAATTGATTGATACAGGAAAAGCGCAATTTTATTTCATGAATTATTCGTTCATTAACGTCGATTCAACCAGATCCGCTAAATTCGCGGAAAGTGTTTATCAGGAATTAGGCAATAAGACCTTTTGGGAATTTCATGAGCTTTTGTTCGATAAGCAGCCAGCTGACCTGAAATATGAAAAGGAAGATGTCTTTACGGATAAATTCTTAGAAGAAACATTGAAAGAAATCGCAAATGACAAAGATGTGAAAAAAGTCGTTACCTCTTTTAAAGCCAAAAAGTCCGAGGACCAATGGAACAAGGATATGGAGTTGGCCGACGAATTGGGCGTTACTGGAACACCTTCCTTATTTGTCAATGGCAAGAAGTTTGAAGGAAATACAATCGATGATTTAGTGAAAATGGTTGATGATGCAGCGAAGGAGAAATAGTGATGAACAAGCCATTATTACTTTCTTGGATCCTGTCCATCATCGCCACTGCCGGAAGTCTCTACTTTAGTGAGATTCTCCATTATGTACCCTGCACCTTTTGTTGGTACCAAAGGATCCTGATGTACCCGCTCGTCATCTTATTGGGACGGGCCTTTTATGAACAGGACCTGAAAATCTATCGATACATCCTCCCATTATCGATTTTGGGCATGGCGGTGTCAGGATATCACTATAGTCTGCAAAAAATTCCAGCACTACAGCATTTCGAAATGTGCCAAAGCGGTGTCCCCTGCTCAGGTGAGTATATAAATTGGCTAGGATTCATCACGATTCCGTTTTTGTCCTTCATCGCCTTTACGCTCATCACAATCTGCATGGCACTGCTAATGAAAAAGAAAATCAGCATATAATGAAGCGCACCATTCTAAAAGGAATGGTGCGTTTTTATTTATCGACGAAACTGCGGGTATATCAGCGAAAATCGGATTATATCGACGAAAAACAGCAATATATTAGCGAAAACTGGATTATATCAAAGAAACTCCTGATATATCAACGAAATTTGGATTATATCGACGAAACTGCGGATATATCAGTGAAATCTGCAATATATCTCCGAAACACCTCTTGACAAAATGTTAACCTGTAACTTATATTATTACATGTAAGTAATTTGGTTACAATTAATATTTCAAAAACAATATATAGGAGGAATGTAAAATGAAAATTGGTATTATTGGTGCGAGCGGAAAAGCTGGAAGTCTGATTTTAAAGGAAGCATTGACTAGGGGACATGAAGTTACGGCCATTGTCAGGGATGAAGCTAGAGTCCAAATTCAAGGAGCTTCCGTATTGGAAAAAGACGTATTTGATATGAAAGCAGAAGATATTAAAGAATTCGATGTTGTAGTGAATGCATTTGGCGCTGCTCCGGGGAAAGAACATCTGCATGTAGACGCAGGAAAAATCTTGATTAAAGCAATGAAAGGCGCTCCACAAACGAAACTGATTGTTGTTGGCGGAGCTGGAAGCCTTTTTGTTGACGAAGCAAAAACGATCCGTGTCCTGGATACTCCTGAGTTTCCTAAAGAATACTTTGCAACAGCGTTTAATCAATCCAAGAACCTTGGAGATCTGCAAAACGCCACTGACATACAATGGACGTTCATCAGTCCTTCCGCCTTCTTTGATCCGCAAGGAAATAGAACAGGCGGATATAAACTAGGTAAAGACAATCTGCTTGTAAACTCAAAGGGCGAAAGCTATGTAAGTTATGCCGATTTTGCCCTTGCAGTACTTGATGAAATTGAAAATCCGCAGCATATCAACCAGCGCTTTACCGTTGTTGCCGAAGCTGAATAATTTAGTGGCGTCTCCCCTCTGGGGTGACGTCTTTTTTTACGAAAGAAACTTCTGAATCTGCGCAGGTTCGCCAAGGAAGCCGTTGATGTATTTTTCATCGCTAATGAGGATCAAAGAGCTGACGGTGGGAACCGATAGGGAAGAAGCCGAGCGGAAATTGAAGAAGGTGAGATGGTCAATAAATGATAAGTCTTTAGATCTATGAGCTGTAAGTAAGAGAAATAAGTCCTTTTCCTTAAAAATTGGGAAAGACCTTAAATATTTTGGTTGCGTTTACAAATGAAGGAATTTTTTTGTTAATATATTTACAAAAAACGAGTCTATGTTACTATGTAAAGGATGATTCAGAAAAATTTGGGGTATTTTGTTGATTTATCCTATTATGAAGGAGTTACAAAGAATGAAAAAAGTTAAAAAGGCCATTATACCTGCAGCGGGATTGGGAACCAGATTCTTGCCCGCAACGAAGGCTATGCCTAAAGAAATGCTGCCAATAGTCGATAAACCAACTATACAATATATTATAGAAGAAGCCGTGAAAGCCGGAATTGAAGATATAATCATTGTCACAGGAAAGAATAAACGAGCGATAGAGGATCATTTTGATAATGCGTACGAACTGGAGAATAACCTGATTGAAAAAGGGAAGTTCGATTTATTGGAGAAGGTGAGATACCCATCCAATTTGGCTAATATCCATTACATTAGGCAAAAAGAACCGAGAGGCCTCGGACATGCTGTTTGGTGTGCACGTAACTTTATTGGTGATGAGCCATTTGCCGTCCTTTTAGGCGATGATATCGTAGAAAGCGATGTGCCCTCCCTTCGTCAATTGATCAACGAATATGATGCGACAGGTTCGTCCATCATTGGTGTACAGCCGGTGAATGAGAGCGAAACACATAGATATGGCATCATCGACCCGCTTACGCAAGAGGGCAGGAGATACGAAGTGAACCGTTTCGTCGAAAAACCAAAACAAGGAACGGCCCCATCCAACTTAGCCATCATGGGAAGATACATACTGACTCCGGAAATATTCGATTTCCTGGCCAAGCAGGAAACGGGGGCTGGCGGTGAAATCCAGTTAACGGATGCCATTCAAAAACTGAATGAAATCCAAAGTGTCTTCGCTTACGATTTTGAAGGAAAACGCTATGATGTCGGAGTTGTCGATGGCTTTGTGAAAACGACAATTGAATTTGCCCTGCAACGTCCCGATTTAAGAGACGACATTTTAAAAGTAATGGAAAATATCCTCGAAATGCACAAGGCAGTGGATAAGTGATCTTTTAAATTAATAGAGTAATTAGTTTAGAAAAAATCTCCAACTATTGATCATTCATAGTTGTTATTTTTGGTTACTGAAATGCAAACATAATTTTGAATGGTGAATATAAATCCATAAAAGGGGATGCCTATTTAGTGAATAAGAAGGTAATAAAGTAAATAATGAATGTCAGCAATGATTTGAAGAGGATCATTATCCACCTTGGCCAGGTTCGCCCCCTTCCAAGTCGGGGCATATAAAAATATTTTCCTTAGCATCACTGATTTTCAAACCCAGGGTCCTTAAGTAATCCTTATACTCCCCCGGATTCGTATTCAGCGTCAAATCGATCCTCGGATATCCTTCTTCTATTATTTCACCTTTATACAATCCACTTAACTTATAGCTATGTGTAAATATGTTGGTAGTGTGGGCATTAGGGCTAAAAGTGAAATCTGCACTCAAGAAGTTCCTGACAACGTTTTGAGAGACCGAAGGGTTACCGGATATATCAAAGCCCATATTCTTAAGGGGCGTTCCATGCCAGGTATTGATGTAAATCTGATCGCTTTTAGGGATGAAGAAAGACTGGCATGTGGAATTATTGATTAAATACTCACTTGTCGCCAGCCACTTAAGTCAAATCGGTGAAAAATGTAACTTATTAATTAAGGTGCACCATTTTCTGTATACAATCGATTTGATAAACTGGTAAGCGTGTCTGAGGGAACAATGGAATTAAACCGAAAGAATCTATTGGAGTATGCAGACTTCGATAAATTTGATTATGTAATGAATTCCATCAACCCTGATAAAATCCTTCAAATCGAGTCAAATGAGCCCGAAGGTAGCGAAAATGATGAAAAGGCGATGATCACAGAAAACTTCAAAGCGAGGGCGATTTTAAGGGATGTCAAGGATAATCCTGTTTGGAATACCCTTCCGGGAATTTCGAATGCCGCTCAATTTCCATTGGAAGAACGATTTGAAGGTGCTGAAATCGTGATTTCGAGGAAAACCTATGCTGATCAAAAGACTTTTTATAAATTCAGTCATGACAATCAAATAATTGGCTGGATTAGTGAAGAAGCTGTGGAGCTGCTGCCAGACAGCATCATTTATGAAAAAGAAGTGGATAAAATAGCAAGGTTAGTAAGACCTCGATCGAACTATATTTGGTCCTTGCCGTATAAGGTTGAAGAAACGTACAAAGTTTCCGGCAGTCATGATTTTAAAGGGATCATTGTAAAAGTCGATAGGGAAGCAAAAACCCAGCATTCGATTTATAGCAGAATATCAGTAAAAGACAAGATCATAGGCTGGATAGATAAATTCTGCTTTATCCGTGCTTGAACATTGTACAATCAATGAAGACATGGGCTATAATGACAAGAAAATATATAATATCGAGAAACTATAAAAACAATAAAAAGTTCATCGATAAAATTGAGAATAGAACGCTGAAGGAAATAAACACTGGTAATCAGAAGTACGGTAAAATAACTAACCCGGAAGATCATACAATCTGGACGAAGGCATATCCGAACTACAAGGCTAAAAGAGTGAGCAAGGCAATCGATTTTGAAGGACAAATCGTCAGAATCATCAAGTATAATAGAACCAACAAAGGCGGCTATTACCTTTTCGAAATCGATAATAAGAAAATAGGCTGGTTAAATACGGGGGCATTCGAAATCATAGAAGAGCCAATCCTGTTAAAAGAACGGGAAGTGCGCGGCACTGCCGAAATTAACTTAGGCGATTATCATATATGGGATAAGCCTTATGGGCTGCAAGATGCCATGGTCTTGGAAAATGGGCCAACCTTTAATGGCCGGATCGTGGAATTTGATAAAGAAGCGGTCACTCAACTTGGTACGTATGCCCATATATCATTGGACGGGATATCTATTGGCTGGATCGATAAACAGGCGTTAATCGTACAAGAGGTCCATGGGTTGGAAGTGAATGATCAATTCGTTCCATATCCTGATAAAAGTGATTTTAACTTTGTCAATATGGGAAGGTTATCTCCTGAAAAAGGGCAAGATAACTTGATTCGTGCATTCGCAGGCTTTCATGAGAAAAACAAAAATAGCAAACTGTATATTTTAGGACAAGGACCTTTAAAGGAAGATTTGCAGGCAATCATTGATGAGCTGGACTTAAATCATTCCATTCATCTTTTGGGGCAGCTTGAAAATCCATTTTCGTTCATGGAAAAATGTGACTGCTTCGTTCTTTCCTCACATTATGAAGGCCAGCCTATGGTATTATTGGAGGCAATGACCTTAGGAATGAAAATCATGGCTACTGATATAGTGGCTAACCGGACCGTTTTGGAAAACGGTAAATATGGTTTACTTGTCGAAAATAGCATAGATGGACTGGAAAAGGGCTTATCTACCATGGTTAGTGAAGATAATCCTAAACTAGCGAAGTTTGATTACACCCAATATAATGGATTGGCCATGGAAACCTTCAATAAATGCTTATAAAACGAGGGAGGTTCTTATAATTGGACCTCCCACTAATGACATGTATGGGTTGCGAGATTTAATGATTCATTCAAGCTTAAAGTAAAAGGGGTAATACTATATGATTTTGGTCGTTGGCGGTGCAGGATATATTGGAAGTCATCTTGTAAAAGAGTTAGTGAAAACTGAAGAGGTTGTCATCCTGGATAATCTCTCAACTGGATTTCGTTCGCTGGTTGATTCAAACGCCACCTTGGTGGAAGGGAATTTAGGGGACGAAGCGGTCTTGAATGAAATTTTCCTTAAGTATCCGATTAAAGCGGTCATGCACTTTGCCGCTAATAGCTTGGTCGGGGAGTCTGTTCAAGATCCTTATAAATACTATGATAATAATGTAGGTGCAACCCTTACATTATTGAATACCATGCTCAAGCATGATGTTAAGAATTTCATTTTTTCATCAACGGCAGCTACGTACGGGATACCAAATGTGGATATGATTGATGAAGATC
Organism: Bacillus sp. ISL-57; assembly: GCF_018613135.1. Classification (NCBI taxonomy): domain Bacteria; kingdom Bacillati; phylum Bacillota; class Bacilli; order Caryophanales; family Bacillaceae; genus Bacillus; species Bacillus sp. ISL-57. The sequence goes on along the minus strand of NZ_JAGGQV010000003.1, from coordinate 74,463 downwards.
AGCCAACCAATCCGATTAACCCATATGGCCGCTCGAAATTGATGGTGGAACAGATCTTGGGGGACTTTGCAAAGGCATATGGACTTCATTATGTCGTCTTGCGTTACTTCAATGCGGCCGGAGCACATGCGTCAGCAGAAATCGGTGAAAGCCATGATCCGGAAACACACCTGATTCCAATCATTTTACAGCATTTATTAGGTCAACGTGAGAAGATTTCCGTGTTTGGTACGGACTATGACACAGAAGATGGCACATGCATTCGCGATTATATCCATGTAACGGATTTAGCCCAAGCACATATAATCGCGCTTCAAGCCCTATTATCCGGGAAGAAGGATACGGCCACCTACAACCTTGGGAATGGAAAAGGATTTTCGGTTAAGGATGTAATCGACACTTGCGAAAAAGTCACGGGAGTGAAACCGACCATAGAGTATGCAGACCGTCGCCCTGGAGATCCAGCCCGCCTGGTTGCTTCAGCCAATAAGATATATGAAGAACTCGGTTGGAAAGCATCGATAGATTTGGAAGAAATCATTGAAAGTGCGTGGAAATGGCATAAATCTCAAATGAATTAATGCTCCCATGATTTCAAACTGCAGGCAAACTCGAAGAAAACGGGTTTGCCTGCAGTTTTTTTATTAAAAAAACGTTCCAGTTGATTGGAACGTAATGTACGAGACTCCTGCGGAAAGCTCGTTCTGGAGTGGAAATCAACGATCAAGTTTACTCCCCCCAAAAAAAAATCCAGCTGTTTTCAGAAACCAGCTCCCTTTTCCGCCGACTGTCCGCAAAGCCCCAAGCGCCTGCTGTGACGGGTCGTGGCTAGCGAGTCATTTGGCAGTTTTCATTCTAAGCTTGAAGAGCTTTCCGGATTGATTTTTTCAGGGCTTTTACAAAATTTTGACGTGTTTCTTCGGGTATTTCCAACAGGGAAAGGTACGGATTTAAATCTTCCAGCTCTACTAATAAAAGTTCACCTTGCTCCTTCCGACAGGCATCTACTCGTTGGATGCCCCAATCAAGATTGTTCCAATCAATAAATCGTTTCGCAAAAACCAGGTCTGCTTCAGTAGGGACATATTCTTTTAATTCCCATCTTTTCTCTTTATCAGGCGCATAAAGGGCGTACTGAAATTCTTTATCGATAAAATAAAAAGAGACTTCATACTCAAAGTTGATAAATGGCTGTACCAATGTGTTCTTTGATTTTGCATCCATTTTATCTCCCAATTCTTCTTTCGCGGCAAATTCCAAACCGATGGAATCCGCGCCATCTTTCGGCTTCACTATATACGTTTCCACATTGGGAAGTTTATGTAAAGATTCAAGTGCATCGATGGTCGGAATGACAGGGAATTGGGCATTCGTCAGTTCAATTAAGTACTCCTTCCCGTTCATATCAGCCTTTCCAACAAATGAGTTGTATGTTTTCAAATGACCAGCAGCCACTCTATTACGGAATGCTAGATACTTATCTTTAAAATTGGCTACTGGACCGGCATTTCGAAAGACGATCAAGTCAAAATCCTTTTCAAACGTTTCAATGTCTTCAGGATGGCAAAGTACTAACTGAAAATCCTCCCTAAGCTTCGAGGTAAGGTACAAATCCTCCTCATAATAATTTCTTCCTTTTGCTTCATAGTATAAATCCGTTACGAATAATAGTGTCTGCATGACTCCTGCACCCGCTTTCCCGATATTTTCATTGTTTGGTTTACATACAAAAAATCCCGTCTCATTAAGAGACGAGATTTGAACTCGCGGTACCACTCTTGTTTAATGACAAACGCACATGAATGCGTTGTCCCATTTAACGGGGGGAACCGGTAAAGCTTACTGAAGCTTCGGCTTTACTTCTCGGGGATGATCTTCGGTCAGATTCTGGACACTGGCTTTCAGCAAAGCACCAGTTCTCTTTGGAACAGAATGATAACGTACTCCTTCCCTTCAAGGAATTTTACATTTGATGAATTTGAGTAATTGTATAATAGTCAGAAAATAAAATCAATGGTTGTTTCACTTACTATAGGACGAAAAAGGAATATGGATAGAGATATAGAATTACTATTCAAGAGAAGCACCATTCATTAATAGGAGATGTTAGATTTGAAAACGGTAAGGGTTTTTCATTACGATGCGTTCAGCAGTAAACCGAATAAAGGAAATCCGGCAGGTGTGGTTTTAGATGCAGATGGACTGACCGAAATGGAAATGCAGGAGATAGCGATGAAGGTGGGTTTCAATGAAACCTCTTTTCCGATGGAATCCGATATTGCCGATCTTAGAATCCGTTATTTTACACCAAGAAACGAAATGAATCTTTGCGGACATGCGACAATGGCTACCATCCATGCACTGAAGACCAGGGGATTATTGGATAAAGATGAGTTGATGATTGAAACAGGAGCGGGAATATTGCCAATCAACATCCATACGTCGGCGGGGCCTGATATATATATTACGATGAAGCAGGCCGCGCCGCAGTTTGAAGCGTTTAACGGAGATGAAGGTGGCTTAGCCAGTTCCCTCGGCCTTGATATAGAAGAACTGGAAAGTGAATTACCTATTGTTTATGGAAGTACAGGTTTATGGACTTTACTGGTTCCGGTAAAAGAAAGAAGTTCATTTAAAAGGATGAAGGCCAACAATAGCCTGTTTCCGCAATTATTAAAGGAAATGCCAAGAGCTTCCGTTCATCCCTTTTGCCTGGAGACGTACGATAGTGATGCCCATATGCATGCTCGGCATTTTTCCTCGCCCTATTCAGGTACGCTTGAAGACCCGGTTACAGGAACGGCATCAGGTGTGATGGGCGCTTATTATGCAAAATACATAAAGGGTGATCTTGAAGATGAGGTGCATCTGTTAATCGAACAGGGGCATGAAATCGGAAAGGATGGCAGAGTTCGCGTTACAGCTACCAAGAACGATGGCACATACGATATTGAAATCACCGGGAATGCTGTCTACGTTAAAGAATTTGAAGTGGAAGTCTAAAGGTTCATACTGTGAAAAAGTATATGGAAAAAACCCTGTGCTAAGACGTTACGTGTCTTGGCACAGGGTTCTTGTAAATCAGTAACACGTTCATGCAAATGATTGAGGTGGTTGCGACAATCGCTGTCCTTTAGATGAGGGTCACGCCGCTAAGATCAACCTTTGCTCCATGTAAAAAGTTGTAAGTGAGTTTATCCATTGAAGCTCCAGTAAAGTCAATTTTCTTTAAATCGGACATCCGAAATTGAACATTGATGAGGGTGGTATCGCGGAATGATGCCTTTCTCAATGAAGAGCCTTCGAAAATGGTTTGTTTGAAAGTTTCCCCATCGAATATAAGACCAGATAAATTACAGCTTTTAAAATGGGTTTTATTATAAATGCTGTTCTTGAAAGTTACGCCTTTTAAATTGGCATTTTTAAATAAGGTGCCAGTTAAATTGGCATTTTCGAAGATGCAATGATCTAAGTTACTGTTTTTAAATGTGCTGTTCGTCAGGTCGGAATGGCTGAAGTCAGAACGGCTTAAATCGCAGGAATTGAACTTCCCATCATGGACCGAAACCGAGCGGAAGTCGGAATCCAATAAGCGATGCCTGGAATAGTCCATGCTTATCGCCTGCTCAAGCACATTGTATTGTAGGTTGAGGGATTCCATGAGCTCTGATACCTCCCCAATCGAATCAACAGTCAGCTTAAATGCTTCCTGTTCACTGGCACCATTCCTTCTATGGTCATCGTATTTTTCCAGTAAGTTTTGCAGCAGTTCTTCTTCCAATTCCTTTGCTGTTTTTGCACTTTTGTACGGGGCAAAAATGCTATGAACATGTGCATTCAGTTTTTCAATCACATTTCATCTTCCCTTCTTAGAGAAGGCACTCAAGTATTCGCTTGGCCTGCTCCCAGTCATTTTTATTTTGGATATATGTGTTTTCCCCGATTGGGGTGATTTTGTAATATTTCCTTCTTCCGCCTTGTGTGGCGTCTCCCCAATAAGAGATGATGCATCCATCCTTTTCCAGCCGTTTTAGGCTGGAGTACATCGTCGCTTCCTTGATTTCATATTGCTCGTTGGAATTCGTATATATTAATTTGCTGATTTCATAACCATATTTATCGCCACTTTGCAGGAGTTTCAGAATCATCGTATCTACATGTCCGCGAAGCAAGTCAGAGGATAGTTGTCGTTGAACCAAATCCTCACCTCCTTTGGTATATCTTATAGCATATTACTATGACAGTCAAGGTAGTTTGGTTACTATGGATCATGCAGGTTTGGAGGGTTTATGATAAGAAACATGCCAATTTTCGCGAATCACTGCATCACATACTTTTTAATTGTACTAATTTGCCACATATAATATCCGCTTGGAAGGGATTTACCATGTTTCATGGAAGAAGTATATAAGGGGGTAAGGATGTTGAATAATTCGTGGAATAAAGTGATTTATAAATTTTGGTCGCCGGTTTATGACAAAATCTTCAACGCTCATCTCTTTTTAGATGCCAGGAAAAGAATGTTTGAAGAGCTGGATTTTCATGATCATGCAAAGGTCCTGTTTGTGGGCGTAGGTACGGGGGCCGATTTGGAGCTGATCAAAAACCTTGACCTTGAGATAACGGCAATAGACCTGTCGGCGGATATGCTAAAAAAAGCGATGGGGAAATTTGATGATGCATCGATCAGTTTCCTCGAGATGGATGCACAGCATATGGAATTCGCTAATGAATCGTTTGACTATGTAGTGGGAAGTTTGGTTCTTTCCGTCGTACCTGATGCCAATGAATGTCTTCGGGAAATGATCAGGGTTGTAAAAGGCGAGGGGAAAATAATACTATTCGATAAGTTTATCTCTAAAGATGAACGGCTTTCAGTTCCCAAAAGGCTGCTGAGGCCGATCATTCGAATTTTAGGAACGGATATTGGCTTGAGGTTTGAAGACCTGTTCAGTGGACATGGGGGTATTATGGAAATTAAAGAAGATCGACCGATCATGCTGAATGGAATGTATAGAAGGATAATCATCAGTAAACAGTTGTGAGGACATCAGGATACCACATAGAGCTGAGTGTTGTTTTTTGGAAGCTAAACCCTGTAAGGAGGCATGTAATATTTGACATGCATGTATAAACCCATGTCTTCCCTAACATGGTTAATGAGCTGATGCGGCTGTTACAGAGGCACCGGGCGAAATCAGTATAATTAAATGGTGGTATACAATGAAAGAGGTGATGGTTTTGTCGGAGACGATTACAACCTATGAAGATCTGTTGAACATGCTGGACTCATTATTGCGTGAACCAACTGGATTCTGGGATGGCTTTTATGAAGACCGCTCAAAAGGGGTTCCCTTTTTCGAAAATTTCCCTGATGAAAATTTGGTTTCATATTTTGATGGTGGGCTAATTGGGCCAGGAAAGGTTCTTGAGCTTGGATGCGGACCTGGCAGAAATGCCATTTACCTTGCTCAAAAGGGCTGTTCCGTTGATGCGGTGGACCTTTCGAAGGAAGCCCTTGAATGGGGAAAAGAACGGGCAGCAGACAAAAATGTCCAAGTGAACTTCATTCAAAGGAATATATTTGATTTGGATATTGCAAAAGGGCAATATGACTTCGTATATGATTCAGGTTGTTTTCACCATATTGCTCCACATCGAAGGATCAATTATTTGGAGATGGTGAAAAAGGCGTTAAGGCCTAAGGGGTTGTATTCGATCACTTGTTTTGTCGAAGGCGGCATATTGGGTGGTGCCGATATTTCAGATTGGGAAGTATATAGGCAAAGAAGCCTTAATGGCGGTTTAGGTTTTACTGAAGAAAAACTCAGAATGATCTTCAAGGCATTCGAAGTGGTGGAAATACGGAAAATGAGGAAAATGGAACAATCGGATGAAACTTTTGGGGTGCAAGGTTTATGGACGGCTTTATTTATGAAATGAGAAGGCGAAATGGTTTTAAACCGAAGGATTTGGGGTTAGGTCCTTTTTTGCGTGGAAGTTGTTAACAAAAATAATAAAATGGTAAACCATAACAACGCTATAAAGTTTTGGGAATGGGGATTTGACAGAATGATAGATGAAGGCTTTTGCTGATCTTTTTTTAAAAAACATGGTTTCAAAAACAGCTGGGAAGGTATATGGGAAGAGGGGGCCATCAGGAATCAGAGAGCCTAAGGTTTTAAGTATGGAAGAGGTTGTCTTCGATGCTTGCTTTGTTGATAAATTGGATTTATCGATTGCTTTTGATAAAAACTAAATAGGAGGAGTTTATGCACGTAAATAAAGAATTATATTCCTTTTTATTGGGTGTGGCAGCACAATTGACTGAGGATTGGTACGCATCATTGAATAAAAGTGATAGTTCGGGTGTATATTGCTCAAACGATCCCAAAGTGGTTAAAAAACTTAAGCAGCAAAATAATGAATTCCATTTACGTTTCTTTCAGGTCTTTGATACAGAGGAGAGGGAATTCTTTAAGCAGCTTGGTGATTGGATTGAAGAGATCGGTCAGGATGAGCATCATTTAAACACACCCATCTATTTTATATTGAGGGAGTTTTTCCGAACGCAAGAGCAATACCTGGATTATATTGACCGGTTTGTGAAATTGCATGGAGATCAATATACACAGGAGGAAATAAACTCCTGGTATCGGATAGTGGTGAAGGTGTTCAGTGAAGTGATGGAGAGGTTTACGGAAGCGAATCATAGGTATGCCAATAAAATCATGAAAGCCCAACAGGCAACGATTGATGAATTGAGCACACCCATCATTTCCCTTAAAGATAACACGGCATTGCTTCCCCTGATAGGCGATATTGACACGACGAGGGGCATGTCCTTGCTTGAAAACACCTTACAAAAGTGCGCTGAAAAAAATGTCACCAGACTTTTCATTGACCTATCTGGCGTTCATGCAATAGATAGCGGATCCGCACACCAGCTGTCTCAATTGATTGAATCCTTGCATTTGATCGGAATTCAAACAACCCTTTCAGGATTTCGGCCGGAAATAGCCATGACTGCCGTTAAGCTTCAACTGCCTTTTGATAAAGTGACGATAAAGTCCACTCTTGCCCAAGCGATCAGTACGATAAAATAATACATACATATCCAGGGCACGGGCATGTTCGTTATAAATTTCATCGAGAAGACCTCCATATGGTGGTCTTCTCGTATGTATTAGCATTCAAAATAGCAAAAGCCGGAACGACTATTCAATATTGGCAAAGATGGCCAGATCTTCTTTATTGCCAACCACTAAAAGCATATCTTTTTCATGGATATCCTGATCCGGTGACGGTGCTATGATGATTTCCCCATTACTCACGATGGCAATGACGCTGATATTATATTTTGCCCGTAAATCAAGCTCCCTGAGGCTTTTTCCCTTCATGCTCATGGGGAGGATGATTTCCTCGATATTGTATTCTTTAGAAAGCTCTATGTAGTTCAGCATGTTAGGGGAAAGGAGCTGGTTCGCGACCCGTTCCCCCATATCCCTCTCAGGATAGATGACCCAGTCGGCACCGACTTTTGTGAGCACCTGACCGTGATTTTTATTAAGTGCTTTGGCAATGACCTTTTTGATCCCAAGCTCTTTTAAAAGCAAGGTAGTCAAAATGCTCGATTGCATGTCATTTCCGATGGCTACGATGACACAATCGAAATTACGGATTCCGATTGCTTTCAATGTCTCTTCTTCGGTCGTATCCGCCATGACTGCATGGGTGACGTTCAGTTCCGCATTCTCGACTCTTTCCTCGTTCACATCAATACCCAAAACCTCTTGGCCTGCCGTATATAATCTATGGGCCACACTTGTTCCAAATCTGCCTAAACCTATCACGGCGTATTGTCGTTTTCCCATCTATTACACTCCTTCATTCATTATTAACCAATCATGATTTTCCCTTTTGGACGTCGGAACGGATCTGGCTTGCGCCTCATGGCGATAGCAAAGGCAAAAGTCAAAGGACCAACACGGCCTGCAAACATCGTGAAAATGATGAGCATCCGGCCGACCGGTGATAATTCCGGGGTCAAACCCATTGAAAGTCCCACGGTGGCGAAAGCTGAAGTGGCTTCGAACAAAATCATCAAAAAGTCAGTTCCGCTTTCAGTGATGGTCAGCAGAATGGAGATGATGGAAACCACGAATACACCAATGAATGTGACGGATAATGCCTTGAAAATCGTTTCACTCACGATGCGGTGGCGGAACAAGACCACATCACCTTTACCTTTGATCTGTGACCAAACCGTTCCGACAATCGTCGCAAATGTCGTCGTTTTAATCCCGCCGCCGGTCGATCCGGGTGATGCCCCAACGAACATCAAGAAAATGATGAGCAGTAATGCAGGCTGAGTTAAATCAGGGATATTCAGCGTGTTGGAGCCTGCCGTCCGTGGTGATACCGATTGAAATAAGGACGACAGCATTTTACCCATGAAAGATAAAGGCTGCAATGTCTTGGCATTGCCGGACTCGAATAAAAAGATTAAAATCGCGCCGGCAATCGTAAGGGTCAAGCTAGTCGTCAGAACGATCTTCGTATGTACGGACAAACGATTTGTATTCCGATATTCGTATAGTTCATTCATCACGATAAAGCCTATCCCGCCAAACGTGATGAGGAAGGCAACGGTAAGGGTTACGAATGGATCCGAAACATAAGGGGTCAAACTCCTGAATTCCCCCATTAAATCAAAGCCGGCATTATTGAAATTGGAGATGGAATGAAAAGCACCGTAATAGATCGCCTTGCCGGTTGGCATATCAAAAGAAAAGCGAATCGATAAGATAAGGGTACCCATGCCCTCAATAATGGCCGTAAAAATTAAAAGCCGTTTCACTAATCTGACTACACCCGCCATGGATAGATTATTTAACGACTCCTGCAGAACTAACCTGCCTTTTAAAGAAATCTTTTTGCCTATTAATAAAAAGAAAAACGTCGCAAATGTCATGAACCCTAAGCCGCCTACCTGAATCAGTGTTAAGATGACCAACTCACCAAAAGTGGTGAAGGTCGATCCCGTATCCACTACGACCAGCCCTGTTACACATGTAGCGGAAGTCGAGGTGAATAAAGCATCCAGAAAAGAAAGACCATGGCCATTTTCTGTGGAAACCGGCAGGGTCAATAAATAGGCCCCCAAAAGTATCAGGATGGCAAAGCCGAGTACAAGTATTTTTGGCGGATCCAATTTTGTCATTCTCAAATGATCATCCCTACTGTATGACTTTTAATCATCAATCTGCTTTTCGAATCTTTTTAAAAGCATAATAAAAAGACCTGCGAAAACATCGAATAGCTGTATTGCCACAAAAAGCGTGCAAAAAAGGCTCCCGAAATAGGCGGTCTTATGACCTCCTTCGCTTTAGCCGACGAAGTTAGCTGACGGGTAGGATGGCGAAAGAGCTGATCTCATCCCTTCTGCAAGGCAGAATTAACCCCAAATGATTGGGTCCTCCGTACTCATTTCCCATGAGTTTTGGCCGAATTGCATTAAATTGATAAGCGTATTCTACTCCCATCATTTAGCAGTTGTAAACCCCTAAATCGTAAAAAAATATTTCTTTAACAAAACTGAAAATTTACGTTTTATTTACATTTAGAAAACGTATTGACAAATATTAGTTAGCACATTATGATAGGTTCGATTAATCCAATTATGATAACCGGCATCGATGTACTTTATTCAATAATTTCAAGCAGAACAGGCTATTGCCAATCAAAATTTGTAATAGATATATTATGTTTCTTTTGTAAAAGATAAAGGAAAAAGCAGTACATTATTAGTTAAATTCAATACATTTTATTAAAAAGGCGGGCAATTATGGAGAAGACGTTCAATAGATATGTTATTAATGCTACAGGCAAGGGTGGCCAAACATATTTAACACAATGCCAGGATAAAGATGCACTAAGGAAATGGATAGCCGATCATGAGGATCAAATCATCATGAATGAATTAAGGATAACGGATAAGAAAAAGAATCCGTTTTTAAAATTGTTTTCCCCAAGGTAAATCAACTGATTCCAACATTCATAGCGGTATTCAATTATTGTAATTCCCTGTGTTCTATCCAGGAACGCTGAGCGAAAATCCATATCTTGTTTTGCTTTTAAACTCATTTATTTTGAATGAGTTTTTTTGTGTTATTTACATAATTCAACCATTAATGTTAAAATTTAGTAATGTTGAAGGTGGACGTAAAGAAGAGAAAAATAAAATGAAATGACCACTTTCCGAGAGCAGCCGAGGATAGTTGGGGATGTATGGTGGCATATTGGGGGCATCGCAAATTGGTCTCGTTCCTTGGGGACGGGGTTTTTTATTGTAAAGTCAAAGGGAGAAGCGATGACATTAAAAAATGCATTAGTATCCTGGAAATACCCTTCCATTCTTTTGTGCGGAATAGGTATCTCCAACTTTGGTTCCTGGGTGTATTTCATTGCCCTTAATTTAATCGATCTGGATATGACTGGTTCAGCCTTGGCGGTATCTGGACTTTATATCGTTAAACCGCTGGCTGCCATATTTACGAATGTGTGGGCAGGGAGCGTGATCGACCGGATAAATAAGCGGAACCTGATGGCGGCACTTGACCTATTTCGCACGGTATTCATAGTCTTGCTGCCATTCACTTCTTCTATTTGGGTCATGTATTTCCTTGTCTTCGTGATCAATATGGCAGGGGCCATGTTCGGAACGACATCTAGGTCCTATATAACAAAATTAATACCAATTGAACAGAGGAAACGATTTAATTCATTACGAAGCTTAATGGATTCTGGAGCTTTTTTGATTGGACCGGCGCTAGCGGGTATCCTTTTCTTGATCGGTACGCCCGTTTTAGCGATTTATATTAATGCGGCTGCCTTATTGTTATCCGGCATCATCACTCTATTCATGCCTAATCTTGAAAAGGGTCAGCGCCTTGAACAATCCAATCATTACCTGTCTTGGACCCTCATGAAAAAGGATTGGGGCATCGTCCTGGACTTCAGCAGGAAATCTTCCTATATCATGCTCATTTATTTCCTATTCAGCTGCATGGTTGTGATGGAAACAGCCATCGATTCCCAAGAAGCTGCGTTTGCCAAGGCCGTGCTCCTTTTGTCGGACAGCGATTACGGATTCCTTGTAAGCGTCGCCGGGGCAGGCATCATTGCTGGTGCCATAGTCAATGCCGTATTCATCAGTAAAGTGAAAATCTCGCACATGATTGGTCTTGGATCTTTATTTGTCTCGATAGGTTATATGATCTTTGCCCTTTCGAATGCCTTTTCACTGGCCGCCATCGGATTTTTCATCATTGCCTTTTCATTGGCTTTTGCCAACACCGGCTTTCAAACCTTTTATCAAAATAATATTCCGGTGGAAATTATGGGCAGGGTCGGAAGTATTTTTGGCTTGTTAGAATCTTTATTGATCATCATTACTACCGCAATCGTTGGTGTTTCAGCCCATTTCATTTCGATTCGGTTCGTGGTGATTTCAGGTTCCTTGATCATGTTCGCTTTATCCTTATGGTTGTCGATGCTTAGTATGAAGACCTCCAAGAGCAGGTATTATTCAGTTGGTGATGTAGAGATAGAAGCGAAGGAAAAGATGTAATCGGATTTAAAGGCATGTTGATGGTACATGCCTTTAATGAATCGTTCATTGGATGAATGTGCGCAAATGGCTGATGAAGTTCAAGATTTGAAAATGGATTTTCGCCATTTCTTCCGCCGTTTGTTCTTCACAGTTCTCCAGCCACTCAGTAATCACTCCTAAAATCGCCGATGTCAGGAAGGCGTGCATATACATGCGGAATGCTTCATCTTTAGCTGCTGGATGCAGGCTGATCAAACGCTCCAACAGTACTTCACCGAAAACCCTTTTTATTTTTTTCGCAAAAGAAGGGTCGCCCTGATCACCAAGAATGGCCCTTAATGCGTGAGCATGTTCACTGATGAATTGAAAAATCGCTATGAAAGGCGGGTAAAGTTGCTGTTGATGAAGGGCCAAAAAAGCCTCTTTCGGCAAAATGGCAGTAATGCGTGTTTGAAGTTCATGTAACAATTCCTGCTGTAAGTGATCCATCAATTCATATTTATCTGTGTAGTGCAAATAGAATGTGCCCCGATTAATATTGGCGCGCTCTGCAATTTTCTTAACTGATACATGTGAGAACCCCTCTGCTTCAATGAGTGCAATAAAATGATGTTGTATCTGCTTTTTCGTCTTTTGTACCATATCCTCATGAATCGATGCCATGGAATGTCTCCTTCACTGAACATTTTTCCAAATGTGTTGATTGTATTAGACCGAATGCTACCTTAGAATGATGATACACTCAACACCGTGTTAATTAAAGAGGGAGGATGTGTGTGCAATGAAATTTGCGATTTCCATTGATGGAATTGCTAAGGGTTTTCAGCAGAAGAAGGTCATTCAGCCAATGAGCCTGAATATTGAAAAAAGCGGAATTTTTGGCTTGTTAGGTCCATCCGGATGCGGAAAGACGACCTTGATTAAAATGATTGTCGGATTGATTAAGCCCGATGCGGGTAAAGTCACGGTTCTGGATCATGAAGTGCCAAATGAAGCACTGTTAATGGATGTTGGCTATATGGCACAGTCCGATGCTTTATATACAGAACTGACGGGAGCTGAAAACCTCGAATTTTTTGCGAAGCTATACCGTTTTTCGAAAAAGGAACGAAGGGAACGCATCCAATATGCAGCTGAAATCGTACAGCTGACGAATGATTTGAACGTTCGGGTTGCCCATTATTCAGGGGGGATGAAACGCCGTCTTTCACTTGCGGTTGCACTCATCCAAAATCCGGATATTCTCATATTGGATGAACCGACAGTAGGAATAGACCCTTTGCTGAAACAATCGATTTGGGAGGAACTTGAGCGTTTAAGGAATGAAGATGATAAGACGATCATCATCACGACGCATGTGATGGATGAAGCGGAGCGATGCGATAAACTGGCGATGCTGCGTGAAGGTGAAATCATCGCGGCAGGAACCCCTGCAGCTTTAAAAACTCAATTTGCCGCGGAAACGCTTGATGATGTTTTTTTAAGGATTGGAGGCGGCCTAAAATGAGAATTGCCTCTCTTGTAACTCGCATTACCCAGCAGATGCGCCGGGATCGAAGGACGCTCGCTTTATTTTTCCTGGCTCCATTGCTCATCTTAACGCTCATGTATTTTATTTTCGATACAGAGGCGAGTGCTTTGAAAATCGTTGTTACAGGCAGTGATGAAACGATCGTTAAAGCATTGAAAAAAGCGGATTTTCAAGTGACGGATGCTGAGGAATTCTCACAGGAAAAGATGATTGAAAAGGATACGGATGGCTGGCTGCATGTTGAAAATGGCAAAATGGAACTCACACTTTTGAACGACGAACCGACCCGGGCAAAGGCCGTTCAAATGCAGATGATGCAGGGCTTGCAAGGGAATGAAAAAATCACTCCTTCAATTGAGGAGCAATATGTTTACGGAGATGCCAACACAAAGGGGTTTGATACCTTCAGTCCGATGCTCGTCAGCTTTTTCGTATTCTTCTTTGTATTTTTAATAGCGGGAATTGCACTTTTGAAGGAGCGTACAAGTGGTACGTTGGAACGGCTGCTTGCCACCCCGATTAAAAGATACGAAATCGTAGCGGGCTATGTGATCGGATATGGCTTATTTGCTCTAATTCAAACCATAATTGTCGTACTATATGCGGTCAATGTATTGGATATCGTCCTTGTTGGCTCCATTTGGCTCGTTTTACTGACGAATATACTGGTCGCGCTCGTTGCATTATCGCTTGGTACATTACTATCGAGTTTCGCGACATCCGAATTCCAAATGGTGCAATTCATTCCGTTGGTCATCGTGCCGCAAGTCTTCTTTACAGGGATTTTCCCATTGGATGGCATGTCAGACTGGCTCCAAAAAATCGGCAAGGTCATGCCTCTCTATTACGCATCGGATGCCATGAATGGCATTATGTACAAAGGTTTCACGTTCAATGAGGTCTTACTGGATCTGCTCATTCTCCTGGCCTTTGCCATCGTTTTTATCACCATCAATATCATTAGCTTAAAAAAATACCGTGCACTATGAAATTAATAACTTACAAAAGAAGCCGGATTCCCGTACATGGGGAACCGGCTTTTTGTTTACTGTAAGAATGCCGAATTATCCTTCCCATCGGTTGATTTATTCGAAAAGGCGTCCCCTCGACGGTTTTCTACCGACAGGTTTATGCAGTTTGTTGACGGACTGTTAAAGTTGTCCTAGGATATAAGGATATGCAATGATTTGGAAATAAATAGAAGGGGGGGAGTTATATGTCTCTAAAATCGGTCATGCTTTCCCTTTTGCTGTCGCAAGCATTGTTTTTGTGCGGTTTGCCTTTATTCCTTCAGCTTCTACTCTATTTGAATCCTTTAGTGATCATGGTTGTCTGGTTTTGTATCCTTCTTTTCGTTTCGTTTGCGGTTCTTTATTTTCGAGGTGAAACGGTCAGGGTTCCGCGTCTTTTGTGGCAGGCAGTATTGTTTGGCTACAGTTTATCATTAATGGTTTTGCTGTTCTTTCGGCCAGAAGGGCAGGTATATTCATATAATTTGATTCCTTTTTCTACGATTCTTTCCTATTTATCGAACGAAACGAACGGGTTTGTGTCATTTTATAACCTTAGCGCCAATGTGGGACTGTTCATTCCATTCGGTCTGTATTTGTTGTCCAGGGAAGGGCAAGAGCTCTCCGCTAAAAGGAAATTCATTTATCCATTACTTTCGATTTCGGGCATCGAAATCTGTCAGTTTGTTTTTCGGCGTGGAAGTTTGGATGTCGATGACCTCACCTTGAATATGATTGGTGTTTACATAGGGTACCTTCTGTATCCTTTGTTCAAGAAAGTCGTGGTGCTCTCTGGAAAAGTTAAAGGATGAAAGGCAGTATCAATATATTTAAAGAAAGGGTGTATTTCCATGTATAGCACGTTAGAAGAATTATCGAGCCATCCGGTGTTTCATTATTTTGCAGCGATTTCCAAAATCCCGAGAGGATCGGCGAATGAAAAAGCGATCAGTGACTATCTGGTTCGCTTCGCTAAGGATAGGAACCTGGAGGTGATCCAGGATGAGGCGCTGAATGTGGTGATCAAAAAGCCTGCCACAATTGGATATGAGAGTGCACCTACAGTCATTATCCAGGGGCATATGGATATGGTTTGCGAAAAGAACAAGGGAACGCTTCATGATTTTGAGAAAGATCGGCTTCAATTAAGGATTGTGGGAGATATGTTATATGCAACGGATACAACATTGGGGGCGGATAATGGAATTGCCGTTGCTTATGCATTGGCATTATTGGATGCCAATGATATTCCGCATCCCGCTCTTGAAATAGTCATAACGACTGAAGAAGAAACGACAATGAACGGTGCACTTGCCGTGGATCCTGCTCACTTCAAGGGGAAAATGATGATCAATATCGATTCTGAGGAAGATGGGAAGCTGCTGGTTAGCTCTGCTGGAGGAATACGCGTGCGACAGGTCCTGCCAATCGGATGGGAATCGGCATCCATTGTTGATGCTGTATCTTATAACATCAGGATTAAAGGGTTGAAGGGCGGACACTCCGGTATGTCCATACATAAGGAAAGAGGGAACTCCAATAAACTTTTGGGAAGAGTATTACATGAATTGACGACAGAATTTCCTTGCTGCATTCAGCAAATGAACGGGGGCCTGAAGGGGAATGCAATCCCTCGTGAAGCGGAAGCGACTGTATTGATTTCTGTAGAAGATGTTCAAAAGATACAGGAGAGACTCCAGAAATGGGAGGATACTTTTAAAAATGAACTGCAATCTTCCGACCCTGAGATATCGATTAAGTTTGAAAAAATCGAAACGATGTCTTCAAACGTTTTTTCCAAAGAGACGGTGACTAAAGCCATTACCTCATTACTGATAATCCCGCATGGTGTTCAAGGAATGAGCATGGGAATAGAAGGGTTAGTCGAAAGTTCGACGAATCTAGGGGTCGTTACAACAAATGAAGCGGAAATGATATTCGAAAGTGAAATCAGGAGTTCGGTCAAAAGCATCAAATATAATATGGTCATACAGGCAAAGGCCATTGCCGGCATGCTTGGGTGCGAACTATTGGTTGACGCGGATTATCCGGAATGGCCCTATAATCCTGATTCGAAACTCAAGAAATTATTTGAAGAGACATACAAAGAAAAATATCATGAAGAAATTGAAATCATCGCTGTGCATGCAGGGATCGAATGTGGGGTATTCATAGATAAGATACCAGGTTTGGATACAGTCTCGATCGGACCGGATATGTTTGCCGTACATACACCTGAAGAACACTTAAGCATCCCTTCGACCATAAACAACTGGGAATATTTTGTTTATACATTAAAGCGGATGAAGGACCTATAAACAATGTTTGGGGCAACGGCAAAATGATATTCAATAGATTTGGAGACATCCTATAATTGATTGGATGTCTCTTTTTTGAGTGTAGTAAATCTAACCGTTGATTTCCACTCCAGGCGCTAGCTTTCCGCGAGCGGGCGGGAGCCTCCTCGGCGCGCCTGCGGGGTTCCCATGCTACGCTATTCCTGCAGGAGTCTCGTACCTTACGTTCCAATCAACTTTGTTTTATTTAGATAGAACCCTATTGTCCACAAACTAGATAATATTTGTTTGCCGACAGTCTTTTTTTTGTGGGTTTGTAAAATGGGAACGTTGATTTCCACTTCAGGCACTCGCTTTGATGCGGCTTGGCAGACAGTCGGTGGAAAGGGAGCTGATTTCTGAAATCAGCTGGAATGTTAATAAAAAACTGCAGGCTGCTATTCGGAACCAAGTTTTAGACTGTTTATCCTTTAAGTTTTTCACCTGTAATCCTTCTTGGATGGAAGAAATATGCGACACTCCTGCCGAAAAACTGGCTAGCCGAGACCCCGCAGGCGCTCGTGCCGAGGAGGCTTGGCAGACAGTCGGCGGAAAGGGAGTGGATTTCTGGAATCAGCTGGAATGTTAATAAAAAACTGCAGGCTGATCTATTCGGAACCAAGTTTTAGACTGTTTATCCTTTAAGTTTTTCACCTGTAATCTTTCTTGGATGGAAGAAATATGAGACACTCCTGCCGAAAAACTGGCTAGCCGAGACCCCGCAGGCGCTCGTGCCGAGGAGGCTTGGCAGACAGTCGGCGGAAAGGGAGCGGATTTCTGGAATCAGCTGGAATGTTTTCTAGAAAAAACTGCAGACCAATTCGGATTTCTCTGCAGTCTGAAAGAAACAGAGGATTCTTTACAATTGTTATAAAATAAACTATTGTAAAGAAAACCTAGCATTCAGTGTAAATTATTGTTCTAAATCATTATGTATAGAGGAAGGTATATGGAAATATGGTTGTAAAGTATAGAATGGTCGTAGAACAAATGGAGAAGGAAATATTAGATGGAAAATATACATTAAATACTAAGTTGCCAACTGAAGAAGAGTTGATGAAGAAGTTCGATGTGAGCAGGAACACCATTAGAAAAGCAATCAACATATTGGTTGAGCAGGGGTATATCTATCAAGTTCAAGGCAGCGGCATATTCCTTAGGGAATTTACCAGACCGGGCTGCATTTCGATGAGGGATATGGGTGGCTTAACCAAAGTTTTTCCTAATGATGAAATGAAAAGTAAAGTGTTGAAGTTAGAATTAATAGAAGCCGATGAAAAATTGGCCAAACGAATGAAATGCCAGGTAAAAACCAAAATCTATAACCTGAAAAGGGTTAGATATTTAAATGGTCAACCCATTGTAATAGAAGAGTCCTTTTTCAATAAAGACATCATTCCCATCATAAATAAAGAAATTGCAAATGGTTCCATTTATGAATATATCGTCGAGGATTTGAAGTTGAATATCGGTTTTGCGGATAAAATCATTTCGTGTGAAAAACTTAACGACGATGATGCCAGGCTTTTGGACTTGCAGCCAGGGGATCCGACATTAATAGTTGAAAGTACGGTCTTTTTAAAAGCGGGAGCCGTTTTTGATTTATCAATCGAGAAATATAATTACACTTCAGCCAAATTATTAACATTGACTTAAAAAGTGCAGGAAATTCTTGAATAAGATTATACGGTGTGAATGGGAGATATCGATTCACACCGTGTTTTCTTAAATTCATTTCTCTTTTTCCCCAACAATCCCATAAAACAAAATCTTCATAATATCCTCAGTCAAAGGCAGGATGCTTTGATAAACCTCTTCCCGTTGGATATATTCATTCATTGCCTTTATATAAAATAAAATCGCTTCATTAGATAAGTTCGGATCAACATATCCTTGTTCCTTCCCCTGGTTAAACAGATCGATAAAGCGGGGCAGGGCCTTTTCTGTATATATTTTTTCCATATAATTGATTCCGGAAGTATATTCCTTCATTAAATATTGATAAAAATCTTCATGAATTTGTTTGGCTGTTTCATTCTTCGTGAACATGAGCTGTTTTATTTTTTCAGGGAAGGCGATGTTGCTGGCCAGTATTTGTTCAAATTCATCCAAGGCCTTATCTGTATAATAAACAAAAACCTCATGAATTAGATTATGTTTGCTTTCGAAGTAATTATATATCGTTACTTGAGATACATTTGCTTTTTTTGCTATTTCCCCAATCGAAATCTTTTGGACACCATACTCCATGAATAAAGCTAAGGCAGCCTCTAATATATTCAATTTTTTTTGTTCCCTGCGTCGTTGAAATCCGTCCATTTGTTTCACCTCAACCTAAGTTTAATTAAAAATATGTAATAGAACAATAAAATTAGTTCATAAACTATTGTCAGGAATTCTTCTTATGTATATTATGAACTAAATCAGTTAAGATATTTCATATTTTTTTCAATGAGGAAGAGGTGGATAAGGAATGTCAGTATTGAAAACAACTAATCTAACGAAAAAGTTTGGAAAGTTCACTGCTTTAAATGGTGTGAACATTGAAGTGAATAAAGGGGAGGTATTTGGGTTCATCGGTCCCAATGGTGCTGGAAAATCAACAACGATCCGTGTGCTGCTCGGGATTTTAAAGGCCACGGATGGGGAAGCGAAGATTTTTGGCAGGGATGCATGGAAAGATGCGGTTGAAATTCACAAGCGAATCGCGTATGTACCGGGAGATGTGAACCTATGGCCCAACTTAACAGGCGGGGAAGTTATTGATCTATTTGTTGAATTGCGCGGGACGAACAATAAAAGCAGACGCGAAGAACTAATAAAAAAATTCGATCTGGATCCCTCCAAGAAATGTGGAACATATTCAAAGGGTAACAGGCAAAAGGTTGCTTTGATTGCTGCTTTCTCATCTGATGCCGACCTTTATATATTGGATGAACCAACATCAGGTCTAGATCCATTGATGGAAAGGGTTTTCCAGGAATGTGTGATGGACGCGAAAAATGAAGGAAAAAGTATATTGCTTTCCAGCCACATTCTTTCTGAAGTGGAAAGGTTATGCGATAGAGTGGGCATCATTCGGCAAGGGCAAATCATTGAAACGGGAACATTGGATGAGTTACGTCATTTAACGAGAACAAGCTTGCTTGTCGAAACGAAGCAGCCTATCCCTGCTTTAGGGAATGTAAACGGTGTTCGGGATATCGTGATGAAAGACCAGGCACTTTCATTTCAAGTG
The DNA here is from genome assembly GCF_018613135.1 of Bacillus sp. ISL-57. Lineage (NCBI taxonomy): Bacteria > Bacillati > Bacillota > Bacilli > Caryophanales > Bacillaceae > Bacillus > Bacillus sp. ISL-57. The sequence continues at coordinate 54,734 of NZ_JAGGQV010000003.1, read as the reverse complement.
GATACAGGTGAATTGGATAATGTCATGAAGTATATAAGCCAGTTTGGCATTGTGAAATTGGAAAGCGCGCCGCCTACATTGGAAGATTTATTCATGAGCCATTATGAAGGTGTAAGGAATACTTGTGATTCTGGTGCGGGAGGTGCGTTATAATGGCGAACCAGTCCTATCATAATACTGGAAGACTCTCCCGATTCATCGTACGGCAGGATCGGATTCGGATACCTGTTTGGATCATTTCCTTATCCGTGCTTTCCTTTATGGTTGCGATGGCATTCACCGATCTGTACCCGACTGGGCTAGAAAGGCAAACCATTGCAGAAACGATGAAGAACCCTGCAATGACAGCGATGGTGGGGAAAGGTTATGGCCTGGATGACTATACAAACGGAGCGATGATGGCGCATCAAATGTTACTGTTAACCGCTATGGCCGTGGGAATAATGAGTATTTTACTCGTTACACGCCATACACGCGCAGATGAAGAGGACGGCCGTATCGAAATGATCCGTTCTTTGCCGGCTGGACGATTGGCTAATTTATATGCAACCATTTCCGTATCGTTTGGAACGAATGCATTGATTGCGTTAATAATGGGTTTCGGATTGTATGCTCTGGGGATAGAAAGCATGGATTTGGAAGGTTCCCTTATGTATGGAGCTGCTTTAGGGGCAACCGGTATTTTCTTCTCGGCAATAACGGCATTATTTGCCCAGCTTACCGAGAGTGCTCGAGGTACGATCGGTTACTCCATCACTATATTGCTTCTCTCCTATCTTATTCGGGCGATAGGGGATGTCAGCAATGAAACACTTTCCTTGTTTTCACCATTGGGTTGGGTGTTAAGTTCAGAAGTATATGTGAATAATTATTGGTGGCCAATCATCCTTACGATCGGTGCGGCAATCATTTTGGTTGCCTTATCCCTATATTTGAATGCCATCCGTGATTTGGAAGCTGGATTCATTCCGGCTAGGCCCGGCCGGAAATATGCTTCATCGTTTTTAAAAAGTCCGCTGGGGCTCGCGCTAAGGCTGCAGCGTACAGGATTGATCGCCTGGGCAGCCGGGATGTTCATTTTGGGTGCATCTTACGGTTCCGTTTTAGGTGATTTGGAATCCTTTTTTACAAAAAATGAAATGATGGCCGAACTATTGACGCCAGTGAAAGGCTATTCGCTGACAGAACAATTCTTGACAATGTTGATGTCAGTCATCGCCATGATATGCACCATCCCGCCTCTAATGGCGATGTTAAAGCTTAAAGGGGAAGAAAAAAAGAACCATACTGAACATTTATTGAGCCGTGCTGTATCCCGTACAAGGCTTATGGGCAGCTATCTTATCATCTCCGTCATTGGCGGTTTTCTAATGCTTGCGCTTGCTGACATCGGCCTTTGGGTCGTCGGGAATTCAGTGATGGATGAAGGGGTTGCTTTCGGCACTATATTCAGTGCAGCGATGGTCTACCTGCCTGCGATGTGGATCATGATTGGTATTGCCGTGCTGTTTATTGGATATGCACCAAAATTATCCGGCTTGACTTGGCTTTACTTGACCTACTCAATCTTAGTCGTTTATTTAGGCGGAATGCTTCAATTCCCGGAATGGATGGGAAAACTAACGCCATTTGGCCATATTCCGAAGCTTCCTGTTGAAGATATGGACTTCATGAAAGTATCCATGCTTACAATCATAGCTATCTTATTATTGGCTGCAGGCTTTTTCGGATATAACAAACGGGATATCCGCGGTTGATGGTTCGACTATGATTCTATTATTATTGCCAAATTGTCTTCTGACTAAAGCATGATTCCTTTGTTTCAAAGGGAAATCAGGCTTTTATTGGTTATCAGTCATGGGGAATCAATAATAGTACACCTAGTGCAATGATGATGAAGAATAAATAACTTTCGAATTTCTTCGCGGGAATTCGCTTATTCATGAAGATTCCGAGACCTGTCGCAAGTAATATGGCTGGAATGGAATAAGCGTAAAGAATAAGTGAATCGGCTGTCCAAAGTCCGCCTAGCGCATGACCTGTCACGACCAGGATTCCGGATATCAGGAAATGGGCTTGCAATGTTCCGCGGAATCGCTCTGGGTCCCATCTTCGCAAAGTTCCATAGACGACGACCGGCACCCCGTTAAGGTTATAGGCGCTGCCAAGGGCACCAGAGGCAAAACCGAACGGCCATACCCAGCCCTTCGAGTTAAGTAATGGTTTATCCACAGTCTGAAAAAGTTTTTGCTTTAGAAGAGAATATCCTCCATATGCAATCAAAAAAACACCGAGTGCAGAAGTGATGATCAAAGAAGGTGCGTAATGGAGCAAAGCCAGGCCGGCTGGTATGCCAATGACCGTTGAAGCTGCCAGTCTGATTAATGCGGAGCGTTCGATATGCCGCCATCCGCTAACGACGGTTAGTGAAGCGACGGTAAGACCAGCCAATCCAATCAGGGAAACCGAAGTATTAAGCGGAATGTGAAGTAAGGCAAGCAGAGGCATGCTGACAATCGCTTCACCGAACCCGAACATCGTCCGCATCAAGGCGCCGATAAAGACTGCCGCCACCACCAATATGATGCTGCTGATCGTCATTCTTTCACCTCCTAAAAGCACAATAAATCTTCTATAATTATATCATATCAAAATTTCATTTGGTCGAGGTAACTATGATTTAAAACAGGTGATTCAAGGCCTTTATTACTCTTTGTAATGCGTTTAGCTCACCTTTTGAGAGGTACGAGGATTAATTTCCGTCGCTTAGGAGTCTGAAATGAGGTAAAATGTGGGTGTGCACCTTGTGGTGTTGTGTGGTGATAAAGATAGAAAAACATTCTCTTTAATTGAATTTGATGTGAAGGTTGTTTTGCAGATTAATAAAGATAACCAAGGGTGGTTTGTGGAAAATATGTTACGGGCAATACTTTTTAGGGAGGCTTTTTCCATACAAGCAGATTTAAAGAAAGAGTCATAGCCTTTCATTGGATTTCTCACCAGGAAAGGCTATGAATGCGTTCACCTTTTATCAAGCTTAGCAGAAAGGTAATTTCCGGCGAATTGGACGGATTGAACAATGATGATGAGAAGGAATACGGTTGTTATCATGATGTCAGTCTGAAAACGGTAGTATCCATAACGAATGGCCAAGTCGCCAATTCCCCCGCCGCCCACGACCCCGGCAATAGCCGAGTAGGATATGAAAGAAACGGCAGTAACAGTTAGTCCTAACAGGAGACCGGAACGCGCTTCTAATAATAATACTTTGAAAATGATCTGGAAGGGGGATCCACCCATAGCAACAGCTGCCTCAATTGTTCCCTTTGGCACCTCACGTAAAGATTGTTCAACAAGCCGAGCTAAAAAAGGAATTGCAGCTATCGATAATGGGATGGAGGCGGCCAGCGGTCCTACAGAAGTTCCCAATATCGTTCTTGTAAATGGAATAAGAGCAATGAGTAAAATGATGAATGGGAAGGAACGGACCGTGTTGATCATTGCGTTTAAAACGTTATTTAAGATAGTCTGTTCGAGTAATTGCTCCTTTGAAGTTAAAAATGTAATGAAACCAAGTGGGAGGCCCAATAAGATAGCTGCCAATATCGCTATTCCCACCATTAAAAATGTTTGGCCTGCACCTAAATAAATTTCAGGAAGTAAGGAAATGATATTATCAAACACTTACCTTCACCTCTTCAGATTCATGTTTTAATAGAATTTTACCGATTTTCGTTGTAGGTATGGTTCTATTATCCGCTAAGTTCAATTCCTCCATGATTCTCCCCTTTTCCATGACCGCCACCCTATTTGCTAACCTTCGAATTACATCCATTTCATGAGTCACGATCAGGATGGTCACACCATAGGTTTCGTTTATTTTTTTTAGATAGGCCAGGATGGATTGAGTGGTTTGCGGATCAAGTGAAGAGGTGGGCTCATCACATAGCAATACATTAGGTCTTGTGCTTATGGCACGGGCGATAGCGACTCTTTGCTTTTGTCCGCCAGAGAGCTGCGCGGGATAATGATTGGCTTTATCAGATAAATCAACGATTTGCAGGGATTCAGCTATAATTTTGGCTCGCTCATGTTTTGGTACATTGGCAAGTTCCAATGCGAGGCTAACATTTCCTTGTACCGTTCGATTTGCCAAGAGGTTGAAATGTTGAAATATCATCCCGATTTTGTTGCGTGCTTCTCGAAGCCGTTTGCCAGATAAATCACTAAGGATAGAATCATTTATTGCTATCGTACCTTCCGTAGGCTTTTCTAATAGGTTACCCATGCGCAGTAAAGTCGATTTACCTGCACCGCTAAAACCGATGATCCCATATATTTCATTCTCCTTAATATCCAGATTTACATTGGAAACGGCAGTGAATAATTCGTTTTTTACAGTAAATGTTTTACCTGCATTTTTAAATGTTATCATTCTCGAACCTCCCAATCTTAAAGCGTTTATATCCATTCATTTAAAATAATCAGGTCGGTGAAATCCTTCAAATTCTGTATTGCTTTCAATCGCTTTTTGAAATTCAGGGGAGTGGTAGGCGTTAATGATTTCCTTCACGAATCGTTTGTTCTTATCTTCGGTTCTTACTGCCACAAAATTTTGATATTCAAATGGGGGATCCTCTAAATAAAGGGCAGAAGATAGTTTCCGGTCGGATACCAAGATGGTATACCCATTGGCTACCGCATAATCTACATCAGGTAAGATTCGGGGAACTTGAGCCTGTTCCACCTCAACAAATGAAAAGTTCACTTTTTGATCGATGATATCTTTTTTGGAGACAGTCAAGGGATCGTATCCTTTTTTAAATTGAAGCCACCCTATTTGTTCAAGCATTCTTAATGCTCTTGCCACGTTAGCTGGATCATTCGGGATTGCCACCTTTTGCCCATCCTTCAATTCATCCTTGCTGTCATGCTTATCGGAATATAAGCCCATAGGTGCTGTGGGGACTTTAATGGTTTCGGTAAGCTCCAGTTTATTTTCATTGATGAAATTCTTGAAAAAAGCAGTATGCTGAAATACATTTACATCGATGGAGCCTTCGGCCAAAGCAAAGTTTGGTTGGTTTGGGTCACTGATTTCCACGTATTTAACGGCATATCCTTTATTTTTCAAATAAGGTTCTATGCCTTTTTTCACTTGGTCACTATAAGGACCTGGAGTGAAGCCGAAAATAATTTCTTTCTTAGCTTCACCCTCACTCGCTGCTTTTTCACTGCCGTTGCTGTTGCAAGCTGAAAGCAACATGACGAATAATAGAGACATGATGATGAACAGAAATGAATTTCTCATGGAATTCCTCTTTTCTTTTTTTGTATAGGGTTCATTCTTTTTTTAGGAATAAAAAAAAGCATGAACAAGTTTTGTTCATGCCGCCGGTTATCCGGTAGGCTTGCATAGTATAGTTTTCCAATTGGAATAATTAAACTATAACAAGAGTATGGATAATTTATCAAGTGTTAATTTTTATGGATATTTATGGGTGGGAACCAAAAAACACACTTGACCAATTGAATTTATCGGATTATGATAGTGAACATAAAAAAATAGCTTATCGGACAACCGAGAGCCCTTGTTAGGAGTCAGTTTCATACTCCTTCAAGGGCTTTTGTGTTTTCCAGGGAGGAGTTGGGAACTTAATGAATAAGAGAAGCCGGCTTGCCGAAAGTTTGAAAGATGGAAGAAATGTTTGGCTTGATGGAAAGAAAATAGACGATCTATATGCCCATCAGGCTTTCACAGGCACTTTGAAAACTTTAACAAATTTGTTGGAAATGCTGGATTCACCTGAAGAACAAAAGATTGTCGGGTATGAAAGTCCAAAAACAAAGGAATATGTTCATAAATCTTTTCTCATTCCTAAAGATTTGGAAGAACTGATTTCAAGAAGAAAGGCTTTTGAGTTATGGTCGCGGAAAACCTACGGAGTGATGAGCCGATTATCCGACTATGCGAATTCGATGGTCACAGCATATTTCATTGATAGGGATTTCTTTAACCAGTATGATTCAGGATTTTCCGAAAAAATCACTGCATACTATGAACAGGCTAGGGATGAACGGCGTATTGTGATCCAGGCCATTCTTGATCCTCAGATCGATCGGTCCAAGCCAAGTGATGAACAGGAAGATGCTTTATTGAAAGTCATAAGGGAAACGGAAGAAGGAATCGTTGTTAGAGGGGCTAAAATGATAGCTACCGCTTCCCCGTATGCACATGATGTCATCATCATGCCGCATCAAAAGCTGACTCCTGATAAAACGGAGCATGCCAATATGTGCATTATCCCTTTGAATCTTCCTGGCCTGCAAATTGTCTGTCGTGAATCATTCGCTTCAAAAGACCAAAAGAAACATCCATTAAGTGCACAATTTGATGAAATGGACGCTGTTTTAATTTTTGATGATGTGTTGATTCCGTGGGAACGCGTAATGATTAGGGGATCCGTAGAAGGAGTGTTTGAAGCTCAGCGGCACCAGCAATTAAACTGTCTCGCCCATCATCAGACGGTCGTTCGCTTGCTTACGAAGCTTCAATTCGTAACGGGGGTGGCTACGGCTATCGCTCAATCGATTGGTGTTGATCAGTTCTTACAAGTGAAGGAAAAGCTTGGTGAACTATATACCCAAATCGATAGTATAGAAGCGTTGCTTATTGCTTCAGAGGTTCAAGGTTCACATAACGAAAAGGGCGTTTATCTGCCTGCTCTCGTACCTTTGCAAACGGCACGAAATCTTGGAACCCGCCATTATCCAAGAGCGATTGAGATTTTAAAACAAATCGGGGCGGGCGGTTTTATCCAGCTCCCTTCAACAACGATAGAGGACAGCAACGATCTCATTCCATTATTAGAAAAGTATTTTAGAGGAGCGAATGTTGATGCCGTCACTAAAACTTCTTTATTTCAAATAGGATGGGAACTGATTGGAAGCACACTGGGATCGAGGCATGATCTGTATGAAAGGCTGTATACCGGCGATCCCATTCGAACCTTCGCTTTGCAGTATGAAACCTATGATAAAGAGCCATTAAAACGAAAACTCCACCATTTTTTGGAGGGGGTAAATGGAAAGGGGAATCGTGATGATCGAAAACAATCGCTATCTTCAACGACTTAATGATGGCAGAAATATTTGGCTAGATGGGGATATTGTCAAAAACTTAGACGAACACCCTGCATTTAAGGGAACGGTCCATACGATACAATCATTGTTGGATTTACAAACAAAAGCAGACAGTAAATCCTTGCTGACATACCAAACGGAGGAAGGACTTGATGCGAACCTATCATTTCTCGTTCCCAGGACACATAAGGATCTGGAAAAAAAACGTTTGGCGTACCAGCATTGGGCCGATCAGACTTTTGGAGTCATGAGCCGTCTATCTGAATATTCCCGTTCCATATTTACTGGTTGGTTTGCAAACCGTTCAGAGTATGAAGATGTACATCCAGGTTTTTCTGAAAAAATAGAAAGCTATTACTATCAATCCCGTAATCTTGATTTATTGTCAACAGTAGCAGGGCATGATCCACAAAAGGATCGTTCAAAAACAGCAGGGGAAAAGAAACCGGGGATTTTACATATCAGCCGTAAAGATAGTGAAGGGATCTATGTTCGCGGTGCGAAAATGATTGCGACAGCAGCTCCATATGTTGATGAAATTTTAATCTTTTCCTATCACAAGAAAGGAGAAAATGAACGTGAATTCGCCAATGTTTTCTTTGTGCCTGTCAATGCCAAAGGCTTGCATATTGTTTGCAGGGAGTCATTTGCCGATAAACGGGAGGAGGATCACCCGTTAAGTGCACGTTTTGACGAAATGGATGCAGTCCTGATTTTTGATGATGTATTCATCCCTTGGGAGCGAGTGCTGGTTCATGAGGATCCGGAATTTGCATGGAAGCTTCGTTGTGATGCCCCTTCATCACTGCTTAGCCAGCATCAAACAGTAGTGAGACTGGTCAGCAAACTGGAAAGTGTCGTAGCAATCGGGAACGAATTAGCGGAAACGGCTGGGGCAACACAATTTCTGCATGTGAAAGAGAAGCTTGCAGAATTGATCATACAGCTAGAAACCATTAAAGCATTACTGCTCGCTTCAGAATATAAAGCAAAAATGTATAACGGCATCCTGCTTCCTAATCAAGATTTCTTAGCGACAGCAAGGAATCTGGGAACTCGATTCTACCCAAGAGCGTTGGAAATCCTCCAGCAGATTGGGGCAGGGGGGCTATTGCAGGTCCCATCCAGCATAAAAGAATTGGAAGGTCCCATAGGTCCTTTGTTAAAAGAATATTACCAGGGTACAGAGACATCTGCAGAAGATAGGACACGATTAATTAAATTAACGTGGGATCTATTGGGGAGCCCGCTTGCATCAAGACATGAATTATATGAGAGATTTTATTCCGGCGATCCTGTCAGAACGTATGCAGCCCAGTACAATAATTATAAAAATAAGCAAGAACTCGTTGATTATGCTTATGAGGTTTTAAAATAAGGGGGTCCTATAATGTCTGTGCATTTTTACTGGTATGTACCTACAAATGGTGATGGTGAATACTTAGGCCTAAACGAGCCGCAGAGGAAGCCTACTTTGGATTATATAATAAGCGTTGCGAAAGCAGCTGAAAAGGCCGGTTTTGAAGGGATATTAATTCCTACGGGCATACCTTATCTAGACTCATGGATAGTGGGTTCGGCCATCATTCATCATACGAGAATAATTAAGCCGTTAATCGCTTTTCGCCCAGGATTCATCGCTCCGACGGTTGCGGCTAAAATGGCCGCGACCCTTGATCAATTCTCGGAAGGGAGAATGCTTGTCAATGTAGTGACTGGAGGTTCGGCAAAAGAATTGGGGCAGGATGGTGACTTCGTTGAGCATAATGAGCGATATGCCAGAACAGGTGAATTCCTTGAAGTCATACAAAAATCATGGACGGAAGAGAAGGTTAATCATATAGGAGAATATTTTACGATCAGTGATGGAGTATTGAATCCAAGCATTCACCAAAGTCCAAATATTCCGATTTATTTTGGAGGTTCATCTGATGCAGCAAAGGAAATTGCAGCGAAATCTGCCGATGTTTATTTGCAATGGGGAGAACCAGCCCAGCAAATTGAACAACAAATCAATGATGTCAAACAAAGGGCGAAGAAGTATGGAAGGCAATTGGAATATGGTGTCAGGATTCATGTGGTCGTTCGGGATGAGGAAAGTGAAGCATGGGAGGCAGCCGCAAAAATAATAAGTAAGGCTGACAGGGAAACTCTGAGTAATATGAATCATTACTATGAAACGACGGATTCAGTGGCCCAAAAACGGATGAATGAATTAACAAGGAACAATGAGCGTTTTGGAAGATATGGTTGGTCGGGAATCGGGAAAATCAGGAAAGGAGCAGGTACAGCCATTGTAGGCACCCCTGAACAAGTAAGGGAAGGCCTGCAAGAATATATCGATATTGGCGTCAAGCATTTTATCCTATCCGGTTTTCCTCATTTAGAGGAGGCAGAAAGATTTGGGCAAGCAGTACGGCCATTATTTGGAGAAAAGGTTTTATGAGCAGGAAGTTACTGAAAACTAAGGAGGGAAGGATATGAAATTTTCAATCTGGGGGGCTAATTTATCAGGTGGTTTCTTGCGGGCAAACGTAGAACAAAATACGGATGGAAGTATGGAATATAATCGTAAACTCGCAAAAATGGCAGACCAGCTACAAGTGGATTCCATCCTTTATGCCATTCGCTATGTTGGCAGTATTGGAGGTAGCTCGACGGATAGAGGTCAACTTGATCCCTTATCAGTAATTACCGCTTTGGCAGGGGATACCGAAAACGTTCATTTTATTGCTGCGGTTTTACCGGGCTTCATTCACCCTGCAACCCTCGCAAAAGTAAGTTCAAGCATCGACATTATATCAAACGGGAGATTCCACATAAATTTGGTCAGCGGTTGGTTTAAAGAAGAGCAAGAAATGTTTGGGATAGAATGGATTAAGCATGAAGAGCGGTATAAACGTTCAAGGGAATACCTAGAGGTTTTAAAAGGATTGTGGACGACTGATAATTTTTCTTTTCAAGGGGATTATTATCAAATAAAGAATGCAATATTGGCACCGAAACCGATTCAAAAACCATATCCAGCAATCTATCAAGGCGGTAATTCCCAAGATTCCCAAGAGATGGCCGGGGAATTATCCGATTATTACTTTATGAATGGAGCTTCCATAGAAGAGTTGAAAGAACAAATGAATTATGTAAATGCTGTAGCACAAAATCATGGTCGTGAAGTGAAATTTGCTGTTAATGCTTTTGTCATTGCCAGAAAAACGGATGAGGAGGCAAGAAGCGAATATCGGTATATTATCGAACATGCAGATGATACTGCGATAGCACAGTTCAAAAACCGTAAAGATACGAAAGGAATGTGGAAAAATGCATCCTCTATTAGTGATTTTGTTGCTAATAATGAAGGATTCAGGACAGGGTTGATTGGCAGTTACGAATCAGTTGTAAATAAAATTCAGGAACTTCAAGCAATTGGAATTGATAAGATCCTATTAACTTTTCGAAATGCACTTGAGGAATTACCGGATTTTTATAACAACGTTAACAATCGTTTGGAATCAGAGTTCATAAAGAAATAAATATGTACAAGGAATTCAGAAGTTTAATCGAGGATGCCATATTGAAACCTGGATGAATGGGGAAATATAGAAATCAAAAAGACCGCTATAAGGTGGTCTTTTTCATTGGATTGAAGAAATTTGCGATACTCCTGCCGAATAACTGGCTAGCCGAGACACCGCAGGCACTTATTTTGATGAGGCTTTGCAGACAGTCGGCGGAAAGGGAGCGGTTTTCCGAAATCAAATCATTATTATATAGCCAAAAATTATTCATTTATTTTTCCTCATTGTAATAGGTCTAAGCAGATTCCAAAATAAATTAAGCATCCCCGGTATTTCGCATGGTTTGCAGCGCCTACCTCTCAATTACCCAATTAATGATCACCAATTTTGCATGTAACAGCTCTTTGTCGTACTAATAGAATGGACCCAGCTTCTACTTGGTCACCGTTATAGGTACGGTTTTGGCAATGCCCCTGTCTTTGGGGGATTTGTTTACCAAAAACTAAGAATACTGGAATGTTGAACGCAAAAAAACATATTAGGGCTATCCAGGGAATAAAATGAAGGGAATATTTTGAAGGAAAGCGGGGCAGTGCATGTGAAAATCCATGTGGTGAATAGGGGGGATTCTTTGTGGGGAATTTCCCAGCAATATGGTGTCAGTACCAACCGAATTGTTCGGGTCAATGGCCTTGAAAATCCAGATAAGCTGGTGATTGGCCTAGCTCTTTTGATTCCTGAACCTTATCTTCAGTACAGGGTTCAGCAAGGGGATACTCTAAATAATATCGCAAATCAGTTTGGAATTACGGTACAGGAAATCATGCAATCGAATACCATCACAAATCCTTCCGCTATCTATCCAGGGCAGAGACTAACCATCCCGGTTATTTATCATACCGTAAGGGAACGAGATACCCTTTATGATATAGCGAGACGTTATGGAACGACAGTTCAGGCCATTATGCAGATGAACAGGATTACAGATCCGTCCACTATCCATATCGGAAGGATAATAAGGATTCCACAGAAACCAAAACCCATCATTGAAGTAAATGGTTTTACAAACGTTTACGGGCAAGCCGGTGCGGAGCAGGTACGTGAAGTAGCCCACGATTTGACCTACGTAAGTCCATTTGGTTATAGAATGAGGCAAGATGGCAGCTTAGAAGTCATAGATGACATCCCGACGATCCGGGCGGCACAGTCGACTGGCGTCATACCCATGATGTGCATAACGAATTTTTCCGCGACGGAAGCTGGAACTCAGCTTGCCCATACGATACTTTCTGATTTGAATTTAGTGGAAACATTATTGACCAACGTCATAAAAACGATGAAAGATAAAGGGTACCGTGGATTGAATATCGATTTTGAAAGTGTAGCACCAGAGGATCGTGATTTCTATAATCGCTTTCTCCAAAGAGCAGTGGATCGGTTGCATCCTGAAGGCTACTTTGTGTCATCCTCCCTAGCCCCAAAAACTAGCGCCAATCAAAAGGGTCCATTAGTTGAGGCACATGATTATCCAGTTCACGGACGGCTGCTCGACTTCGTGGTGCTGATGACATATGAATGGGGTTACCGAAAGGGGCCGCCGCAGGCAATCTCCCCCATTAATGAAATAAAACGTGTCCTTGACTATGCCGTAACGGTGATACCAACAAATAAAATCTTCATAGGATTTCAAATTTATGCACGGGACTGGCTTTTTCCCCATGAAGAGGGGCAGGAAGCAGAGACTTTCGACATGCAGGAAGCCATCAGGCGCGCCGTACAATATAATGCAGAAATAAAATATGACGAGACAGCCCAAACACCTTATTATAGGTACAAAGATGATCAGGGACGCTCACATGAAGTTTGGTTTGAGGATGCACGCAGTGCTAAAGCTAAATTCGACCTGGTGAAGATTTACAGGTCAAGGGGTCTCAGTTATTGGGTACTTGGTTATCCGTTCCCCCAGAATTGGGAACTGCTTGGGGATACATTTATTGTAAGGAAACTGTAGGGGGTTTTGTCACATAATTGATATAGTGATGGGCAGCTTTTTTTATAAAGCTGTCTATTTTAGTGATTTCGAAATGCTCTACAAGAATTACAGGGTTTTTTATAACAACGTTTAAAATCGAGGAACCTGAGTCGATAAAGGGACTTAATCGAGGACGCCATAAGGTGGTCCTTTTCACTTTAATGAGAACTCTTTAAAAAACAAGGGAATGGTTCTTCAAAAAAGGAAAAGGGCTCCTCATTGTGGAATTAGGAGACTAGAATATTACTTACCGGAGGAACATTTAATGGAATTAACCATCATTAATACGTTTACAGATCAACCTTTTAAAGGAAACCCTGCTGCAGTCTGCCTTCTTACCGGGGAAAGTGACAGCGAGTGGATGCAGAGAATAGCTAAAGAGATTAATATGCCTGTTACCGCTTTTATTCAACCTCATAATGGTGAATGGAAGCTGCGATGGTTCACACCTTTCATTGAAATCCCGATTTGTGGACATGGGACGCTGGCAAGCTCTTTCTTTTTATGGGATAAGGGATACGTGCCAAGGAATCAGCCGGTTGCCTATCAGACGAAAAGCGGGCTTCTCACTGCAAAATTCGTTGATGGAATGGCTCAGTTGGAATTTCCGTCATTAAGGGAGAAGGAGACCACTGCCCCTGATTAACTGATAAAAGCTTTAGGAGTTGTGCCTGCGTATGTTGGGCAAAACAAATGGGATCTTCTAGTCGAAGTTCAATCAGAGGAAATCGTAAGGAATTTAAAGCCGGATATAGACTCCGTTGCCCAATTGCCGGTTCGGGGCGTCATTGTAACGAGTCAATCGGATAGCAGTGAATATGATTTCGTTTCACGTTTCTTTTCCCCTGCCCAAGGCCTTGACGAAGATCAAGTAACGGGCTCGGCCCACTGCTGTCTGGGACCCTATTGGAATAGCAAGCTGGACAAAAGTATTTTTATAGCCCATCAGGCATCGGAAAGAGGAGGACTATTGAAGGTTGAAGTAACGGAAGACACAGTTAAACTTTCCGGGCATGCAGTCACAATATTCGAAGGGAACTTAACCATCTAGATAATAAAGGAAGGTTTCATCCCGAACCATAATTTTAAAAGAAGACTAGAATATCCTTAATGTTTTTTTACAGTACCCCATAATGGATTGAAGAAATTTGCGGCACTCCTGCTGGCTTGCCGAGACCCCGGAGACGCTTGCTTTGATGTGGTTTGGCAGCCAGTCGGCAGAAAAGGAGCGGTTTGCTGAAACAACTAAAAGTTTTTTTTGAAAAACTGCAGGCAATCTCGCTTTTCTCCGGGTTTGTTTACAGTCGGAGAGAGAGTTAAATCTCTCTCCTTTTTTATTTTAGGTTAATTTAGGTATAAAGACCAAGGGTGGTCGCGGAATGGTGTGGTGCTATTTTACCATTGAATCATTTTATTGATATATCATCTATCTTCTACTAGGTATTTTAGGGTGATTATAATGATAATATTCTGTTAATATTCGATGTTGTATTGTAAATTTGTTTTAAAATTGGATTATTTTGTTGTAATATAAGAGATACACGGATCTTTAGAGGAAAAAAGTAGGGTGGATTTGTGTATGGGTAAGTAAATTTGTCGGAATTCAATTTTTGGAAAAGCGTGTCAATTATATGGATAAGTTAGCAGAATGTTATTCCAGTATAGAACTAATGGGGGGGATTACGATAATGGGGAAAAAGAAAATCGTAAAAATTGCATCAGCTACCATCATGGCTGCGACAACGATCGTAGCAGTAGCGCCGGCACCATCGGATGCTGCCACTAGCCTGAATGGTAAAATCAAAACGGCCAAGGCCGCCATCAAGAAACCATTCGATACCTATTTCTACACTTCTAAACTCGCTTCAGTGTCCACGGTTGAAAAACAAATCAAGTCTGCAAAACAAGCAAAAAAAGACATCAACTCTACCATTAAAAAATCAATGTTAAGCAAAAAAGAAAAAGATACCAAATACAAAGAAATCGAAGCTTATGATAAGTACATCACTCGTTCGGAAGGTTATGTAAAAGGATATAAAGCGGCTGAGAAAGCTAAAGCTGCTCATGGCAAATCGATTGGCGCCCTTACGGATTCAATACTTGCCAAGAAATCCATTGATATCAGGAATCAATACGAGGCACTGGATAAAGCCGTGAAAAAGGCAGATAAAGATATTAAAGATACGGTTTACGGAGCGAAAATCGAAAAGCTCCTATACGATAAATTCACTAAAGCGACCAAAACAGTTTTGAACGGTGACCTGAAAGTTCCATACTACTATGAAAAAGCTGCTTACTGGGTGAAGAAAGGTGATTTAAAGACCGCGGACAAGCGGATGCAAACCGTTTCTTCGCAATTGAAGAAGGTCAGCAAAACATCCAAGCTCGGAAAAGGCATACACGCCTATGTTAAAGAAGTGAAAGGTAAGTATGATGATGCGGTATATGCAGAAAAGAAAAAAGAAGTGGCAAAGCAGGTCAATGCCTATGTAGCTCTTGCCAATGGGGAACTTAATACGAAAGAACAGATAAACGCGGCTAAAAAGGCGAGAGCCGACATCCATTTAAATGGGATCAAGGAGTCGGACCGAAAGGTATTCGAAACGAAAATAGCATTGGCGGATAAGAAAGTCGCTGCTGCTGAAGAAGCGTTGAAAAATCCTCCGAAGGCGATCACGCTTTCCTTGATGCATACGAATGATACCCATGCCCACTTGGACAATGTGGCCAAAAGGGTGACAGCTGTTAAGGAAGTGCGTAAGAGTAAACCGCAAGCCCTTTTGGTTGATGCTGGTGACGTATTCTCGGGAACCCTCTATTTTAATGAATTCAAAGGGCAAGCGGATCTGCGCTTCATGAATTTAATGAAATATGATGTCATGACATTCGGGAATCATGAGTTTGATTTGGGTTCAAGCGCCGAAGGGCATCAAGCTTTGGCTGACTTCATTAAAGGGGCAAAGTTCCCGTTTGTCAGTTCGAATGTGGACTTCTCCAAAGATGATAAATTCAAGGGACTATTCTCGGATTTGATTTCAAGTAAGCCAGAGCAAGGAAAGATATACAATGGCATCGTAAAACAAGTGGATGGCCAGAAGGTAGGGTTCTTCGGGCTTACGACTGAAGAGACGAAAGATATTTCAAGTCCAGGAAGTATAGAATTTGAAAACTACCTTGAAGAAGCCGAAAAAGCGGTCAAGGCGTTCAAAGGCATGGGTGTTAATAAGATCGTTGCCGTATCCCATATCGGTTACGACGACAATGCAGCCTATGACAATGATTTAACATTGGCTGCCAAGGTCAAGGGCATCGACGTGATTGTGGGCGGACATAGCCATACGCAGTTAGACGCCCCCATTGTTGTCGACCAAGATGATAAAGGGAAAAAGAAAGAGCCAACTGTCATCGTTCAAGGGTATCAATATAGCGACTATTTAGGCACGATCGATGTGGAATTCGATAAGCAAGGCAAGATTGTCGGACAAGCAGGCAAGCTGATTAAGCTTTCTGAAAAACAGGATGATGTGGAAGCGGCAAAAGTGCTCGAAACATATTCCTCGAAGATTAAGGAACTGAAGGAAACGAAGACGGGTGCAACAGCTGTGAAGGCCTTGGAAACACCTCGTGATGCAGGAGATGCAACAAAGCCGAGCGTTCGAAAAAATGAAACGGAGCTGGGTAATTTAATTACGGATGGAATGCTCAGTAAAGCGAAGGAATTCAATAAGGATACGGTAATGGCATTCCAAAATGGCGGGGGCATCCGCGCCGGCATCGATCAAGGCGAGATCACTTTAGGGGAAATCCTCACCGTTTTACCGTTTGGGAATACGTTAGCGACGATGAAGCTTACGGGTGCAGAAATCAATGAAGCATTAGAGCATAGTGTAAGCCTGGCTCCTAAGGAAAATGGCGGCTTCCTGCATGTTTCGGGAATGAAATTCAGCTACGACAGTTCGAAGGAAGCAGGCAATCGTGTCACAAAGGTTGAAGTCCTGGGACAAGATGGAACATATTCCGAATTGGATGCAGCGAAGGAATACGTCGTGGCGACCAATGCTTTTACAGCCAAGGGCGGAGATGGTTTCACCGTTTTCAAGAAGGCTTATGAAGAAGGAAGAGTGACGGATATCGGCCTCGCCGATTGGGAGAATTTACGTGATTATGTCAGCGGGCTGAAAACTGTCGATCCGAGCATCGAAGGACGCATCAAGGATGTGGCCGGAAACTCTACAGACCCGACTGTGGTATTGGCTAAAGACTTTGGCGGAACGGCTGATGCGCCAAAAACACATGAGGGCAATGTAGTTGTGGATATCACGGATATTGCTTCATTGGAACATGCAGTGGTTAAAGGGAATCTTACATTAACGGGAACTCCTCCGGATGATTTTACTTTTTCACAGGTTACAGTGGAGGGTGATTTGGATTTATCGGGACTTAACGGTAAGACCATGAGCCTGAGCGGTGTCACGGTGAATGGCGAAACCATTCTGTAAGCGGTATTCAAATGATTGCTGAGCCTATGAAAAAAGTTGGAGGGGTTGAGATCTTGAAGAAGAACGGGATAAGCAAGCTTTTCTTTGCCATACTGATTGTACTGTCAACGGTTCTGCCAAATGCAGCCGCTGCAAATGCCGAAGGGACAATATCGGTGATGGAAGCGATTAATAATAACAGTGGAACGGCAACGGTGAAGGGATATATCGTCGGTACAGCTAAAAGCGGTACAAGCTATCAACAAACATCGCCTTTTACTGAAAGTACGAACATAGGCATTGCGGATAGTCCGGATGAAACGGATGTCAAGAAAATCATGCCTGTTCAGCTTCCAGCCGGAAATATCCGAACGGCCTTGAATTTGGTCGAACATCCGGAATTACTTAAAGCGCAGGTGACGATTACGGGGAAGCTCGAAAAGTACTTTTCAGTACCCGGCCTGAAATCCGCAACGGATTTCACGATCATCACCGATGGGGGAACAACACCTGAACAGCCTGATGTGAAGGTTCTGGACTCCATTGCCGAGGCGCGCACGAATACCGAAGATGTCGTGCAGGTCGATGGGGTGGTCACGACGGGACTTGGTTATTGGGGAGGAAAAGGTTTTTATATCCAAGATGAAACGGCAGGGCTATATGTTTATGGTTCTTCGTGGCCTGCGGAAGTAAAGCAAGGGGATAAGGTTAGATTAATCGGACAAGTATCCGCTTATAATAAGGAATTACAAATCCAACCAACCTCCCTTGAAGTCGTATCTTCTGATAATGAACTTCCTGTAATCCAAAAGATTGATGCCTCAGGGGTCAACGAGGATACACAAGGTGAGCTGGTCACCATCGATAAGGCGACCATTACAGAATTGGCGGCATCGGGCACCTACGGAACATTCGAATTCAAAGCGGAAGATACTGAAGGGAAATCCGTCATCGTTCGCCATGATAACCGGACCGGTTCGAGCTATGAAGATTTCGTGAAAAGCTTTAAAGCAGGGGATGTCATTTCCGTTACCGGAATCGGATCGAGGTTCAATGACACCTACCAGTTGAAGCCGCGTGGTATTGAAGATTATGAACTGGTGAACAAACCGGCCGTTTACACGGATATTTTCCCTGGTACGGTTAGTGAAAATACAAAGGTATCACTTGAATCTGGTTGGGAAGGAGCGAAAATCCATTATACGCTGGATGGATCTGCACCAACGTCTTCAAGTGCTGTGTACACAGAACCTATCATTTTAACGAAAGATACGGTCATCAAGGCAATCGCTGTCAACGACAAGACATCGGAAGTTTTCACATTTGCCTATACCGTTAACAAAACCACTGAAGTGAAGATTCGTGACATTCAGGGGATGAATCATTTTTCATCTTATGAAACTCAACTCGTCTCAGGTGTGGAAGGTGTCGTCACTTATGTAAAAGATGCGAATAACTTTTACATGCAAGATCCCAACCCGGATAAGGACTTAACGACTTCCGAGGGAATCCTTGTGTACAACAAAGCACATGGCCTAAAAGCGGGAGATCATATCAAAGTCGCAGGTAAAGTCGCCGAATGGTATATCGAAGGATACGCTGAAATGAAAACGACAGATCTGCCAACGACTGAATTGACGAATACGACGATTGAAAAGCTTGGCACTGCATCGATTCCAGAACCGATCGTCATCGGAAAAGATGTCATTCCGCCGTCTGGGAACATCGATGATGATAGGTTGACAGATTTTAATCCAGGTGAAGACGGCATTGATTTCTACGAAAGTCTGGAAGGAATGCTTGTGCAGGTATATAACCCGAAAGTGGTTGCTCCTCAAGACTATGGTGAATTGGTCGTGATTCCAGGGAATATGGAAACGACGACTGCAGTCGGCGGGGTCAAAATAACGGAAACGGATTTCAATCCTGAAAGAATTACCCTGGATATAAATGATGAATCATTTGCAGCGAAAACGGGTGATTTCTTTGAAAGCTCGGTTACCGGTGTAATTAGCTATGGATATAGCAACTATAAGGTAGTGACGGATAAAGCTCAGCTGCCGGCGTTAAAGGATGGCGGTACGGCTCGGGAAGTGACATCTTTAGAGAAGGATGCTGATAAGCTATCGATCGCTTCCTATAATATAGAAAATTTCTCCACTCAAACCGCTAATTCGAAAGTTGAAACGATTGCAACATCCATCATTACCAATCTTAAACAACCCGATATCATCGGGGTAACGGAAATGCAGGATAACGATGGAGAAACAGATAGCGGGACAACGGATTCTGCTCAAAGCGCCAAGAAGTTAACCGACAAAATAAAAGAGCTGGGCGGACCGCAATATCAATACATCGATATCGCTCCAGAAGATAAACTTGATGGCGGTGCACCTGGCGGGAATATCCGTGTAGGCTTTTTATATAATGTCGACCGTGTCAAATTGACTGAAGGAACGAAAGGGACGGCAACACAGTCCGTGGCTTTCAAAGATGGAAAACTTACCTTGAACCCTGGACGAATCGAGCCTGCCGATCCCGCCTTCAAATCAAGCAGGAAGCCTTTAGCGGCTCAATTCGAATTTAAAGGCGAAAGCGTAGTGGTGGTGGCCAATCATTTCAATTCGAAGGGCGGCGATCAGCCGTTATTTGGAAAAAACCAGCCACCGGTCCTTTCAAGTGAAACGCAAAGGCTTCAAATTGCCTCGATCGTCAATCGGTTTGTCAGTGATATCAAGTCACAGGATGCCAAAGCGAATATCGTCTTGCTTGGAGACTTTAATGACTTTGAATTTTCGGCTCCGCTTAAAACATTGAAGGGCAAAGATTTAACAAATATGATCGAGAAAGTCCCTTTTGAAAAACGTTATTCTTACACATATCAAGGGAATTCACAAGTACTGGACCATATCCTGGTATCGAATAATATGGCCGCGGCCACAAAAGTCGATATTGTCCATATTAATTCATCCTTCATGGAAGTTCACGGAAGGGCTAGCGATCATGACCCTGTACTGATTTCAACCACTTTATCTGAATCAGGCGGAGTTGAAACCCCTGCTCCAGAAAAAACGTATAATCTGACAAACGTTAAAACAAAAAAACTTACGATTGCTTCACCTAGTGCTTTGATCGATCTTGACGAAACATCCAGCATCGAAGAAGGTATCTGGTTAAAAGGTTCATATGCTGTACTCAAAGGCCATGGGCTGAAGAATGCTGCTGTGACGATAAAACCGGATAAGGATGGCGCAATCATTGATTTTAGCGGCATGGCGGTGAAGGAAGTCATCATTGATAATGCCAATGTAAAAGAAATCAGGGGCGCTGAAAATGTTCAGAAATGGTCGGTAACAGAAGGTGTCGACACATCGAATATCAAATTTGTCGATTCCAAGGGGGAAGCAATTGCTTCCCCTTTCGACCCTAAAGAAAATCATGCGCCCGTCTTAACGAAAACACTGGAAAACCTTGAAGTGAAAGCCGGTTCAAAGGTAACCATCGATTTAAGTGAGCACTTCTCAGATCCTGATGGGGATAAGCTGACCTTTTCATCCACTATCGGTACAGTCACTGGCCAGACATTAACGCTTCCTGCAAATGAAGCTGGAACATACCTTGTCGCAGTCAAGGCCGAGGACCAGCAATCGGAAGCGGTTGCCCGTTTCACGTTGACCGTATTGAATGATAAGCCGCTTGAAGCTTATTATGAAACGGCGGCAGGCAAAACGGGAACGGAATTGAAATCGGTTCTGCACTCGATAATCAAGGGCCATACGATGTTATCTTATGATCAAGTGTGGAATGCCCTTAAAGAAACGGATGAAGATCCGGTGAACAAACAGAATGTCATCTTGCTTTACTCTGGAAAATCGATCTCGGAGGACGCGAATGGGGGCAATACCGGACAATGGAACCGCGAACATGTTTGGGCAAAGTCCCACGGTGATTTTGGGACAAGCAAAGGTCCCGGGACAGACCTTCATCATCTCCGTCCCGCTGATGTGACAGTCAATGGAAAACGGGGCCACCTTGATTTCGACGAGGGGGGGCAAACATATAGTGGATGTGAATGTAAGTTTGATTCAGATTCATGGGAGCCGCCAGACCATGTTAAAGGCGATATAGCACGGATGCTATTTTACATGGCCGTCCGATATGAAGGAAACGGCGAGTTGGATCTTGAATTATCCGATACAGTCAATACGTATCCGAAGCCGCTTCATGGAAAACTATCGACACTTTTGAAATGGAATGAGCTCGATCCAGTCGACGATTTCGAGAGCCATCGCAATGATGTCATTCAGGGCTGGCAAAATAACCGCAATCCATTCATCGACCATCCAGAATGGGCATCCGAAATTTGGGGTGCCGCTGAATCCAAAGATGAAAAAAAGGCGAGTTAAATCGGAGATCGAAGGGAAAGCAGACTGATGGCTGCTTTCGGATAGTAGACAAACTTGATGAAAATCGAGTTTGTCTATTTTTATGGCTTATACAAGTTGAACGTTGATTTCCACTCCAGGCACTCGCTTTCCGCGGGCGGTCCGGGAAGCCTCCTCGGCGCCTTGCGCCTGCGGGGTCTCCCCTGGCCACGTTTCCCCGCAGGAGTCTCGTACCTTACGCTCCAATCAACTTTGTTTTACTTTTTAGAAAGAAATCAATTTGTCTCCAAACTCGATAAAACTTGATTTTTCCTACAGTATTTTTGAGTGTTATAGATTTGAAACGTTGATTTCCACTCCAGGCACTCGCTTTCCGCGGGCGGTCCGGGAAGCCTCCTCGGCGCCTTGCGCCTGCGGGGTCTCCCCTGGCCACGTTTCCCCGCAGGAGTCTCGTACCTTACGCTCCAATCAACTTTGTTTTACCTTTTAGAAAGAAACCAATTTGTCTACAAACTCGATAAAACTTGATTTTTCCTACAGTACTTTTGAGTGTTTATAGAATTGAAACGTTGATTTCCACTCTAGAAAATGGTTTTGCTTAACAAAAAAAGTCGTGACTATGCATATGCTCACGACTTTTTTGTATTAATGTTGAAGTATTTAACTGTAAGACATAGCTTTCTTGATGTAGTTGGAAAGTTGTTCATCTAACCTGAATCTTTCTTGTATTTCAGGATTTTCTATATAATAACGTTCAGCTGCTTTGGATATCTCGGGATTCCTGATGGTCAACTTGTCGAGTAATTCATTCCATTGTTTTGCCAATTGTTTAACGTTCAGGTTTTCAGGCGGTATGCCCTTTTCATATTCCCCACGTATCTTTGAGGTGATTTCAATCCATTCACTTACATGCTGCTTTCTTTTCTCTAATCCGACCTGTTTTAGTTGTTTGAACAGCTTTTCCTGTTGTTCTTGGGTAAAATAGTTATCTTTACTCAAATTAATCACCTCGATTAAATTTATAAATTGTTCTGCCTTTACTTCTTGTTGACTGTTAAGCAATTCATATATCCTTTCCAAACGACTGCACAATTGTTCTTGTATCTGGATGGTCTTTTTTACACTTTCTAGCTGCACTTTTATTAATTCGACAGGATTTAAATTTGGATTTTCCATCATTTCTTTAATCTCATCCAAAGCAAAACCTAACTGCTTAAGTGAAATAATTTGTTGCAGCTTAGTAATATCTATTTCAGTATAGATCCTATGTCCCTTATGAGATGATTGCGAAGGTGAAAATAGACCAATTTTGTCATAATGGTGGAGCATCCGTACCGTAAGTCCGGTTTGCTTAGCTAATTCCCCAACTTTCCAAGTTTTTTTATTCAGAATCAACCCCTCATTTCGTACGAATTTTTTTCTTTTTGCCGGCAACATTACTATACAACCTCACATAGTGTTAGGTTCAAGTACCTCATTAAAACTTTTTTGTTTTTTTGTTTGTCCGATTTGGACGTTAATTTCGGATCCAGCCACTGGCGGTCCGCTACCCACCCGGCTTATGCCTGCGGGGTCTTTCTAGACCCGCTTTTTCCGCGGGAGTCTCGAACACCCGCTCCGATCAGCTTTGTTATAAAATTCAGATGCAAACCAAGTGGCCACAAGGCTGCCTTTTTATGCTTTAAAAATTTAGTGGTTGAAAGTTAATTATCTTAAAATACTGAAAAATCAAATATCATTTCCGGGTTAAATAATAAAAAATTTTGGTAGGTATGTTATGTAATATATGTTAATATGGGATATGCAATGAAAGGGTTTTCATTGCAGAAATGATAAAAATATTTTAATATAGTAATAATGCCGCTTTTTGATCTTCATTTACTTTAAAAGACGGTTAAAAAATTTATTGCCAGAAATGGGGCATTACACGATGAAATACAGATCTGCATTCGATATAATCGGTCCCGTCATGATTGGACCTTCAAGTTCACATACAGCAGGAGCTGCCAGAATTGGCAGAGTAGCAAGGACATTATTCGGAAAGCAACCGAAGAAAGCGATTATTTCTTTATATGGTTCTTTTGCAAAAACATACAGGGGACACGGTACGGATGTTGCTGTCGTAGGCGGGATCTTGGATTTCGATACGGATGATGAACGAATCCCTGCCTCTTTAACGATAGCGGAAGAAGCCGGTATGGACGTTTCCTTTACAATCGAGGATACGGTGATGGATCATCCTAATACAGTCAAAATCAGATTGTTCGACGAGGATAAGGAATTGGAACTTGTCGGGATCTCGATTGGCGGCGGAACGATAGAAATAACGGAGCTGAATACATTCAAGCTCAAATTGTCAGGGGAAAACCCAGCCATTTTAGTCGTGCATAACGATGTGTTTGGAATCATATCTTCCGTTTCGACCGTATTGGCGAATCATGAAATTAACATTGGTCATATGGAAGTTTCACGAAAAGAAAAAGGTCAAATGGCCCTCATGGTGATTGAAGTCGATCAGAAAATCCAGAGCGATGTCATGAAGGAAATTGAAGGATTGGAAAACGTGTCGCAAGTCATAAGGATGGTTGAATGATCATCATTAAAAGTGCTGGCATAGATATGGAGGTAAAAACATGTTCCGAAATGTAGCAGAGTTGGTTGAACTTGCTGAAAGTAAAAATGTGAAAATCGCGGAAATCATGATTTTACAAGAAATGGAGTTCTCAGGCCTGTCGAGAGAACAGATCATCGAAAAGATGGACAGGAATTTGACAGTGATGGAACAAGCGGTGGAAAGAGGTCTGAAAGGTGTGCAATCCGTGACAGGCCTAACGGGCGGAGATGCCGTTCTTTTGCAAAATTATATCAAGTCGGGCAAGGCACTGGCAGGTAATTTATTATTGGATGCCGTCAGTAAAGCTGTTGCGACGAACGAAGTGAATGCAGCAATGGGAATGATCTGTGCCACTCCGACTGCAGGTTCTGCGGGAGTTGTGCCTGGTACATTATTTGCCGTGAAAGAAAAATTAAACCCGACCCGGGCAGAGATGATTGAATTTCTTTTCACTTCCGCTGCCTTCGGATTCGTGGTTGCAAACAACGCTTCCATTTCTGGAGCGGCTGGTGGCTGCCAAGCAGAAGTGGGCTCGGCAAGTGGAATGGCCGCGGCTGCGATAGTAGAACTGGCCGGCGGTACGCCAAGCCAAGCTGCAGAAGCGATGGCGATCACATTGAAAAATATGCTTGGACTGGTTTGTGATCCAGTGGCTGGATTGGTCGAAGTTCCTTGCGTGAAACGTAACGCAATGGGTGCCTCCAACGCAATAACGGCAGCTGATATGGCGCTTGCAGGCATTACGAGCCGCATTCCATGTGACGAAGTGATCGATGCCATGTATAAAATAGGATTGACCATGCCGGTTGCACTTCGCGAAACGGCAGAGGGCGGCCTGGCTGCGACTCCTACTGGGCGTAGATTGGCAAAGGAAATTTTCGGTTCATATAAATAAACATTCAATCCCATTAACAAGAGGTTTGTTAATGGGATTTTTATTTTGTCTTAAAAAGAAATGAGGCTATTTTTGTGAATGAAAAAAGGAAATTAGAGGAAGACCGAGGGATTTGGCGTTTTTGGACACGGAGATGGAATCAGTCGTTGAAAAAACTGAATTATCAGTGAATATGGAACCATAGCAACTTTGTGAGTTATCCCTTTCAATGATAAGATGAGTACGAAATTCACAATGGGAAGGATTGATTCTTCATTAATTTTCTCGAACTAACGTACACGTCGGCAATGGAAAAAGCGATGTTTCAGGCTCATGGAATCGGCTATGCACAATATGCTCAAAAACTGGAGCAACGCATGATGGTTGAACAGGAACGGGAACAGGATTATCTACAGGGCAGGCGTATATCGGAGGAGATGAGAGCCAATCTTTTTTTGGGGAGCTAATTTTGATCTGCGATATCGATAACATAAACGAAGACAAAAGGAGCAATCGAAAAGATTGCTCTTTTTGTCCGGCCATAAAGGGTATTTTTCCATTAAAAAGAAGGAAACAACACTTTTAAAGAGAATGTACGTTCATGAAGAGGAGGATGATCTTGTTGGAGAGAAGAGCATTGCTTGTATCCGCAATACCGGGATATGAAAAGGAAATTGGGCGGTGGCTATGGTGTTTAGAAGATGTTCGCCGTACACTTATATCGGAATTGTCTGGAATCAGCCAAAATATACTCGATTCGAAAATCGATGAAAGGCAAACGATTGGCTCGATGTTATATCACATCGCGCTGATAGAGGCAGATTGGTTATACGAAGAGGTCCTTGTTACTGAATGGGATTCGGAAATATCCGCTTTGTTTCCAGTAGGGTGCCGTGCTGAAGATGGCTCCCTAAATCATATTGAAGGACAAACATTGGACGAACATTTCTACCGACTCAATAAGGTGCGTGAGGCATTTCTTTCCAACTTTCGCACGATGGACCTGACGGATTGGCGTAAACCGAGGATACTTGAAAAATATGACGTCACACCTGAATGGGTCGTTTACCATTTGATTGAACATGAATCACATCATCGAGGTCAGATTTTCCAATTGCTGAAGAAATTACGGAATGAATGTGAAATTAAAGAAATGTGATGTTTTTATCCCTACTATCAACATGGTCTCACCCCGAACCATGATTTTAAAACAGGACTAGATTATCCTTAGTGTTTTTAACCGTTATCCACAGGAATGTTTAATAAATAAAGAACCCGAAGACAAACTTGCCTTTCTTTCATTCTGGAGCTGCCTTTATGGCAGCTTTTTGTATGTTGAGTTACGGGTGTTTGGATATTTATGGTGTATTACCCATAATGAGTAACGGTTTATGGTATATTGGTTAATGTCAATACGTCAACATGGTCCGGTGTGCTTAGATGTGTGCTTGCGTTGTTATTTAAATTAAAGAATAGATCCAAGCCTTCACGGATGAAAGCAGTGAGGTTTCCAATCTTTATAAGGTTTTAGCGGTCAGTGCTAAAAAAGACGGTGACGCCATCGTAAATTGAAATTATGAAAACAAGACTTGGTTATGGTTTATGGGATGAAACCAACTGAGATGTTTTTTAATAAAAAAACTGTAGGCAAACTCGCTTATATCTTCGAGTTCGTCTACAGTTTATATGTCTGGACTTTTATATCATTTAATCTATTTGGTGATTATGACCGAATTTCGACTTTAAGACGCTGCTTGCATACCCAATGAATCCTCCAACAATGGCAGGGACGATCCACCCAAGCCCAGCTTCATACATAGGAAGTATTGCAGTGAAGAAATCATTGATGAATGTAATGTGTACACCTGCTCCATTTAATCCATCAAATAGACTGACGATGAATGTTAAAAGTAAGCTGCCTTGATAAACTTCAGGTCTTCCCTTAAATAAGGAATGAAGAAATGTTAGGAAGATCAAAACAATGGCTAATGGATAAATGGCTGTCATAACCGGTACTGAAATGGCAATTAACTCAGTTAGTCCGATATTGGCAATGATTGCACTGAAAATGGATAAACTTATGGCAATCGTTTTGTAAGGCAGACTTGGAAATAGTTTATGGAAGTACGTCGAGCAAGAGGTAATGAGTCCTACGCTCGTCGTTATACAAGCTACGGTGATCATTAATCCCAATAATATTCCACCATATGATCCAAAGTAGTAATCCGAGACTTTCGCCAAGATAATGCCTCCATTATCCAAGCGTCCAAGTTCCCCAACGCTTGAAGCACCCATATAAGAGAGAGCTGTATAAATGGTAGCAAGGATAACGGCCGCAATGGCAGTCGCTTTTCCACAAACGATCATGATTTGTTTTTTTGTTTTGGCACCTTTTTCTTTGATGGCATTAATGATGATGATGCCAAAAACAAAAGATGCAAGAGTATCCATGGTTAAATATCCTTCTCTGAACCCATTGAAAAATGGTTGAACCATATAGTGCTCGGCAGGTGCTTCAAAATCTCCAATTGGATTAACGAAAGCGACTACCACCAGGATTCCAATGAACGTCAACTTGATGGGTGTCAAAACTTTCCCCACAATTTCGACAATTTTCGCAGGATTGAGCGAAAGAAGGCATGAAATTGTAAAAAAGATGATGGTGAAAATGAGTAAAGGCAATGGACCTGGATCTTCAGGCAAAAAAGGTTTTACACCGATCTCAAAAGAAACGTTTCCTGTTCTAGGCATGGCGAATAATGGACCAATGGCTAAATAAAGAACGGTTGTGAATACAATACCAAAGACTGGATGGACACGGCTCGCTAATGATTGTAAGTCATCTTTTCCAGAAAAACCGAGTGCCAGCACACCAAGTAAAGGTAATCCCACTCCTGTGACCAAAAACCCTGCATTAGCCGACCAGATATTCATACCTGCCGATTGACCAAGCATTGGCGGGAAAATTAAATTCCCTGCACCGAAGAAAAGGGCAAATAACATGAACCCAATCACTACTATAAATGAAGATGGAACCTTATTAGACAAAATAAACCCTCCAAAATTTGCTATTTTAGAAAATTATTAAATTTTCTAAAAATTATATAAACAGTAATACTAAGACCGTACAGTATTATAACTAAATTAAATTGATATTTCAATATATTTTTTGTTTTTTATTATTTACTTTGATGACCAGTGATCCGCCCTTATCTTATTTTGAACATCTAAAGGCTGCTCATACTCATGAAATTTGAAATATAAAGGAAATGAGGATGCGGAAAAAAACTGCTTTGCGTCGCGAACCAGTTAGAGCTCACGTGACGGTTTGGATGCGGTATTAATTGTGGAAAAATAAGGAGGTGTTTAGAATGGTTGAAAAAATACTGGGATTGTTCTTTGAAAAACGGAAACAAAGCAAAAAGGATGTTTTATTACTAATTTTCTTATTCGCACTTTCTATATTAAATATGGTTAAATATATCACGGATATGGACTTATCTTGGTTAGCTGGCATTGTATCTATTGCAATCATTGCTCTTGCGGCATCGATATACTTTGAAGGAAAAAGAAGCAGGGAAAATGATAGATAATACTTCGGTTTTTGTTTGTGCGGGCGTTAGGCTAATTGTATTGTTTAATCAATAAAATAAAATGACGTTAAAATACAATTATTCCTTTTAGTAGGGACTGATACTTCAATAAGGAAGCTGCTTGGGCAGCGCTTTAGTTTGTAGACAAAAGGGGTTTATCTATATCCAAAACAAAGTTGATTGGAGCGGGTGTGCGAGACTTCTGCGGGAAAAACGCGTCGAGGAGACTCCTGGACCGCCCGCGGAAAGCGAGTGCCTGAAGTGAAAATCGACATTCGAGGTTTTATAAATCCAAATAAAAACTGAGGAAAACTTAATTTTCAAAGGGTTTGTCTGCATTTGGGCTGCTTATGCAGCTCTTTTTTCATGGAGCGATACTCCTTAAATTATTAGAAATTGAATCGGAGCTCTAAGGTATCCTATCAACAGGGGTAAAAAAAATTACTTGTACTCAAAAGGGTTTGTATAGTCTTCTTCTGTCAATAATGGTTATGGAATCAGAACTACTGCGTTTTGTCTATAACTTACCGTTTTTTCGTGAAAGGAACTTAAGAAAATGCTCGAGAAGGGTAAAATTGGAAGCCGTCAACTGATGATATTGGTGATTCTATATACGCTTGGAGATTCTATTTTAGTCATTCCCTCCGTTGTCGCTTCCAAAGCTGAACAAGATGCTTGGATTTCGGGCATGATAAGCGTGGCAATAGCACCGTTATTGATTGTTTTGATATATGAGGCCTTAAGGAAATGCTATCCTGATTTAACATTAGTGGAATACAGCCAAAAAATTCTGGGGAAGTGGCTGGGAATGGCAATTTCTCTTCTGTTTATAAGCTACTTCTTTATAACTACAGCGACTTATCTGAGTGAAATTGGTGATTTTATGATAAGTCATATTATGCCTGATACTCCAATTCAAGTGATCATGATTCTTTTTATGAGTGTCGTCCTCTTGGCCGCGCGTCTTGGTTTGGAACCTTTGGCCCGAAGCGCGGAAATATTTTTCCCCTATGTTTTATTACTTATATCAACCTTGATAATTCTTCTGCTTCCCGAGATTAAATTTCAAAACCTGCAACCCGTATGGGAGGGGGGAGTGAAACAGGTTATAAGGGGTTCTATACCTTTTATTGTTTTTCCGTTTATTGAACCGGTTGCGATTCTAATGATCCTCCCGTTCGTAAGTCAAAAAGACAGAATAAGAAAAAGCCTTTTTGTCGGTCAATTGTTGGCTGGAAGCGTTTTGATCATTATAACCATGTTAGCCATTCTTGTACTTGGTTCCGAGTCAACAATAAGACAAAATTATCCAATTTATATGTTGGCAAAGAAAATAAATATCGCTGATTTCCTGACGCGGCTGGAAGCAATAATAGCCATAATATGGTTCATCACAATTTTTATTAGATTTAGTTTGTTTTTTTATGTGACCGTTTTAGGTACGGCACAAACGTTAAAATTGCAAGATTATCGCCCTCTGGTTTTTCCGTTTGGTATCCTCTTGATTGCCTTTACTCTGATGATGTCACCGAGTATTGTCCATTATAATAAATTCATTACAGAAATCTGGCCGTTTTATGCCATGACATTCGGGTTTCTGCTGCCATTGATATTACTAATAATCGCCAAAGTTCAGAAAAGTGCTCGACGTAACTAAGGCAGGTTCTATCTGTTAAGAAATCAGTGTAAAATTCCATTGGAAGCACAGGTGTCCTTTTTTACTTTTTCTCAGTTTATAGAACTCTTCGACCGTCGATTTCCACTCCAGGCACTTGCTTTCCGCGGGCGGTCCGGGAGCCTCCTCGGCGCTTTAGCGCCTGTGGGGTCTCCCCTCGACTCGCTATTCCCGCAGGAGTCTCGCACCTTTCGTTCCAATCAACTTTGTTTAAGGTTTGTTAATCTCGACCGTCGATTTCCACTCCAGGCACTCGCTTTCCGCGGGCGGTCCGGGAGCCTCCTCGGCGCTTTAGCGCCTGCGGGGTCTCCCCTCGACTCGCTTTTCCCGCAGGAGTCTCGTACCTTCCGTTCCAATCAATTTTGTTTAAGGTTTGTCAATCTCGACCGTTGAATTCCACCCCAGGCACTCGCTTTCCGCGGGCGGTCGGAAAGGGAGCGTATTTCTGAAATCACTGGAACGTTTTTTAGTATCATGAAATAAATAAATCGACTATAAAAAATAGTTTGACTTTTTTTACAACTAAGTTTATATTTGGTTTAATACTAACTACCGTTAGTTAATGCAATTCAAAAAGGTAGGTGTTAGACATAAAAAGTAATTCAATGAATCATGGTTTGTAAGCGATTACACTATGTGTTTGTAAATCATATCAGAAGACTTTTAAGACCAGGAGATGATTATTATGAAATATCCACTTACACCAGATGTAAAGCCAGAGTTTTGTACAACAGGAACTTTTATGCGTTTACCTTCTCAAAAGCATGATGCAAAGCTGGCAATTGTAGGTATGCCTTTTGATACAGCAGCTTCTTTTCGGGTAGGAGCCAGGTTTGCTCCTCAAGCCATTCGTCAATCATCCATGACCCTGTTTCCCTATCACCCGATTCATAATGTATATCCTTTTGAACAAATGAACGCCATTGATATTGGCGATATCCCTGTTATTCCCCATAATATTCATCGAAGCTATGAGCTAATGAAGGAATCCATTCATGACTTGATGTCCAAAGGGATCATACCGATTGGATTAGGGGGAGACCATTCTGTTACTTTAGCTAGTTTACGAGCTGCGGCAAAGGTATATGGACCAATAGCCATGATTCATTTTGATTCCCATACAGATACCTGGGATACATATTATGAGGAAAAATATTGGCATGGATCTCCTTTCATTCGTGCCCACGAAGAAGGTTTACTGCAGGAAGATAAAGTGTTTCAAATAGGCATCCGCGGCACGCTAAACCACTCTGGGGATTTACAGGCAAGCCTCGATTTAGGTTATCGCCTGATTACAACTGGTGAACTTTCCAATCGTGGATTTGAAGATGTTTTGAAAGAGATTAGAAAAACGATTGGTAATACCCCTTGTTTCTTGACATTTGATATAGATTTCGTTGATCCTTCTTTTGCCCCAGGAACAGGAACACCTGAAATAGGTGGTTTTAGCAGCTATGATACATTAAAAATGATACGTTCCCTAACTGAATTTAACTTTATAGGATATGACGTGGTTGAAGTGCTGCCTTCATATGATCCAAGTCAAATCACTTCACTTTTAGCGGCAACCCTTGTACATGAATTTGCCAGCCTGGCAGCATTAGGTGCGAAAGAAGATATTAAAATCACTTTAACTTAAAAATGGCCCATTTATTTAATAAAGGAGGCAGCTCTTTGCGATGAAAGAATTACCCGAGCTTAAGCGTTCACTGAATACAAGATATGTAATTGTATTTGGACTTTCCTTTATGGCGCCTGTGACAGTCTTTAGCACATATGGCATCGCTATTGATCGTACCCATGGAATGATTCCGACAGCATACATAATCGCGTTAATTGTCATGCTATTCACTTCATATAGTTACGCAAAAATGGTTCAGGTATATCCCACTACCGGGTCAGCTTATACCTTTGTGCAGAAAGGAATTAATTCACACCTTGGTTTTCTGGTAGGATGGGTGATTTTATTGGATTATCTTTTCAGTCCTATGATCAGCGCTTTACTGTTTGGAATTATGGTGAATGCTTACCTCCCTGGTATTCCTATCGTTGCCGTCATCATTTCTTTCATCATTGCTGTGACAACGATTAATATTTTTGGGATTAAGGTCGCGGCAAATGTGAATACCTTTTTGGTGATATTTCAATTTCTTTTTATCATGATCTTCAGCCTGCTTTGCATAAAAGGACTTTTAGCAGGAAAAGGCACCGGAGAGTTGTTTTCTAAAGACCCTTTTTTTAGCCCGGACGTGAATATGAATAATCTGCTTTCTATTGTACCTTTATTATGTTTTAGTTTTCTTGGGTTTGATGCGGTTACTACACTTGCAGAAGAGACCAAAAATCCGAAAAAAACACTTCCTAAAGCTATTTATGCTACGACATTGATTGGAGGTTTATTATTTGTTGCAGCTACCTATTTTGCACAATCGATTTTCCCGAATTTCAATGCTTTTAAGAACCCTGATACAGCTATAGTCGATATCATGATTTATACCGGGGGTAATTTTCTGAATAGTTTGTTCGTTTCTGTCGTAGTGACATCCGCTACTGCTTCTGCGATAGCTTCAGGAGGCAGCGGAGCCCGGATTTTGTACGCAATGGGGAGAGATAATGTTCTGCCTAAGCGGATTTTCGGATATGTTTCTCCAAAATTTCAAACGCCCATATTCAATATCTTGCTCATTGCTTGTATTGCAATGAGCGCCGTATTTTTGGATATTGCAACGGCCACTTCTTTCATTAATTTTGGAGCACTGTTTGCTTTTACCTTCGTTAATCTTGCTGTGCTTTTCCATTATTTTGTGAGACAGAAGCAGAGAGCTCCTAAAAGTATCATTTTATATGTTCTTCTTCCCTTAATAGGCACCGGCATAACTATATGGTTTATGACAAAGTTGGATATCCATTCATTAGCATTAGGAATCACTTGGATGACAGTAGGTTTCATTTACTTATTGTACCTAACAAAAATGTTTAAGGAACGTCCTCCTGAACTGAATTTTGCAGAGCAAAAAGAAGAATTCGATGTAAAACTAGTGCAATGATCAGTTACTGTTTGATTATTTCGAATGAAAAGAGGTAAACTCCATGACTATTAAAAAAGCGGATATTGTCCTTTCCAGTGATGCTATTTTCACAGGGCTTACACATGAGCCAATGTCTGGGGCAATAGCTATCTTAGGTGACAAAATTCTGAGTGTAGGATCAAAAGCAGAGATTGAACCTTTTATAGGAAGCGGGACAAAAGTGTTTAACTATGGAAATCAATTGATTATGCCTGGATTTCATGATTTTCATCTCCACATTATGTTCAGTGCACTAAGTTTAACTAGTATTAATTTATTTGAAGCCAGGTCAGCTCAAGAAGTGGCTGAAAAAGTACTGGAATTTTCTAAAGAATGTCCTGGGGAAGAATGGATTATTGGCATGCAATGGGACGCAGGTTATTGGCATGAAAAACAAGAGCCCCATTATAGAATTCTTGACGCTGTCATTCCAGATCGTCCTGTCGTTCTTTTTCATGCTGAAGGTCATTATACATGGGTGAACAGTAAGGCCATGGAATTAGCAGGAGTTACTGAGGAAATACGTGATCCGGATTTTGGTCGCTATGAAAGAGATAAGAATGGTTTACTTACTGGAATTTTATATGAAGAAGCCCAGCAAATCGTTTTAAAAGAGGCATTACGGTTAACACAAAATAAAAAAGAAACGATATTAAAAGAGTTTTTACGATTGTTATCGCAATATGGAGTTACTTCCGTGAACGATTTGTTTGCGCCAATAGATGACTTCCTTCAAGACTATGACCTTTTTGATAAATTGGATAAGCAAGGAGAATTAACGACTAGATTTCATATCACTCCTGAATTGGATGGCAATTTGGACAAAGCTCAAATACTGAGAAATAAATATGAATCAAAGAAACTACAATTCTCAGGATTAAAACAATTCGTTGATGGAACAGTAACGGGTCATACCGCTTACTTCCTGAAACCTTATTCCGATCAATTGGATATTTGCGGTCATCCAGCTCTAGATCCAGAAGTATTGATAGATCGAGTTGTTAAAGCGGATGAACTCGGATTTAGAATCAGGTTTCACGCTATTGGAGATGCGGCAATTCGTTTAGCTTTAGACGCTTTTGAAGAAGCTGTACGCAAGAATGGAATAAGAGACTCAAGGCATACGGTCGAGCATATTGAAGTAATCGATTCGGATGACATTGAACGTTTTTCAAAACTGGGGGTCATTGCCTCGATGCAACCTGATCACATGGCAGCTTCATCAAGAGAGGTATATTCTTCAATAATAGGTCCTCAAAGGGAAAAAAATGTTTTCCTGACGAAGTCGCTATTAAATACAGGTGCATCTTTAGCTTTAGGAACAGACTTTCCGGTTTCCATCTCATTAAATCCAATGCGGCAAATATATACTGCGATTACTAGAGTGGATAGTAGCGGAGATCCACAAAACACATGGCATCCTGAACAAAAACTCACTTTGGCAGAGGCATTGCAAGCATATACATATGGCTCGGCCTATGGATGTTTCAGGGAGCATGAGCTAGGTACAATAGAAGAGGGGAAACTTGCCGACCTTGTGGTTTTAGATAGAAATCTTTTTGATATTCCAGAAAGTGAAGTGCTCAAAACTAAAGTGGAACTAACAATAAACGATGGGAAAGTTGTGTATAAAAGCGAAGAAACTTCTTTATCAAGCATATTCTAATTCTTATCTTTTAAAGAAAGAACCATGTTCCAAGGTGTTAAATATTTAGTTTAAAAAAGGAAATGAGTTTATAATGAAATTAACTGACGTTGGATAGTTTGGAGGCTCATTATGACAAAAAATGAAATAAAAAACATTTCCTTATCACTTTTTACCAAGTACGGATACGAGGGAACGGCTTTATCGGAAATTGCCAAGAGGGTAGGTATACAAAAACCCTCAATCTATAACCATTTCAAAAATAAGGATGACCTTTTCTTGTGTCTGTTTGAAGAAATCCTGGAAGAGCATATACACCAGGTCGAACAATTTGTCGAAGAGATAAATACACTCTCTTCTGAAGAAAAGCTAAAGCACATCCTTCTAGATACTTGTAACTATTATAAAAACCATGAAGATAAAGCAACATTTTTAAAGAGGGCAATGATTTTCCCGCCGGAGCATTTGAAGCACATCTTAAATGAAAGTTTCCTTAGATCTGAAGAATCATTTTCCGCTATCTTACATGATATCTTTGTCGAAGGAATCGACAAAAAAGAAATACGCCAAGGGAAAATCGAGAACCTAATCATGTCCTATTTCTGTTTGATTGATGGGATATTCATGGAATTTTCTTATTATGGCAAAGAGAATATGGAACCTAGAATTCAAAATATATGGGAAAACTTTTGGTATGGACTGAGTGGATGATACGTTCATCAGTTCATGCCCTAAAAACGTACAATAATTGTCATTGATTGGAACGTAGGGCACTTCTCTTCCAATACCCCTGAAATTGGTGAAGCACCATCAAACATATAAAAGATCACTATACGATAACCAAAATGGTTATCGTATAGTTGTTCTTTCTCCGTTTACACAAATTATGATAAAATGTAGTTATCGGAATTTTCAAAATAAAAGAACATTCATTGTTCCGTTAAAGGGCCAGTGTATAGCTATCCACAACAAGCCGCAAATGAATGTTGACCAAAAGGATCACTATTAAAGGGATTAAATTGGAGGGAATGGGAAATGGATGTAAAAACCCTTTTGTTACAGCAATGGGCAAGCTGCTTAGATGAAGAAGACTGGTTTCCGCCACTTGAAAAAGTGCTAGAGGATATCACTCTTGAACAGGCAATTTGGAAACCAGCTGATGGGGCAATGAATTCCATTTGGGAATTAGTTTGTCATTTACTTTTCTATGAAAAGAGATTTCTGATGCGATTTCTTGGTGAAACAGCGAATGAACCACAGGCAGAAAATAATGATTCCACATTTCGATTACCAGCTGAGACGTTAGAGAATTGGAAGGAAACAAAACAAGAATACTTTTATGTTCATCGTGAACTTGGAAAAATACTAGCAAAATCAGAACATGAAGATTTATATAGACAGGTCCCAGGAGAAGATAATTCATTAGTGCTTGAACTGAAGAGTTTAGCCATGCACGACGCATATCATATTGGGCAAATTGTATTCCTAAGTAAAATGCAAGGAGCTTGGGCCGCGAAACGCAGCTTTTAAAAATGCTTCATTAGCTTTACAGTTATTCGATTATAGGGAGCTTTAATGAATAAGAACGGGAACGTCCAAATCGGACGTTCCCGTATTTTATACCTAAAAAACAATAATCCTGCTTTTTATAGAGAAGAAGCCCTTATTGGATGGAGGAAATATGCGAAACTCCTGCCGAAAAACGAGCTAGCCAAGACCCCACAGGCGCTTGCTTTGATGCGGCTTGGCAGACAGTCGGCGGAAAGGGAGCGGATTTCTGAAAACAGCTCGAATTTGCCTACAAGTCTACTCACAATTCCTGTGTCTTAATCCTTTTGATTAACTCTTCATACCAAGATATTGTGTGATCTGTTCGGGTCGAAAAATAACCAGCCAAAAATTCACGAATATCCTCGTTGCCTTTAGGTTCTGGCTCGAAATTCCCAAGCTGCTCCCAAATAGCCTTGATGGACTTTACTTTTCTTTCTAATATATCTACTACTTTATCCCGGTCCACATACTTGATGTTGGCTAAACCAACAATCATATCCTTGATTTCATCCGCATTTTCAAATAATTTATAGATTTTTTTTGGTAGTTCTTCGCGACCCTTATCCGTAATCGCAAATACCTGTTTATCAGGGCGATGTTCTTCTTTTATCACTTCAACCGGTTCGACTAAACCTTGTTTCACCAATGACTCAAAATGGTAGTACAGTTTACTTTCCGTTAATCCGCCCAGGCGATCCAATGGAATGGGTTCTGAAAGCTGTTTTTTTAATTTATAAGGATAATTTTTATCCTCCATCAGCTTGCTCAATATAAAAATTTGAATAGACATTTTCTACGCTCCTTTAAGAAGTATTATCTCCTTATTGTAGCAAAACCTAAGCTGTGATTTCTGCCGCTTTCTTTTCAACTTCTGTTTCAGGAACCTGTACTGGCATCGGTTTGTGTAAAAACGCGACAATAGCGATATTAATTAACATCGCAACGGAACCTACCGCAGCCATTGACCAAATATACGGACTTGGACTGATGCTGCCAAATAGGTTTGCAAAGTAAGCTTGAACTGAGTAATACATCGGTGAAATGTGGCTCATCCATTCATATGGTGCGTGCATCATATCACGTGTGATGGTGGCACCATTCGCTATTGTTTGCATTAATAAAATCGGTAAGTTCAAAATCATGCCGCCTTCACCAAATAAGAAGATTAAAATCGCGGTGAAATTAAAACATACCATATAGTTCAGTATTTGTTGACCTACTATACCGAAAAATAGGTCACCGCTCGGCTTGTCAATTAAATAGGCTACACCTACAGCGATGAGTGATGAAACCACGGCAATCAATAATGCAGCCATTTGCACATACGTGAATAACCGTGTTTTGCTTGCTTTTCCCCGGCTGGCTCTAAATGCACCCACTAATTGCATTGCCCCGATCATCGCCCCTACATAACCGGCCATTGTTAAGAACATAGGGAGCATATTATGATTCATGCCATCGGGTATTTCATTGATTGTAACGACATTTCCTACATAGGATTTCTCAATCTTTTCGGCTAAGTCAGCGGCTTGCTTTTCTGGTACCTTAAAGTTCATCAATACGCCCTGAGCTGTTTGTTGCGAGAATTGTGTGCTTAACTGACTGTTAATTTCAGTTACGACAGAATTCATGGTAGAAGAAACGACTGTCGCCCCTGCCTCATTGATTGTAAAGTCGATGCTTGATGACGCTTCACCTTTTTGAATATTTTCAGAGAAGGTTTTTGGGATGTGTACGACTAATGCTAAATCATTGTGCTCCAAATCTTTTAAGGCTTGTTTATTGGTTATATCCGTCTCGATTTCTTTAAAGGGTAAATTTTCTTGTAAATTTTCGGCGATCATTGCCCCATTTTTACCAGCATCATCATTGATGATGGCGATCGGTAATTTATCGATATTTCCTGGTATGGCTGTATACCCAGGCAAGAAGATGCCTAGCATGGCAACTGCATAGAAAATCCCCATAAAGATTGCCGCTGTTGCCCCTCTTGTTTTTAAGAATGCTGAAAATTTCATATGTTGAATCCATCCTTTTGATTTAAAGTATATACTCTGTTCAGAGTACTCAAGTTAGAGTAGTTTGAAAGAAGTACTTAGAATTTTATTTTATTTTTTTCATAAAGTCAATCGAAAAAGTATATCTTTTTTATCCATAGGAAAAAACCCCAACAAAGCAGGAGTTGGGGGAGCATTTGTTATTTAGGTTCTTTTGGCAACACTGCCTCTGACTAGCAAATATGATCTTGATTTCATTCCATTAAGACACCCATTTTCTCGTTGTTACTAAACGAGTTTAATACAGCCTCAACAAAAGCCTCTACCGCAGGAGACTGCCATTTTTTCTTTTTTATCAGCATGTGTGAATAAAGGGGATCGAGGTTTTCAGAATGATTCAGGATTTTAAGCTTGCCGCTCTCGATTTCTTCTTTCACTGTAATATAAGGCAAAACAGAAAAACCAAGTCCGCTCATGACAATCTGTTTGATTGCTTCTATACTCCATAACTCCATGGTTTGAAAGTAATCCATTTCATGCTTTAAAAGATATCTTTCAAACATGATCCGATAACTGCAGCCTTCTTCATTTGTGATGAAAAAATGATTGGTGTTGGTGCCGCCTTTTTTATATTCATCAAAGTGATCAGGACCGTCAGGACTGCTCACAAGGACGATCTGCTCCTCAATCAAAGAATGATGAATGCATTTTTCCGGGTTTATTTCCGGATAGACCATTAAAGCGACATCCACCCGCCCGCTTAATAAGTCGACTTGGTTTTGGCCGCATGGACCATTGGTTAATATGATTTTGACATTGGGATATTTCAAGGAAAAATCCTTTATTATTGGACCTAACCTGGAGATTGTTAAAGATTCCGGTGCCGCCACTTTTAAAACACCTTTAACTTCATTCGTGCAACGCATGCTCTTAATCTGTTCGTGAGTGGAAAGCAAATCTTCAGCTAACGGTATTAAGTCTCTGCCTAGTGCAGTAAGCTGCAAATTCCGATTAGTATAAGTGAAAAGTTCCCCGCCAATCTCATGTTCAAGTGCCTGTATATGTGAAGTTATCGTGGATTGAGTATAGCCCAACTTCGAAGCAGCCCTTGTATAACTTCCTATTTCGACAATAGTCTGAAACGTTTTAAGGTGTCTAATTTCCATATCGTTCTCCTTAAGTTGGATGATGTATCGAAAAAAATGATAATGAATTTTTTGTTTTCAATTTTATTTATACTTATAGTCATCTTACAATAAAGACTGTTCGTTAGGAAATAGTGAATGAAGGTGGGATTATGAGTATTATAGCGTTTCTTTCGTATGTGATGATTACATCGATTACGC
Source organism: Bacillus sp. ISL-57 (assembly GCF_018613135.1). Taxonomy (NCBI): domain Bacteria; kingdom Bacillati; phylum Bacillota; class Bacilli; order Caryophanales; family Bacillaceae; genus Bacillus; species Bacillus sp. ISL-57. The sequence goes on along the minus strand of NZ_JAGGQV010000003.1, from coordinate 14,818 downwards.
CTGGCCCAAGTAACATATTATTGATGAATGAAGCAAGGAGATTTGGTTTTTTTGGTTCATGGAAGTTCACTAGCGGCATCCTGACAGGATTTGCAGTATTAGGGATCTTGAGCGGAGTATTTACAACAAGCCTCTATAATTGGATTCCTATTGTAGAGCCATATTTTAAAATAGCCGGTGCCGCATATCTTCTTTACCTAGCATGGCAGATTCGTATGGCCAAAGGTTCAAAGAAGGATACGGGAGATGTGCAATCTTCCTTTTTATCAGGTTTCATTCTTCAAATCATCAATGTCAAAAGCATTTTGTTCTATTTAACCGTGTTGAGTGCGTTTATTTTACCGTTTAATGAGTCGCTTAAATTCGTTGCGATCTATTTAGCGATAACTATTTTTCTGGGGTGGATGGCATTGCTTCTGTGGTCAGGATTCGGCTCGCTGTTCAAAGATTTTTTTGCTAAACATGACAAGTCATTTCGGTTAATCATGTGTTTGTTATTGATTTACTCTGCCGGTACAATTTTTCTGTGATTACAAAAAAGAAGCAACAGCAACTCTCATGCAAAACGTGTGCTTCAACGGAAGATATAAGACTCTCATTTTCACAAACACTGACATTAGTGCAAGCTGTTTTTCATACGATATATTTGGGGTGAAAAAATGCCAAGAGTAAGTTATCGAAGTTCAGACGTTGATTTAATGGCAAGGATGATGAGAGCAGAAGCCGAAGGTGAAGGACTGCAAGGAATGTTGTATGTCGGAAATGTAATTGTTAATCGTCTTAAAGCAAATTGTTTGGACTTTAAAGATTTAAGAACCATTCCACAAGTCATTTTTCATGTACAAGGAGGAAATTATTCTTTTGAAGCTGTTCAAAAAGGTAATGTATTTTATCAAAGAGCGAGAACTGCTGAAAAAAGATTAGCCAAACAGAATTTGGATTATTGGAGGCAGCACCCAGGGAAATATGCGCTTTGGTATTTTAATCCATATGCTCCATGCCCACCGACATGGTACGATCAACCTTTTGCGGGTCAATTTAAAAATCATTGTTATTATGAACCAAAACCTGGAACATGTGAAAGTGTTTATACAGGAGGTTAGGCTGTTATTTCTTTTCAAGGAGCAGATCAGCAGCTCCTTTTTTTTATGCAACAATCGGGCACTGCAACAAGGTTTTTTGGTAAAATAAAGGAAAAAATGGATTGTTGTTTGGGAGGATTTTTAGTGAAGGCTATTATATTTTTTATTGTGGGGTTATTCATGCTCTATATAGTTATTGAAACAGCAGTGAGAAGAGGAATTAACCATTCAATTATTGGTCAATTTCTTGAAAAAAAGTATGGAATGAAAGAAGATGAAAGGTCTTTTCTTGATGATGACTTGGATAATGAAAAAAATAAGACGGATTATTAAAACAAGGGAGGTTGCTGCGGCAACCTTTTTTTAGAGGGGAAGTTGATGTACGAACTCTTTTAAAAAAACAAATTCAACAAGACAACAATGAATTTCCTAAAACAGGCTCCAGTTTGTGGAATAGCACACTTATTCAGCATCTTTCCGAGGGCGCCGAAATTCGGTGTAGTAGACCTTTCTTTTTTCAGGTTCGGATTCAATATTTTCGATGAATGCCGTTTTGGCTTTCTCCAGTAACAACCCCTTTAATTCCCGAAGCTTTATTGGACCCACTCCTGGCACCTTATCAGGTATATGTACTTCGAAATCCCCCTGGCGTTTATAAAAACGGATACTAGCAAGCCCCGTTCTTTCGGCTTTCCCCAAGGTATATGCAAATTCAAACCGCTGCTGAATGAATGAAGATAACTCAGGCAGCCCTAGACCTTCATAGAGGGGAGGGAATTCATGATAAACGGGAGGTTCTATGAACGATATTGAAGAAATCTTCAAATGGATACTCCTCCTTTTGGCGGAATAAAGAAAGACATACGTTGCCTATATTATTGTGCTATGGGCCAATTTTTTAAACATCCTTACAGCGGTCTTGCTTCCTGTAACCAGGAATAGTACAGCTTTTTTAGGTCAGCATCAGCACTTTCCTTATACTGCAATATCAAGATATCCAATCTTTACTTATTATCAAGTTAATGTTTTGTACTTAAACTAAAGCGTACTTTATTTTGAACACCTGGAACTGATCAGCAGTTCCGGGAGCCTTTCTAAATGATAAGCCGTATGAGTTTTTTTAAAAAGATATGCCTGTACGGGTTTAATTTAATAATGATTATATAAAACATAACAAAAAATCACGGTCCCTTTATACGGATATAAAATTCTAGAGTTATTCTGAATTTACATCTAGAGGGAGGGATCCGAAGTTGTCAAAATTTCAGGCCATAACTTCTTTGTTCATCTTGGTATTCATCATCATTTTCGTAACTTATAAAGCATTCTCATCCAATCATTCCACAACGAATCATTCCACATCCAACCGCTACATTCAACTGCAATTATTAGGCGTTAATGATTTTCACGGCCAACTAAACAAATATCAAATGGTTTCAGGAACCATGGCAGGCGGTGCTGAATACTTGGCTGCCTATTTAAAAAAATATAAACAAGAAAACCCAAATACACTACTCGTTCATGCTGGTGATATGGTAGGAGGAAGCCCTCCAATCTCTTCTCAATTTCAAGACGAACCCACGATCGAATTTTTAAACCTCCTGCATTTTGATGTCGGGACACCTGGAAATCATGAATTGGACGAAGGCGTAATTGAAATGAAACGTCTTATTCATGGAGGATTCAATAAAAAAACAGGGTATTTTCAAGGTGCCAAGACTGCTTACAGTTCTGCAAATATCATCGACAAAAAGTCGGGCATTCCCTTGTTGCCACCGTATGTTATTAAACAAATGGACGGAATTGATATTGGATTTATCGGTGCGGTCACAAAAGAGACCAACATGTATGTGTCCCCTGAAAATCGAAAAGGAGTAGAAATTACGGATGAAGTTTCAGCTATTAACCGAACCGTAAAGATTTTAAAGGATAAAGGGATCAAAGTGATTGTTGTACTGGCACATGATTCAGCTAAATCAGAAAAGGCAGGAGCAAATTCCACTGGAGCTCTAGTGGAGATGGCTCCAAAAATCGATGATGAGGTCGATGTCATTTTTGCAGGGCACAGCCATGAATATGCCAATACCGTTGCGGCCGGTAAACTGATCGTTCAAGCTTATTCTAATGGGAAAGCTTTTTCGCAAGTAAACCTTGAAATTGACCCGCATACTAAAATAATTGTTAAGAAACGAGCAAAGATCATTGCCACTTCACATCATCATATAAAACCGGATGAAGAAACGGTCGCTCTTCTAAATAAATATAGAAAAAGATTGGGGAGCAACTTTAATCAGGTAATAGGGGAAATGCCGGAAGAAATCAGAAGAAATCAAGATGCAAACGGTGAATCCCCATTAGCGAAAATGATTGCAGAATCTGAGCGCGAAGCCATGGGGGTAGATATTGCTTTTGTCCATCAAGGCGAAATGCGGAAAAGTTTAAAAAAAGGGAAGATCACTGTAGAAGACCTTTATACAAACGTGCCTATGGGTCATAGTGTCAGTAAGTTAATTTTAACAGGAGCGCAGATAAAACTTGCTTTAGAACAGCAGTGGACGAAAGATTATGAAAATAGGTTACAAATGGTTGGCTTAACGTATGATTGGGAAGCCAAAGCCCCAATTGGCAGCCGCGTTGTCGTGCTGAAAGACAAGAAGGGTCAAGAGATTCAGCCAAACAAAGAATATGAAGTAGCGGTCAGTAATTATTTAGCTTCAGGCGGTGATAACTTCACTGCATTTGAACAAGGCAGACTCGTAGAATCCGGTCCGCAAGTTGTCACTGCACTTATACGCCATATCCAAAGGAAGTATCCTCCCCATTCATTGAAAGAGTGAAGGGGAAACATGACGGGTGCGTTTCTGTAATAAGCAGGAACGCCTTTCCCTAATGTAAGCAGGTTAGTCCAACAACAAGGCATTTGCATCCTAGGGAAATATAGTAATGAACTAGAGGGGCAGTATAGATGAAGAAGGAACTTGAAATGTAAATCTCGAATATCTAATGTAATCGATAGATGAAAATTGGATGTCAGACAGGAGTTAGATACGATGATAAAAGGTTTTGGAGGAATATTTTGGAGAACTAAGAATCTTGAGGTTGTAAAAAAGTGGTACAGTGAAGTGTTGAAGATTGAAATGGAAAATTGGAATGGGACTGTGATAAAACCGCAATTAGGAAATGAGACGATCTTTTCTTTCTTTACCGAGAATGACAGTTATTTTCCAACAGAACAACAAGTGATGTTAAATTTCGAAGTACATAATCTAAACGAGACGATTAAGCATCTTGAACATATTGGTGTACCTCTTGCAAAGAAAAAAGAGATTAGTGAATTTGGAAAGTTTATTTGGATTGAAGATCCCGAAGGTCGACTGATCGAGCTTTGGGAGAAATAACGAGTTGTCATTCATTTGAAAGGAGTTCCACTAAATGACCGAACCGCTAATTGTAAGAGATGAGATACTCATTGAAGCGAATTCCCAGAAAGTCTGGGAAGTGCTTACTAAACCCAAATTCGTTGCAGAATGGGATGAACTACCAGAAAATTATCCTAATGAAGATATGACCGAGGGAAGTAAGGTGATTTGGGAGCTTCCGAATGGTGGTCAGTCAATCACTAAAATCATTAGAGCAGTTGTACAGAAAGAATTAAAAATCGCTTTGAACGTTTCAAATTGGGAAGTAAAGCCGGATGAAGGTGATGTCGCATATAATTATCAATTAAAAGAAAAAGGCGATAGTACTCTGCTAAGAATCGAGATTGGTGATTTCTCCCTGATTAAAGACGGAAAAATGCATTATGATGCATCTGTGGAATTTGCATCTGATTCTAAACAAATAATTAAGAAGTTATCCGAAAATCTTGGCTGATTATTGAATATTATGATTGGCTCTTACCTTGGAATTCCTTCGGGTGTGTTAGCTGAAGATCGGAGCTGTCTATAAGGCAGCTTTTTCTAATGGAACTCTAGGGGCAGGTTAGTTGAGTACTGTTTGATCTTTATTCAACAATTGGGCCACTTTGTTTGAAATTTAGGAGTGAAGAAATGAATAATTTTTTTACAGCATTAACTTATGTAAATAAAATGATTTATGAGTCGAATCACTTAATTGTAAAGTCAGTTCAAGAAGAGAAGCAAAATTCTATGTATGGTGCTGGTACATTTCAATTATCTTCTAAAACAGTTCGATTCAGAGTTGCGAATATAACCCCTACCAAAGTAGGGCAGTTTGTTGCATTTTGGGAAAAAGACGAAAATAATAAAAATCAACCCTACTTATATGAGTCAGCCCCTGATTTATTAGTTATAACTACCTTTAAAAATGAAAATGAGTTTGGTCAATTTATTTTCCCAAAAGAAATTCTATTAGAAAAGAACATTCTTAGGTCCACTTCAACAAAGGGCAAAATGGCAATAAGAGTTTATCCTAGCTGGGATAGTCCGAGTAGTAATCAAGCAATGAAAACTCAAAAATGGCAGTTACCCTATTTTGTTGACATGTGTAATCCGAATAAATTAGCCTTAGAAAAAATATTAGAACTCTATTCTTTTTAATCCTCTGCAATCGGGAGCGATTCTTGAAGAATTTTCGCTTTTCTTAATGAACTACCGGGTGTGTTAGCTAGGATCATAGCTGTCTATAAGGCTGCTTTTTCTTATGGCACTAACGGGGCAGTTAGTTGAATATGGAACTACCCATTTTTTAGCAATTCACTTAAATTCGATGGCCAACCGGGATACCGAAGACGGCGGGTGTAAACCAATTAGAACGTGATCTTATCCGTATTCGGCAGCGTGAAGGGATTGAACTGGCTAAGAAAGAAGGAAAGTTTAAAGGTCGGTTAAAGAAGTACCATAAAAATCATGTAGGAATGAATTATGCAGTAAAGCTTTATAAAGAGGGGGATATGACTGTAAATCAAATTTGTGAAATTACAAATGTGTCTAGGGCCTCATTATATAGAAAGCTATCGGAAAGGAACAGTTGATGAGTTATACCGAAAATCGGAAATATATAATAGAAAATAAATTCCATATAGAGGTGGAGTTATATGCCTAAAATTGACAATATGTTAGCAATTCTATGGATGCTTCGTTCAGGTGAAAAAATTACTGCAAAACAAATTTCAGAAAAGTTAGAGATGAATATAAGGACTGTGTATCGTTATATTGATACAATTTCAACAAGTGGCGTACCTATAATTTCAGAACCAGGACATAACGGTGGATACACTTTATTGAACAATTTTATTGAGGCTCCTCTTTTTTTTGATTTTGAGGAGCAAACTTCACTATTCCACGCTGCTGTGTTTGCAGAAGAAGCCGGATATTATGGAAGTGAAGCACTAAATAGGGCCATTTCAAAACTAAGTAAATACTCAAATCAAGAGCAGGAAACAAAGATAAACCAACATTTAACTAGTCTTGAAGTAATAAGTCGATTAAGTTCAATCTCTATGGAACCTTTTTTGAAGGAGTTGGAGCAGGCCGTAGCTGACGGGTACTCAGTAAAAATTATTTACCATAAAAGTAGCGAAAAGCAATTAAATTATAGATTGGTCGATCCGTACAGAATTATCTATTGGAATAATAAGTGGTATGTGATTGGATTTTGTCATCTTAGGGATGATATCCGTAGTTTTAGAGTAGATCGAATTGAAAGTCTAATGCTAACCGAAAATAAGTTTAACCGGCCAGAAAATTTTTCAGCACGTGACTTTTTTATGAAAAACCTCCTTCCAACTATAGAAGATAAGGGAGGGAATACTTCTTTAGTTATTAATGGGAATACAAGGACGTTGGAAGATATTTGCCAACATTGGTTTTTAGGACATTATTTACAAGAACGGACTTCAAATCAAGCTGTATTTCTTCTTGAAAAGGATATGATACATACATATGTACCTTATTTACTTTTACCGTACGGTAAATCTATTCAAGTTATTGAGCCAATAAGTCTAAAGAAAAGACTTATTGAAGTTCTGTCGGAATTAATAAAATTTCATCAAGTATGATAACTTCCCTGACGTTAGCTGTCAGGGAAGTTATATTATAATTGGCTATATCAATTGTGATTGGGAGTGTTATTGGATGCAAATAAAAAAAGTTTATCTATATGTATTTAATACAATGTCAGACTGGGAATATGGATATTTAATTGCCGAACTAAACACAGGAAGATATTTCAAAAAAGATATAGCACCTTTAAAAGTAGTTACAGTAGGAGCTAATAAAGAAATTATTACTACGATGGGGGGACTGAGCATAAAACCAGATATTCCCCTTGATGAGTGTACTCTTGAGAGTAAAGATCTTTTAGTTTTGCCTGGTGGGAATACTTGGGGAGAAGTTATTCATCAACCAATCATGAAAAAAATTGGCGAAGCTTTAAAGCTTGGCACTATTGTTGCTGCAATTTGTGGTGCAACTGAGGCCCTTGCGAATATGGGATACCTAGATTCTAGAAAGCATACAAGTAATAACTTAGAGTATATTAAAATGGTTTGTCCTAATTATAAAGGAGAAAAATTTTATGAGATGGGACCTGCGGTATCTGGTGAGAATTTGGTTACTGCATCAGGAGTAGCTCCACTGGAATTTGCGATGGAAGTACTGAAAAAATTAGATGTATTTGCACCAGATACATTACATTCATGGTATAACCTAAATAAGACTCACAAACCTGAATACTTCTTCCAGTTAATGAATTCAATAAATAGATGAGCTAAAAAAATCAACTTAGCAGATTTATATTAGTTTAAATAATTACCATGCTTTAGACAATGTCAAAGCATGGTTTTTGAATAAAACTTAAAAATGCTTATGGAGTAATGAAAAAGCCCAATTTCTCTTAATTAACGGTGAAGTTGGGCTTTTTAGTATTGAAAATTCCTTAACGTTGTAAATCCGCATTTTCCTGACGGTACCCCTATGTATTCCTTATGGAACTATAGGGGCAGATTAGTTGATTAAGAAATGAAAGTAAAAGAGACTTATAATAAAAGGAGCTATATCAATGATAAAAGGTTTATACGAAGCACATTTACCAGTAAGTAATTTAAATCGTTCAATTGAATTCTATGAAGGACTTGGTTTGCAATTTGATCACAAGGTTGAAGACAGATTGGCTTTTCTATGGATTGAAAAAGATAAAAGTTGTTTGGGGTTATGGGAAACAGATAAGGTAGAAGTTGAGTATCATCCATCAATAAGACATATTGCATTTCAAGTAACATTAGAAGACTTAAAAAACTCAGTTGTTTGGCTAAAAAGTAAAGGTTATAAGCCAAGAGAGGCTTTTGGCTTTGATCCTATTGAGCCTTTTGTAATGCCTCATGAAGAATATGCACACGCTAAAATTCATTTTAATGACCTAGACGGAAACAGTTTAGAATTAATTTGTAAACTAGATAACCCGAAAAAAATTAAGCACCGTATGTATTTAAGTGAATGGGAACAAATAAATGAAATATAATTTGTATCTTAAATAATATTCGCAAAATACTTTAACTAACGGGTGCTTTACTTCAATAAGGAAGGTTGCTGAGACAGCCTTTTTCTTATGGCACTAACGGGGCCGGTTAGTTCAATTAGGATATTGTAGACGGATTGTGCAGTAAAACCTTATGCTATAATTAACCAAAAAAAGGAGAATTGTTTTGACCGCACTAATTATCTCTGTATATATAACTATTACACTTGTATCGCTCTTTACTTTCGCCGGACCATATTCTCCATTGGTGGGACTAGCAATTGGGATTCCTATCCACATCCTAATATTACTTACAAAAATATATAAAGAGATCAATAAGATATCTAAGAAACTTTACGAATAGTTTGTGTCAAATCTACAATGATCCATAATGAAATAACGGGTCGTTAGCGCCATAAGAAGGCCGCCAATTGGCGGCCTTTTGAACGTATGGTTTTTAGACAAATCATACATTCGGATTCAAGTGAAAAACAACCGCAAAATACAGGGCAGCTTGAAGATCTAGCTGACGAACCGACGGCTTTTTCTTATTGAAGTAATGAAACAGATTAATTGAATAAAAAGTAAAGAATAAGACAAAAAAGGACACAGCTAGTGCTAGTGTCTTTTTTGAGACGTTATTACACCATCGTCTATACTTCATACGGTTGTTAAACATAATATATTGCGGACAACCTGTATTTACTTTTTTGTATCAAATTTTGAAAAAGACGGGAGAACGAACATTAATGGACAAAGAAAAAGGAATTAAAGAAAAGAAAACAAAAGGGGATAGAAGTTTTGGGAGATAAACAAGAAATACAAACTCAAATGTTGGAACTACAGAAAGAATCAACAGAAACATTGAATAAAGTCTTAAATGAAATAACACTATTAAATAGTAATCTGGAAAAAATGGGGACTGCAATTTCTTCGATGCAACAAAATGTACCTACTACAAATTCTTCAAACATACTTGCTAATCTTGATGCTGACACACTGTTAACCCTCTTACCGGTTGCAAGTAGCCTTTTTAAAGGTACAGGAACTGGACATGCTATGGATCCGATGCCTCAAGTTCCACAACCCAATCCTTTAAGCTTCCTTAATAATTTGGATATTGATAAAGTATTAGAAATCTTGCCGGTTGTACGTAGATTTTTTAAAGGTACAGAAAATTTGGATAAAATCTTACCGGTTGCACTTAGCTTTTATAAAGGTACAGAAACGGGACCTGCTATGTATTCGATGTCTCAAGTCCCGCAACCTAATCCTTTAAGCTTCCTTAATAATTTGGATATTGATAAAGTATTAGAAATCTTACCGGTTGTACGTAGCCTTTATAAAACTGTAGGCGAAACTGAAGGCAAGAATGAAAATAAAGAATAGTAATGTAAAAGGGCAAAGAGCTGACTCAAAAAAAAAGTCAGCTCCTTGCCCTTCGTTTATTTATTAATTACAGTCCTACTAAGATAATCACTAGTAGGATGAAAAGCACAAGGATCAAACCAGTGTTTACACCATTTTCACCATTGCCCATATCTATCCCTCCTTTAAAAATTGTAAAGGACTGGAAAAGAATGAACAATAGTGGAAAAAGAACTGCCCATACTACTCCCCCTTGTCCTCTTTAACAAGATATGTCTGTAAAATTATCTTGTATAGGACAAGCTATTAGGGGATATGTGGATTTTTCAAGAATGCACATTTTACAAAAAGTAAGAGAGTATGCTATTTATCAAAAAAGAGCAGAAATGGAGCGTAAATCGTATCTGCGAAGATAGCTATTGAAAACACAAAATAATCTACATACTATGCAGGATAGTTCTATAACGAGTATGGAATATATGGTAAAACAAGGATGTGTATTTATGAATGGGGGAGGTTAAATGCAATACTTTGTACTTGCATTAATTATCGGGGTGATTATTTTTTCTCTTTTTAGGATGTTTAAGAAGAAAAAAACTATACCGAGTAATCAATATACACCTATTGATGACATCAATAATTGATTGGTTCGAAATTACTCAAGCGAACCTCAAGAAATTGAGTCAAGTAAAGAAATACCTTATGAAGAAGTTGATAAAAAAGAGTGATTGAAATAAAGCCCTATAGAACTACGGGTGCGTTAGCTAAAGATCAGAGCTGTCTTTAAGGCAGTTCTTTCTTTATGGAACTAACGGGGCAGGATAGTTTAAGTATATTTCTTCACAAAGTTAAAAAAGCTGATCTTCCAATAAGGATCACTCAATTGAATATGTACTATTTCTGAAGAAAGGACTGTCTAATTTAGTCAGTCCTTCCTTTAAGTTTTTATATTAATCTTGAACTTTACCAAATTTAATAAAGTGCATAACTTCCGAAACTGTTACATATCCAATTTTATTTTTTCAGCTTCTGCAAGAGTATTTTTAATTAATATTTCAACGGTTTGACTTTTAGCTAATCTTGGACTCTGTCCAACCCAGAGGGACATGAAATCTTGATTATTTTGTCCACTGCACGTTTTTCTTATTACTTGAGTTAATAGGTTTTGAATAGGAAAATCGGGTACTACCATTTCATGCTCAAGCATATCTGCAATAAATTTGTTTTTAATACCTCTTGCCCATTTACCAGAAAAGGCACGAGTAAAGGTTGTCTGGTCTTCACCAGCATTAAAAATGGCTTCTTTATGTACCTTATGTGCCCCACTTTCGATACAAGTCAAGAAAGCTGTACCCATTTGTACACCTTGTGCTCCTAAGAAGAGTGAAGCCATTAATCCTCTTCCATCCATAATTCCTCCTGCAGCTATAACAGGTATGCTTACATTGTCAACAACCTGTGGTATAAGTGACATTAAACCTACTAGGCTCTCCTGATGACCATCAATAAAGTTCCCGCGGTGCCCACCAGCTTCACTGCCCTGTATAACAACCATATCCATTCCTGCTTTTTCATTTTCAACGGCTTCCCTCACAGTTGTAGCTGTCCCTATAAGAGTAATGTTGTGCTGTTTTAATTTATCTATCACTTCCTTAGGAGGAATACCAAATGTAAAGGAACAAATAGATACATTCTCTTCAATGACAACGTTAACTTGTTGAATAAAGCTTTCAAAAATTTTGTTATATTCAGGAATATCAAAGCTGTCTGTTTGTTCTAAGTTTAATTGCTTACGGATAGTGTGTAATAGCTGGTTAGCTGATTGGACTGCTTCAGGCGTTACGTTAAACTCGTTTGGCACGAAAAGATTGATGCCAAAAGGGTTTGATGTTAACTGCTTAATTTCTCTAATCTGCTCTCTTGATTGTATTGGTGTCTGGTAGCCTGCTCCAATCATTCCAAGGCCCCCATTATTGGATACCTCGGCTACTAAATTCGAAGTGGTGATCCCGCCAGCCATAGGAGCTTGTATAATAGGATTCTTAATCTTCAAATGCTTCATCATTTCATTATTTAACATCAATTAATCCCCCGATTTTGTATTTTAACCCCAATTAATTCTCTTCTATTTTTTGTATTGGACGGTTGAATTTCTTATGTTAGGGTTGTTCTCGAAATGAATCCCACTTAAAAGCAAAATTGCCCCAAAGAAGACAACACATGCTGCGCCAATAAAAGCAGCATTAAAATCATGTGTGAATGATGATAAGACTCCAGCAAGAGTTGGTCCTATCAACTGTCCTAAAGCATAAATAGCAGAAAGAATACCAATAGTCCGACTGCTATCAGATGGATTCATTTCTCGTCCCACTGTTGTAGCAAGAGTGGTGATACCCATAAAAGTGGCTCCAAATAATAAAGCACTTATGACAAAACTAGTTTTTGACATCCAAAAGACTGGCATCGCAATACCCAAGGATTGCAGAGCCATTGCAAGCACTAAAGATTTAATGTATCCCCACTTTTTAGCTAGTAAAGACCAAATGAGACAGGATGGAATCGCAGCCAATCCCACCATCATCCAAACTAAGGTGGCACCATTATGAAAGTATGAGGTCTTTTCAGCGATAGATACGATAAACGTTCCTGTAACAATGTAACCCAATCCTTCTAAACCATACGCAATAATCAACCATATAAGCCATTTAGTGGGGGGCACTTTTACAATAATATCTTGTTTATTTTTCTCCTTAACAACGTTGGGAGTTTCATCGAGCCAGATCCATACAAAGATAGCAAGGATTCCACTCACAACAGCTAGTCCTATCCATGTTCCTTCCCACCGAAATAAATGGTTTAAACTCGGAATCATTAGACTGGATAAAAAGATTCCCAGACCTACTCCCCCATAAAACAACCCCGACCAACTGGTTTTTCTTATAGCCGCAAGTTTATCTAACACGATACCAGAGGCTAAGACCAAAACAAACGCACTGGCAAACCCTGATAGAAAGCGAAGTACATTCCATAGTAAATTAGAGTATGTGAGACCCATTAGGGCAGTGGTTAAGATACTGATGATAAGACTTACTCTTAATAAATTGGTTCTATACTTCTTAAACGGAATGGCACCAGCTAAAATTGCTCCAAGTAAATATCCTGCGTAATTACTAGATGCTATATAACCAGCTGTTGTATTTGATAAAGAAAGGTCTTTTTGCATAAGTGGAAGAATGGGAGTATATGCAAATCTTCCAATCCCCATTGCAATGATTAAAGAAAATATTCCCCCTATTAAAAAAAGATAAGTTTGCTTCTTCATAGATGCACCTCAATAAAATTGTATATTATAACCATATCTTATTTAGTTATAATGAACCTGTTAGAAACTGTGCTTCTCCTTGCCCAAAACTCCAATCAGCATCGCTGTTTTCTGTTATAGAAACCATCAAGTCTTGTGGAGAAATCCCACATTCTGATTCAAGTTTAAGTGCAAGGAGTGTGTATAATGTTTCTTTCTGTTTTTCAGTTCTTTTTTTACTAACAATACTAATAATTACTAAGTCTCTGCTCCTTTTAAACCCCAGTCCAGTATCCTCGATTATTAGCTCATGCGGTGGGTGCTGATGAACTATTTGATAACGATCACTTTCAGGCACTTGGAAAGCTTCCACCATCGCACGATGAGCTGAATCCAATAATTTTTTAAGAGTTTCCTCGTTTCTTCCTTCTACTAAGTCAAAACGTAATAATGGCATTTTTGTGTGTCTCCCCTCAAAAAGTAATGATGTCTTTAGAGTATCCAGTTAAATGTAGGATATTATAAGCATATCTTTTCTTTGCTATATGGTATAATACATAAAAATGATATTTGGTATCACTTTTAACGATGGCTAAAAGGTATATCAACTAAGGAGAGATCATTTTGGATTTGCATACATTAAAAATTTTCCAGAGTGTTGCTAAGATGGGGAGTATTTCTCAAGCAGCAAGGGAACTTCAATATGCACAGTCAAATATCACGATGAAAATACAGCAGTTGGAATCGGATCTTCAAACAACTCTTTTTTATAGACATAATCGTGGCACTGCATTAACTGACAAAGGAATCATGTTGCTAACATATACAGAAAAAATATTCGATCTTATAGAAGAAACCAAAAGTATGATGAATGATGACCAAACACCTAGAGGTCCGTTAATTATTGGTTCAATGGAAACAACCGCAGCAATTCGCTTACCAGTCTTATTTTCAAAGTATCATAAAGACTTTCCAGAGGTTGATTTAACTTTAAAAACAGGTTCTACAGAACAAAATATTCAAGCAGTTCTTCAGAATGAACTTGATGGAGCATTTGTATCTGGCCCTATTAATCATCCTGATCTCATTCAGAAAGAAGTATTCGAAGAGGAACTAATGCTTATCACAGATACAGTTCATTCTCCAATATCTTCTTCTATCAAAGAAATTCAAACAAGGACGTTGCTTGTATTTCATTCAGGATGTGCATATCGTGAAAAGTTTGAACAATGGTTATACCAAGAGAAGATGATACCCAATAAGATAATGGAATTTGGCACTATAGATGGAATCATCGGTTGTGTAGCAGCTGGTCTAGGTATAAGTATGCTTCCACAAAGTGTGATTACAAAGCATGTACAAGACGGAATCATTCGACAACACTCAATTCCGAATCTATACGGAAAAGTCAAAACAGTATTCATTTATCGAAAAGATAAGTATGTACCTGCGTCTTTAATTAAATTTATCAATATGTTAAGTGCTGAGGAGGAATTGTTAGATATTAAAATTTAATTTAAGTGGGTAGATATTTTCTTCAATTTACAAAGATTGTGAAGAAATGTACTTAAACTCCCATGAAAATTAAAAA
>NZ_JAGGQV010000038.1:0-12120 GCF_018613135.1 Bacillus sp. ISL-57 | reverse complement strand
AAACAGGGTTTGCATAAATAAGCACGATATTGGAACCGAAAATTCAGACTGCTGGATGCCACATTTTATAGCATTAGAATCGCATTTAGTTAAATTGGTTTAATAATAAAGGAAATATCTTAATGTGCGTTAGCTGAAGATCAGAGCTGTCTTAAGGCAGCTCTTTCTTTATGGAACTAACGGGGCAGGATAGTTCTATAAGCGTAGTGTAGTCGAACTGTGCTGTACTTTCTTAAAAAACACATGGAGACTCTTACAATTTCCTCCTTTTTTAGATAAAATAGTTTCTGATAGTTTACTACTAATTTCAACTCTAAAGGCGGTAGTCCCAATTAAATTTCTCCAAAAAAATGAAACCAATATTTATATAATTCTTCTAGTACTCACTACAATTAATGGATTTTTTAATAAAAGCGCAGACGAAGGAACACTAGATATTATTATGGTTATTGTCCTTTTCATAATTTTAATTATCAAGGTAACATTGATTTTTTATAGAAAAAGAGATGTTGATTAAGCAGTTTTAACACAGTTTGTGTCAACTCTAAAATAAGTCTTAAGAAACGAACGGGTGCATTAGATTTCGGCGAAAAAGTCTAAAGGGGTAGAAAATAATGAAGGTGCTTTTAAGGTGTTTAACGTTAATTACCATTTTAACAATAATTTGTGGTTGTCAAAAAAACTATACTGGAGATTATGTACAATGGGGAGATACTGTTGAAACTGTTGACACAAAAAAATTAAAGGAAAATGATATCCCATACAAAATAAAGGATAATAAAGTTTATATTCCCGAAGATGCCGCAAAAAAGGCCACTTTTTGCTGTACATAATACAATAATTTTTTCCCTTAATTAATTGGTTCCGAAGAAACTAATGTTTAAAGAAATAGCTAAAAAGGAAAATATCATTTTGGACAAGAACAGATTGTGACATAAGGTAAATAAAGTAGAGGGTGCGTTAGCTGAAGATCGGAGCTGTCTTTAAGGCAGCTTTTTCTTATGGCACTAACGGGGCAGGATAGTTCAACAAGTATAATGGTTATTTATGGTAAAATTTAGAAGGGATGATTGTTTAATTTACAGGGGGGGTTCAAATGAGTGAAGATAAAGAAACACCTGAAAGAAGAAGAGAAAGACTAAGACAAGAAGAACTAAAAAGGAATCCTGGTGGGAGTCTTCAAGGTGGAGGCCTTCCAGATTTTGTAGGCAGTATGGGATGGAAAAGTACAGGAATTCTTATTCTTATAATCATAATTGGCTTTATTTTTGTATCACTCTTCTTCAAGTAACGGGTGCTTTACTTCAATAACAGGGGTTGCTGCGGCAGCCTTTTTCTTATGGCACTAAACCAGCTAATAGTTAGTCAACATTTTTCAATGAAAACTTAAAATATTTCATGCTATACTAAATTTGTGCATGCCAAATAACCTTCCAATGAACCGTATTTGGAAAGTTTTGTGATATTTAGTTATACTTTTAAACTAGGTTAGATCTTGGAAAGTCGAGTTATTTTGTAATAATGCATAAATCCATTGTAGAAGCTTATTAGCACATGCTATCACAGCTACTTTAAAGGGCTTTCCTTCTTCACGTTTCTTATCATAGAACTCTCGTAATCTCTTGTTCCGAGGGATGATTTCATCTGTCGTTTTCTTCTTGCGACAATCACGAATGGCACAACGAACGGCCATATATAAGGCATGTCGTAGTCTGCCAGAACCTCTTTTGGTAATCCTATTTACTGTGCCTTTAAATTTACCTGATTCAAAGATACTTGGATCAATTCCGGCAAATGCCACTAGTTTTTTAGGGTGATTAAACCGATCAATCTCTCCAATTTCAGAAATAATCGTTGCAGCGATTTTTTCACCGATTCCAGGGATGGATTGGATAATCTTATATTCTTCAATTTCTTTTGCCAAAGCATCTATCTCGTCTTCAAACTTGGATAGGTGCTTTTGGTATTCTAGAAGCATTTTTATATACATCTCTAGGCTTAAAATGTGACTCTGATATAAAGTTCTCTGAAAAGGATTTCGAGCTGAGGCAGCCATAAGTTTCTCTGCCTTTGTATTCGCCCACTTTCTAGAACGACTTGGACAAAGTTCATTAATCCTATTTGCTACAGTTTCTTCACCGACTGCTAATATGTCTTCAGAAGTAGGGAATTCTAATAGAGTAAGCAAAGAAACAACCGAATACAAATCTCCAAAAACTCCTCTATATTCAGGAAATACTTGATCAAGAACAGCTTGAAACTGTAGTTTTGTTTGTACATAGATACCTGTTATATTTGCATGTTGTCTTGAAAGATTACGAAGATTTAAGAGTTGTATCCCTCGTTTTTTATAAGGCTCTAAATCCTCTTTATAGTACAGCTCGCAGAGGTGACGTGCATCGATTAAATCTGTCTTTACTTTCCGTAAACTAGAGCTCTTCGCACGATAAGAAATGAGTGGGTTAACGATAATTAATAAGTAACTTCTCTCCTCAAAATACTGCACAATGGGCGTATGATAATGCCCAGTAGACTCTAAAACGACCGGAGGTCGAATTCCTGTTATGTTTTCTATCTCTCTAAGATATTGGTGTAAGCTCTCTAGTCCTTCAATGGTATGTGCTACTTTAAAACTTCTTTTATAAGGCTTCTTTTTATCCAAGAACGCTTGAACCTGACTTTCACCTTTCGCTACATCCAGACCAACCACTGGATTCATTTTTTATCTCCTCCAAAAACATATTATTGCCGGTAACCCCTAATCCTTCTTGCAGTATCATAGCTTCGCTTGTTATACGAGATCTTGGTCCCAACCAGCCAAATCATGTTTAAGCAAGTAGGGGGCGAACGGTTTAGTTGACGGGGTCCAAGCCCCATGGGCAGGAACGTTCTACCCCAGCTACCGTTATCATATATCGATATAAAAATTGTTCAACCAGAAATATCTGGCTGACCTTATAATACGAACGGGGCAGGTTAGTTGAAGAAGGCTATGTTAAAAGTCCAACCATTTTTACTACGATGTGCCCAGGAAACTTTACTAGCATCAATCTATATTAAATGACTTAAAACAACTTATGATAAGTTCTTTTTTGGATTTCATTACTTATAATCACTTTTATCTTTACTTAAAATAGCTTATAATTAAGTTGAGGAGGTTAAAAATGAATCAAGAAGAACGATTGATACGAATCCTTAACTATTTAGAAATCCACAAAACAATGAACATCAAACAGATGTGTGAAACATTTGATATTTCACGTGATACTGCAAGAAGAGATATCGTGGAGCTTGCGAACCAAAAAATGGTAGTTAGAACTCATGGTGGAGTTGCATTACCATCATTTCATAAAAAAATTGATGATTATCGGGATCGATTACGCACCGAATCAGAAACAAAGAAATTAATTGGAAAAAAAGCTGCAAGTATGATAACAGACAATGAGATGATTTATTTAGACGTTTCAACCACAGTCAATTTTATAGCTCAATTTTTAAAAGCAAGACAAGTTACCATTGTAACTAATTCAATTGATAGCGCTTATGTATTGGCTCAATCTGAAGATACAACTATACACTTTTTGGGAGGTACTCTAAATAAATCAACTCGACATGTCACAGGATTTTCCGCCATAGAAAAACTAAAAGATTATCATTTCAATAAGGTGTTTATTGGAGCAGCAGGTATTATGGAAGATGGCATTTATTATGGGCTTGAAGAAGATATTTACTTTAAGCGAGAATTGATAAAACATGCTGATCAAGTCATCTTATTGACAGACCATACAAAACACAATCATCGACAGAATTACAGAGGTTTAACAATTGAATCCATTGATACCATTATTACCAATAAATCAATGCCTAATAATTTATATAGATCTATAGAAGAACATGGTGTTGAAGTGCTAATTACAGATACAGAATAAGACTCACTGATCAGGAGAATATTGCTTAAATCCATTATTAGATGATACATTCACTAGGATTGTGACCAATTGCTTTCCCGATAATGAAATTTAAAAGTGGTTTTAACCAATATAACATTAGATATTCACAACGAGAGGAGTTTAAAAGACGATGATTAAATTATTAGTCAGTGATCTAGATGGAACGTTAATTGATAAAAAGAATCAAGTGGCTTTACATGACATTAAAGCATTGAAAAAATTACGGGAACATAACGTAGACATCTGTCTTGCAACTGGAAGAATGGACAACGAAATTATGGAAGTAGCTAAAGTGGTTGGAGACCAATTCCATCGCGTAAGCCAAAACGGATCATTTGTCAGGACCAATGACCACGTTTCTCTTCACTCGCAAACATTTGAACATGGGCTCGCAAAAAAACTGTATGAATCGGCTTATTCAGATCGTAACATTACAATCGTTTGTTCAAATGACACCAACTTTGTAGCACAAAAAAATGATGTCATTCACCAAATTGAAGAACGCTTTTTCTTTCCGATTGAAGAGCAAGATGACATGATAAATGCAATTGGCCAATCCCTTACCCCTTCTAAAATTTCGGTATTGGGCCATCATGAGGAAATATTAGAAATGCAGCAATCTATTCAAGGTGTTTTTCACGAAGAGGTGGATACATTCATTTCTGAAAAAGGATGTCTTGATATTATGCCGAAAAACATCAGTAAAGGAAATGCCTTATTAATCCTTTTAAAACACTTGCAGCTCAAGCCCGAAGAAATCGCATGCGTAGGTGATTCTTTTAATGACATCCCTATGTTTAAACTAACACCAAATAGTTTTGTGATTTCTCATGCCCATGAAGATGTCAAAAAAGAAGCAACCTATGTCGTTGAGACAGTCAGTGAAGCAGTGAAGATGATTCTTGAAAAAAATACCCGTGAACAAAATATGATTCACTTATAAGGGTTCTGGCGTGAAAGAATGCAAAAACAGGAATAAGATTTTGAGAAAGTTGCTTCGAGTGTTTTTGGTTTATTAAATACATCAGAGCGTTTATGGATTTCCAGGTTATTCAACTAACGGGTGCGTTAGTTCTTTAAGACAAATAAAAAGAAAGCTACCCAAAGTTAGCCCATAGATATTACTTTGTTATATACAGTAGTGAACCAACCAGTAATAGTAGATGCTGTAACACCTGCATCATCAGCATCGACACGCGTTCTCAATTTACCGTCATTGATACGTTTTACGAATGTACCTTTAACACCTTGTGTGTTGGGGGATTACGTTAATAAAATTACGACCTTATAATTAGGAAGTGTGTATTAATTAATGTAATTTGCTGAAGAAACAAAGGCACAAAAAAAAGGAAGGGGAACTACAAAAGTCCCTCTTCCTTTTTTTACTTTATTTTTTTGAAATTTTACGTAATAAATATAAAGCGTATATGATAGCTGGTATAGCTCCAATCATTAAAATCATGTTTATTAAACCAAATATAAAATAAGAAGACGATACATTCATTTTAATTCAACCCCATTAAAAATTTTAATCTCTATAAGTGTATTTTTGAAAAACACGAGCAACTTTATTAGTTTTATTTAAAGAAGTAAGTTTGATATAACTAGAAAGAACTATATAGGCATTATTAAGTTTACCAGTTAATTTATAGTTCTTACATTTCATATCATAACCTACTTTTACAGCCTTTTGAATCGGTAACTTCACATGAAGCATCTACACTTAACCAAACAGTACCATTTGTTTTTCTTATGGCACTAACGGGGCAGGTTAGTTGCATAAGACAAGTAGGATTAAATAAATCTATTATTGAAAAAAGAGTGATTAACAGAGAAAATTTTATTAAGCTAACTTGTGCTATAGTTCAAGATGTTTGGCTGCCACCACCATTATCAAATGAATTGAGGATGGAAATTGAAATGAAGAAAAATATGTTTAGTTTTACGTCAGCCATAGTTGGAGTTATGGCTCCATTACTTTTATTTGTTGCAATTGAAATAATTATGTTTAGTGATATATTACTAATTAGTAGTTTGAGCCTGTATGGTGTTTCT
This sequence comes from Bacillus sp. ISL-57, assembly GCF_018613135.1. Taxonomy (NCBI): domain Bacteria; kingdom Bacillati; phylum Bacillota; class Bacilli; order Caryophanales; family Bacillaceae; genus Bacillus; species Bacillus sp. ISL-57. The sequence continues at coordinate 6,115 of NZ_JAGGQV010000038.1, read as the reverse complement.
ATTATATGTACGATTATCGCTGTGATAAGGAAAGAACAACATAAGATGAAGTACATCCCATTCCTTACTCTAATCCCCTTTACTCTTTATCAATTATTAATTTTATTGGTTTATTCATTAGGGAAATTCATAAATGGGTAAACTAACGGGGCAGCATTCCTGTCCTGTATTAACTGAAATACTAAAAAGTTTGTGAAGAAATCTACTTAAACTAACGGGTGCTTTACTTCATTACCAGGAGCTGATCAGCAGCTCCTTTTCTTATGTAACAAACGGGGGAGGCTTGCTTTATGAAAAATATTCCAAAAACTATTTAATTCCAAATTAATAATGTTAAACTTGTCCTATGGTTCGGCTTAATAACTTGAGAGTAGGGAGTAATTTATTTGTTAAAATCGAAAGCATTTAGAATAATAGTACTAATAATCATCCTATTTTCCATCTTTATAATTCAAAAAAAAGATGTGATTTTTCAGGAAGGAAACCCTATACCGTTTGCTGTGGCTATATCTAAAATGATTATTCAGGATAAAGGCATTACTGAAGTAAAAGGAACAGAGGAAGTGGGGGGGATTTATGGATATTTAGTAAAACGCGGGGAAATGAAGCCTTTCATTAAATTGATGGAAAAGGAAGGCTGGGATTTCGAGGAAAGAAACGAGATAACAAATGCTTTAGTGTTTAATAAGGGCGATGTTACTACAAGTATTGGTTATCAATATTATACAAGATACTACACAATAATTTATTATTCTCCTTGAACTAACTTGTGCGTTAGCTGAAGATTGGAGCTGCCTTTAAGGCAGCTTTTTCTTATGGAACTAACGGGGCAGGATAGGTGAAGAATGCTTACTCTATAGTTTAAAAATATAAGAGAACTGGTTACAATCTTGATAAATCAACTAAAAAGTAATGTGTCACATAGGAGGATAGCTATGATTTACTATGAGGTACTTTGTTATAGTTGTAAAAAAGTATTCAGAGTATACGAAGGCTCACTAAAGTATAAACAATTTAAGGAAAGAAAGAGTAGGATTCTTTGTTGCGAAGATTGTAGTCATAAAATACGCATTGAAGCAATCAAAAATTTCTTTAGATAGTTTTTTGGGAGAGTCCTGGTGAAATAATGTACTTCAACTAACAGGTGCGTTAGCTGAAGATCAGAGCTGTCTTTAAGGCAGCTTTTTCTTATGGTACTAAAGGGGCAGGATAGTTGAATAGAGGGAGCTAAAATTTAACTACGAACCTATATTATTATTTATTTGAAGTAAAGGAGGATAAGATGAATACGTATTGTAAGAGTGCATTGAATCAAATTAAAGTGGCTGTAACGACAATTGTTGAGATGATAGATAAGTTAGAAGAAAATGACTTACAAAAAAGACCTACACCCAATAAGCATTCAATAGGAGAGCTGTTAGAACACATTGCTATTATTTGTGAAGCTGATTCGCTTATATCGGATGGGGCATCCCAAAACAAGATGAATAAATTTTATTCAAGTGTTTCATATAAAAGCCTATATGAGATGAAAGAAGCTTTGATAAAAAATCATCAATTTTTAGAAGATAAATTTATGAATTTTACAGAGGTCGAACTTCAAGAGGAAATTACTTCTTATTGGGGTGTTACATACTCACGATATGAATGGTTGATAGAGATTGTAGCTCACGTTTATCATCACAGAGGGCAATTACACTCTATGCTTGTTCATTGTTATGAGATAGACCCAAAAGTTCCATTATTTGAATAGATTTTACTATTCAACAAACGGGTGCGTTAGTTGCACTTGAAGAGTATTAGTTTACGCAGCTTGATAGACTTATATATAATAGATAAAAACCATTAGGAGTTGACTTTATGATTAATCGGATTCGTAATAAATTGATTCCCGCACAAGAAATGGGAGAAGAAGTAGATAATATCTACGCTATTTTACCCCCGCCAGGAACCATTATCGAATTGGCAACTGAAGAAGAAATGGAAAAGGCAGCAGAGCTTGAAATTAGACATATGGCTTTCATGAGGTTGCAGGAAATGAATATACAATTTGACGGTGCGTCATATAAAGAACTATTAAAAGAGTTTCAAGATTTTGAAACCGATTCGAGTAAATTTTGGAGAGGTGTAGCAAGCCGTTTATCCGTTCCGTATGAATGGCCAATCAGAATTGATTATGCAAACGGCCCAATTTATGTTGGTGAACACGAATTATATGAAGAAGAAGAGAATGAAGATTGATATTGAAATTTATGCTTGGCATGTCGAATAAGTTCATGTATTAGTTATTAATGTATTTTAATCGATTTTAGAGCGTTGACCAAAAGGGTTAACGCTCTTTTTGTTTACAAAATTTTATAGTGATGTAAGTGGATTTTTCCTTCTAGTTGAACGACCGGGTGCGTTTGCAGAAGATCAGAACTGTATTTAAGACAGCATTTTCTTAAGGAACTAACGGGGCAGGTTAGTTCAACAAGCTTTAATTAAGAATATTCCCATTTCAAACTTATTTAGAGCAAGGTTATTTCTTGCCTTTTTCTTTGTGTTTTAAAGTTGCTTTTTTTTTCAAAAAGGGTATTTTTGGTTGAAAAATAATACTTTTAGTGTAAAATTACACTAAAAAGGAGTATTTAGTATATATGGAAAAAGAAGAATTCATCAATTTAATATCAGAAAAAATGAAACTTGTCCGAACAGAACAAAGTTTTTCTCAAGATAAGATGTCTGAAATTCTAGGGATTTCAAAAAAAACACTAGTTCAAATTGAAAAAAGAAGAACAGAAGCCAATTGGACCACCGTTGTTGCATTTTGTGCTTTGTTTAATCATAGCCAATTGTTGATATCATCAATCGGTGACAATCCAGTTGATTTTGTTCAGTTAATTGCTAGCAAAAATGGTGGTACGCCTAAAGAAAAAACAATGGGTGGTAAGATATGGTGGAAAGAGGTCGAGTATAGAGGGGATTTTCGTTTGCAACAAAATTTGATTAGTAACCATTACCGTATATTGGATCAATATGATTATCGTTGGCATAGTTCTTTTGATAAAGAAGAGAGTTTAAGTCGTTTAAATGAATTACAGGAGGTGGGGACTATCGAGATAGACAAAGGTATAGGGATATATGAAGAATAAGACCTCAACCTATAATAGTCTTCGGCTGTCCAAGTTTTCCACGTAACCTATATATTTGTTCTATTTATAAATATACAAAGAGAGGTGACAATATGAGAAAAATAGTAAGTGGTATTCTATTAGTCTGTTTATACTGTTTTCCTTTTGTTTATTTTTCAATGCACCAAGATTTTGCTAACCGTTCAATGCTTGGCTATTTAATTATGATTGTAGTAACTTCACTTCTTGCTTTCTTCGGCAAACTCGTTAGTAATTCAATCTTTCTTATTATTGGTAATATATTATCTGTAATAATTTCATTTTATTTCATCAGCGAGATGACAGGGAACGAACGATGGGGTGGCTATTTTAAGCCACTAACTCCATATCAATTATTAATCTTGGTTAGTTTTTTGAATTTGATTCCTCAGTTCTTCGCTATAAAGTTAGCTAATAGAAACAAAAATAAAGTTAAATATTAATTTGATTGAGAAGAGTAACTTCTTTGAATTACTCATTTCTTTAATAAATATCAACAATATTCATTAACATAGCGTTCTTATTAAACAAAACCAGCTAAGTTTGTGATTTAATACACTTAAACTAACGGGTGCGTTAGCTGAAGATTGGAGCTGTCTTTAAGGCAGCTCTTTTCTTATGGAACTAAAGGGGCAGGTTAGTTGCATAAGGAAAATATTTCAAAATTATATATTTGTGAATTTACAAATGTTAAAATATAGAAAAATAGAGGTGGTTTAATGAGGATAAGAAAAGCTGTATTAACCGATGCCAAAGGGATAGCTAAAGTACACGTTGATAGTTGGAAAACCACATATGCAAATATCATTCCAGACGAATACTTAAATAATTTGATTTATGAAGGACGAGAGCAATTATGGAAAGAAAACATTCCTAATAGCGATGTATTTGTAGCAGAAAACGAGGAAGGAAAAATTGTTGGTTTTTCATCTGGTGGTAAAGAAAGATCTAGTAAATACCCTGATTACACTGGTGAATTATATGCTATTTATATTTTAAAAGAGTATCAAGGAAATGGGTTAGGGAAATTATTGGTTAAACCAATCATTGAAGAACTACAACAAAAAAAACTTTTTTCAATGATAGTTTTAGTGCTTGAAGATAATAGTTCTCGTCTTTTTTATGAGGCTCTTGGTGGTAAAAAAATAGACACCATTGAGGTTAACATTTCTGGGAAAAAACTCAATGAACTTGTATATGGATGGGACAATATTAGAACACTACTTTAAACTTAGATATTTAGATAATAAACTAAAAGGTAATAAGGGCTGCTGATGATGTAGCCCTTTTCTTATGGTGCTAAAGGGGCAGGTTAGTTGCATAAGAATGTAGAATATAAGAACAAATTGCCAATAAAAGTTTATAAACATAATTAATTGAGAGGGGTTCTAACTTGAAGTTAAAAGAGATAGCTGACCTTTTTATGGTCAAAGAAATAGAAGGGAATATGGATGTCGAAATTACAGGATTACAAATGGACTCAAGGAAAGTGGAAAAGGGGAATTTGTTTATCTGTGTACCAGCCATTAAGGGATTTCTTGAAGATAGACACCATTATGCTAAAGATGCCATTAGGAATGGTGCAGTAGCCCTTTTAGTCGAACGTGATGTTGATATTGATGTACCAAAGATATTTGTTAAAGATGCAAGGCAGGCAATGGCTGTTATTGCTTCGAATTTTTATAATCATCCCTCACATGAGATGAAACTTATTGGAATAACAGGAACGAACGGCAAAACCACTACCTCTTACATTATTGAAAAAATTTTTACTGATTACGGACTTAAAACTGGTCTGATGGGTAATAACGGCATTCAGATTAACGGAATCATGTATCCCACAGATATAAATACACAGGAACCCCCCATTTTACAAAGAAACCTCCGGAAAATGAGGGAATACAACACGGAATATTGTGTTATGGAAGTTACATCTCAAGGGTTAGACATGAAGCGTGTAATGGGGTGTAACTTTAGAACAGCCATATTTACAAACCTTACTCAAGATCACATAGATTATCACGGCACAATGGAACAATATAGGAATACAAAAGGGCTTTTATTCTCTAGGCTCGGAAATACATTTAAATCTAAAGATGAAAAATATGCTGTCCTAAATGCAGATGACCCAAGTTTTGAACATTTTCGTAAATTATCTGCAGTGGAAGTTATTACTTACGGAATCAACAATGAAGCTGATGTTTCTGCAAAAAATATCACCATGACATCGCAAGGAATTCGGTTTTTACTTATTACTTTTAAAGGAGAAATTGAAATACACCTACAATTAGTAGGGGGTTTTAATGTTTATAATGCATTAGCTGGTATAACAGCAGCGTTAATTGAAGGAATACCCCTTGAGAATATTAGAAGTAGTCTTTCCTTGTTAACAAGTATAAGTGGCAGGATGGAAATAGTGGATGAAGGACAAGATTATCTTGTTTTAGTTGACTACGCTCATACACCAGATGCTTTGGAAAACGTATTAAAATCAATTAAAGAGTTCACAAAAGGAAAAGTAATTACTGTTTTTGGTTGTGGTGGGGATAGAGATAAAGGAAAACGACCAATTATGGGAGAAATAGCTAGCAGATACAGTAACATTGTTTTTGTTACTTCTGATAATCCACGTTCAGAAGACCCTATTAAAATTATGAATGACATAGAAAAAGGAATGAAAAAGTCTATTTCATTTCAATATGAATTACTCGCTGATCGAGAAGAAGCTATATATAAAGCTATCAAAGAGGCTAATTCAAATGATGTTGTTATAATAGCTGGAAAAGGTCATGAGACCTATCAAAAATTTAAAGATAAAACAATTCATTTTGATGATAAAGAAATAGCGAGAAAGGCAATATCTGAGAAGTAGTATTAATTACTTTAGGTCTTAACGATGCTTTAACCAGGCATCTTCTTTTTGTTTGTGAAGTAATGTACTTAAACTAACGGGTGCTTTAGCT
>NZ_JAGGQV010000037.1:0-75110 GCF_018613135.1 Bacillus sp. ISL-57 | reverse complement strand
GTCCTGAGCCAGGATCAAACTCTCCGAAGAAATGTTTGACTTGCTCATTTGCTTTTTTGATAGTGTGTGCTCACTTAAAATTTAACGTTGGCGCTTTGTTTTGTTCAGTTTTCAAAGAGCAATTTCCACAATCGTTCTTTCGAACGGCTGTTTATTCATCATAACACCTTATTGATTAGTTGTCAACTTCTACGAAGTTTTTAACTTATTTTAAATCGCTGTGTTTTTCAGCGACCATTTCATCTTATCATTTTCATAGTAAGAAGTCAATAGTTATTATTTCTTTCAGCAACCTGCCAAAAGCGATGAAGTTTTTTGCATGTCTTAGTTGGTGCTTATTTATATTAATCCCATTTCACTTTAAAGTCAATGCTTTTTCTCCATTTCTTATATTTATATATTACCGGTGATTAACATCTTCAGTTTATCAAAAATTCCAAGACAGCTCTTATATAATCAGAAAGACGAAAGTGACCTGATAAGTATCTTTATATCCTTTTGATGCTTCTTAATAATAGTGAAGTTTTGGAACATAACCAAGTTGACTTCATAATTTTCATTATGCTATTATATAACCAAGTAAAATAATCGGAATAGTTAATTATATTAAAACCTTCTATTAACAAAACTTAGCTAAATCAAAGGAGATGGGAATATGACAGCAGCAATGGTAATACCAGGTGCGGAATCTTTTTTCTTACCCGGCAATTCTATCGGCATCCTTATTTGCCATGGTTTTAACGGAACGCCACAAAGCGTAAGGTATTTAGGTGAAAAATTTGCCGCCAAAGGCTTTACTGTCTTCGCTCCTCGACTGGCAGGCCACGGAACAGATGAATATGAAATGGAATCAATTCATTATCTGGAATGGATACAAGATGTTGAAATGGCTTATGCAAAATTAAAGCGAACCTGCACCCATGTTTTCGCCATCGGACAATCAATGGGAGGCGCCCTAGTTCTTGATTTAGCGACAAAATTGGCTTGTGATGGAATTCTCACCATCAACGCCGCTCTCAAAGTTCCTGAATATGAAAGATATCGTAACCAATCGGTTCCACGCTTCATTCCCGAAGGCAAGCCTGACATCAAAGACGATACACCTAAAGAAATCACATATGAGCAAGTTCCGTCCAAAGCGATTAATCAATTGCTTGATATAATGGAACATACCAGTCAAAAACTAATAGACGTTTCGTGCCCGATTCTTATCTTCCATTCACCAGAAGACCACGTTGTACCGGACTCGTGTTCCTATCAGATTTACGATACTGTCATGTCCGGTGATAAAGAGATGGTGCGCCTTGAAAATTCATATCATGTGGCCTCATTGGATCATGACAAGGATCATATCATTGAACGGTCATATCAGTTCATCCAAAGGTTAAATAAAAGGGCTATAATCGCTTCTTAAACTTCCTCCATAAAAAACAGGTTTATCCCTACTCTTCATGGGTATATTCAGTATATAAAGAAAAAGGAGGTAACATAATGAGCGGTTTATCAGACAAAGTAAAAGGCGCTGTAAATAAGGTTAAAGGTGAAACGAAAGACCAAGTCGGAAACGCGAAAAATGATCCTCACTTACAGGCAGAAGGTAAAGTCGATAAATTAAAAGGCAATCTCCAAGATGGCATTGGTAAATTAAAAAATGACCGTTAATTACAAATAGCCGAATATATGATTCACTCTCTTAACACATTCTCATTTCATATACCCTCTATTATAGAGAAGAGGCGGCAGATAATCTGCCGCCTCTTCCTTGTTCAATTAGCTTGAATAACAACAACACACATATCATCAGGTTGATCTTGCTGCATTTCCGGGGACATCAAAAAGTCGATAGGGGGAGATTCTTTACAATCGAACCATCTCGTCAAGACCGCTTCTTTTATTTGGTCGAGCCCTTCCGTCCCTTCTCGATCTATCGCTTCCATGACTCCATCCGTAAATAGCATAAGCTGAATCTTCTCTTCATAATGAATGACTGACTTCTCTATTTTCATTTCGGTGAAGAAACCAACAGGGCATGTCCCTTTTGAAAGTGAGGCCACTTTTCCATCGTCCATTAAAGCAAAGCCCGGAGGATGTCCGGCATTCACATATTCCACAGCCTTTTGCTCTGTATCAATGACCATATAAATCGCGGTAAAATAATAATGCACTGGATTATCTTCTTTATTAAGGGTACTCATCCAGCGATTCATTTCGTTTATTACTGCCACCGGATCCGTATGTATCCTGATGGCATCCCTCAATACGGAGGAAATGAACATGCACACAAGTGATGCGGATATGCCATGCCCCATCATATCCAGCAGGATGATACCATACCGACTTTCATCGATGCGGTGCCAATAGTACATATCCCCTGCCAATTTATTCGCAGGTAAGTATGATGCCCTTATAGTTAGGTGGTCATTTATAATGGGTTCACTTAATAAGCTACTTTGAACCTGCATGGAAAGGTCCAATTCATTGCGGATTTTTTCATCCTGCATTTTATGCCAATCTTTTTCATATTTAAGTCTTAACCCCACGCGAATCCTCGCAAGTAAATCTATTTTATTGATAGGCTTCATTATATAATCAATTCCGCCAACATCAAGTGCCTCGGCAACCTTGTTTGAATCTTCAAGGGCGGTCACAAAAATTACGGGTATATCTCTAAGGTGAGGAATGCTTTGAAGTCTCCTGCACGCCTCTATCCCATCGATCTCCGGCATCATGATATCGAGCAGAATGATATCAACTGAAGTCTCTTTAGGTTGCGGACTATCCACCTGTAAATATTCAAACATCTCAACAGCTGAAGTTAATGATAGAAAATCCGTATAGCCAGCTCGTTTTAGAATTTTCTCTATAACGAAAAGGTTAACCTGGTTATCATCTACGATTAAAATCGTCATTCTTTCATTCCCCTTTTGGCTTATATCGAGCGGCAACATTTATCTTTTTTATATGAAACAGTACTTTTATAGAGCTCCCTTAACAGGGATTTTTCCATTATATTATAACGAAGTTCAGTCTCTTTTAATAATAATAAACTGCAGTAGAGATTCTGTATGGAGACCAACTCATTATATATACCCCTATCTCCGATGCCTTAAACATAGTAATGCAAAAAAAGTGAAAAATTCTCTAATCAAAAAGAAAGAGTCCGCATAAATGCGAACTCTTTCTTTTTACAGTTTCCGATAAATCCGTTCCTTTGAATCAAAGTCCTCATAATCCTCCGAAAAGGATGATGTACGAAGTGTTTCCTTGCTGCCAACCGCAAGGAAGCCGTCTTTACAAAGGCTGTCATAAAACAACTGATTAACATAGGTCTGCAATTCACCGGTAAAATAAATCATCACATTCCGGCACATGATGATATGGAACTCATTGAACGAACCATCTGTAACTAAATTATGCTGGAAAAACACAATGTTTTTTAGGAGATCCGAATCAAGATAAGCATTTTGATAATCGGTTGTATAATACTCCGAAAATTCCTGGTTACCTCCAGCTTGCAGATAGTTTTTCGTATAAGACTGCATTCTATTTAAAGGTAATATCCCTTTTTCCGCATGACGGAGGACTTCATCATTCATATCAGTGGCATATATCCTTGCCTTATCATAAAGTCCTTCTTCCTTGAGGATGATCGCCATGGAAAAGGCTTCTTCACCGGTTGAACAACCCGCATGCCAAATTCTGATTTCCGGAAGTTTTTTCAGGAGCGGTACAAGATTTAAACGAAAGGCTTTAAAGAACTCCGGATCGCGAAACATTTCAGTGACATTTATTGAAAAATCTTTCAAAAGCTTCTCGACATACCCTTTTTCATATAAAACCATTTCTATCATTCCGCTAATCCTGCGTATATGGTCCAGTCTCATTCTATTTTCAACTCTTCTTTTAATTGAAGAGCGCATATATTTGCGAAAGTCAAAGCCAGAAACGGAATAAATGGCCTCTAACAATAATTCGATTTCTAAATCTTCTCTTTCTTCAATCGTTAAAGTATCCTTCATGAAAATCCTTCCTCACCCATACTATCAATCAATTAGTCAGCCATACTCTTAGGACGGATAGCAGCTGATCCAATTTTAATGGTTTGCTGACATAATCGGAAGCGCCGGCCTTCAGGCATTTTTCCCTATCGCCTTTCATCGCTTTCGCAGTTAACGCGATGATTGGAAGATCCTCGAATTTACTTTGCTCGCGGATTCTGGTCATCGTTTCGTAACCGTCCATACCAGGCATCATGATATCCATCAATATTACATCTATATTGTTTCCTTTTTCAAGTAGATCCAAACATTCAAAGCCGTTTTCAGCTGTAAGGATTTCCATCCCCTCATGCTTCAGCGCATTTTTCAGGGCAAATATATTACGGTGATCATCATCGACGACCAGTACCGTTTTATTGCAGAATGGTTTTGCCTTATCCCGATCTTCTTCTTCCAACATACCTGCATCCGGTTCTCCCCGATCGCCAAAAGGCGCTGCAGAATCATCGTGGTTAGCTGCTGCCACTTCCGGAGAAGCAGCTATTGCTTCGTCGACATTTTTGAAACCCTCTGGCATGCTTGGAATAAAGAAAGTAAAGGTACTGCCTTGCCCTTCTTCACTATCTACAATGACCCAGCCTCCCAGAAGTTTGGCAAACTCCCGACAAATCGATAGCCCAAGCCCTGTACCGCCATATTTTCTCATTGTAGCTCCATCACCTTGCTGGAATGCTTCAAAGATAAGTTTTTGCTTCTCTTTTGATATTCCGATGCCAGTATCCGTCACCTTAATTTCAACCCAATTGCTTGCTCCTTTTGTCTGTATCCATTGTGCTACATTTTCTTCATCAGCTTTTTTGATTTGGACAGACACAGAACCTTTTTCCGTGAATTTAAATGCATTGGATAGCAGGTTTTTCAAAATTTGCTGGAAGCGCTGTTCATCCGTAAAGAAAATATCCGGAACGTTTTTACTTTTTTCGATTATGAAGTCAATGTTCTTTTTCTTCGCTACATGATCGAAGTTACGGTGCAATAACTCAGGAAGCTCACTCAAATTCATTTCATCAAAGACCACTTCAAGCTTTCCGACTTCAACTTTTGATAAATCCAAAATGTCATTGATCAACGTTAATAAGTCTTGGCCTGATGAATTGATGACACGAGCGAATTCCTGTTGCTCTTCATTCAATTTACTATCATTAGGATCTGAAAGCATTTCTGATAAAATCAGGATACTATTGAGAGGTGTCCGCAATTCATGGGACATATTTGCCATGAACTCCGATTTATATTTTGAACTTAACTTCAATTCTTCCGCTTGTTTTTCAAGATTCAATTTAGCGACTTGAAGTTCTTTCGACTTTTCTTCCGTTTCACGATTTCTCTCTTCCAATTGTTCATTGATCATTCGCAACTCTTCAGCCTGTGTTTGCAGTTCCTCCGATTGGGCTTGCATTTCCTCTGACTGTGATTGCAATTCTTCCGATTGAGCCTGTAACTCTTCAGTCTGTGCCTGTGATTCTTTCAATAAACGCTCTATTTCCATCCGGCCCTCTACATTATTGATCGTGATGCCCAGAGTATCAAGAACATGGTTCAGGAACGTTTTTTGCAGCTTCGTAAAGGCCTCCAAACTCGCCAGTTCAACCATCGCCACCACTTCATCCTCAAAAATGACTGGCGCAATGACAATGCTTTTCGGGTTGACTTCCCCCAATCCTGTCGTAACCAATTGGAAATCTTCAGGGATATCTTCGATGACTTTGGATTTCTTTTCAAGGGCGCATTGACCGATCAAACCTTCGCCAAGACGGAATTCACGCCTGCCCGAATCTTCGCCATCTCCAGCAAAGCTGGCAAGCTTCACAAACCGCATATCCACACCCTTACCCCGTTTGACGTAAAAAGCTCCAATTGAAGCACCCATCATCGGTGCAAGTCTTGTAATGAACCGGTCAGCAAGGACTTCCACATCAACAATGCGCTGATACATGGTAGCTATATCTGCCACACGGGTCTGAATCCAGTTCTGTTCACTGATCTTTTCAGTGAAATCTTTTTCTCTTTGGTTATAGATTTCAAGCGATTCCGCCATATCATTGAACGACTTCGCTATATCCCCAATTTCATCAGTGGTCCGAACCGGAATTCTTGGTATGACCGACAAATTGTTAAAATCGATATTTTTGATGACCTTCGTAATCGATTGCAGATCTTTCGAAGTGCTCCGAATCATCCAAACAACCGTTACGGAAATGACCAAAATGCTGAGAATAACCGCAAAAATTACAAAACCGATCATATCTTCATAGGTTTGTTTCGAATTACTTAAGGTATCTTTCATGACACCTTCTTGGTAATCCTTAAATTCATCCATCGTACTGATGACTTTCGTTCGTTTTTCCCTTTGGTCATCCATCAGGCTTGAAAGATTATCAGAAGAGTTTCCCGATTTTATCTTTTGAATGATCTCAGCCTCCGTTATGGAGTAAGAAGCATATTGGGTCTCGAACTCTTTCAATAGCTGCTTCGCTTTCGCCTTATTTAACGAACCTGATAACCCGGCAATTTTTGATTCAATCAGATTATGATTTTCATTGATGATTTCGAGGCTCTCTGCTCTTTCTTCTTTATTTGCATCATTAGCTGCAAACAAAATCTCACGGTCCGACCTAGAAAAAAGCTGACGGATTTCCATCGAAGCTTGAACCTTTTCATAGCGATTTTCAACTATTTCAGTCATGCTGCTCTTTAAATTGTTTAGCGTAATCATCATGAATGAAAGTAAAATAGCCAAGAAAAGCAAGATCAAACCAAATCCCAACATTTGCTTTTTCTTAAAACCCATTTTCCCGCCCACCTTCAATACTTATTTATACCAGCCCGAAATGATGGCATTGCAAAATACCAGAACTCACTTTATATTCTTTGAAATGATATATAGATAGTTTCATTGTTCAAAATCAATTTTAACATTTTCCAAGCTAAAATGGTTACCCACACTATCATTTTACATGAATTCCTTTTCCAATTCAGTAACAGTCTGCCTTACCATTGTCATAAACACCCAAATGAATGTTTCATACATAATAAAAGCCGAAAGTTTTCACTTTCGGCTTTTGGTGTGATCCCGTTTATTTAATCTTCTTCACTTCAACATATAAAATATGGTGGCCGTCCATTTCCTTTACAGTAAATTCATATCCGGCGTATTCAATTCTATCCCCAACAGCGATTTCAAATCTGCCTGTCAGGAACCATCCTCCCAATGTATCGATATCTTCCTCCGGCAAATCGATCGCAAGGGTATCATTGACATCTTCAACCAATGTTTTAGCATCGAATACATAATGCCCTTCATCAATTTTTTGAATGAGCGGACGTTCATCCTGATCAAATTCATCACGGATTTCCCCGACGATTTCTTCAAGGATGTCTTCAACCGTTACAAGACCAGCTGTTCCGCCATATTCATCGGTCAAAACTGCCATATGGATCCTTTCCTTCTGCATTTTCAGCAGCAGATCATGAATGGCGATCGTTTCAAGAACACGGATGATTGGTGTTACAAAGGAATCCACCGTCAAAGCCGTTACATTATCTTCTGTAATCGTCGCTGTATAAAGGCGTTTGATATTGACCATTCCCACGACATTGTCTTTATCACCGTCTATGACCGGATACCTTGTGTATTGTTCTTCTTGAATCAGTTCAACAACTTCCAATAATGGCATGCCTTTTTCGATAACGGTCATTTCCGTACGCGGAACCATGATTTCATTGGCAATACGTTCATCAAATTCAAATATCTGATTGACATATTTGTATTCCGATTGGTTGATCTCACCGCTTTTATAGCTTTCCGATAAAATGATGCGCAGCTCTTCTTCGGAATGGGCCATTTCGGACTCGGACGCAGGCTTTAATCCGAACATGCCCGTCAGGAGACGTGCAGAACCATTCAGTAACCAAATGAATGGGTACAAAATGCGGTAAAAGAGAATTAACGGCTTTGCAAATAGCAAGGTCACCTCTTCTGCCTTTTGAATCGCAACCGTTTTCGGGGCGAGTTCGCCGACTACAACGTGAAGGAATGTCACGGAACCGAACGCAATCAGGAACGAGATGATGTGACTTACAGATTCCTCTAATCCCCATTTAGTGAACAATGGTTTTAAGATCGCCTCGACCGTCGGTTCACCCAACACCCCTAGACCTAAGGCGGTTACTGTAATCCCCAATTGACAGGCAGATAAGTACTCATCGATATGCGATGTCACTTTCTTGGCTGCGAGGGCATTTCTATGCCCTTCTTCAATTAATTGATTGATCCGGGAGCTTCTGACTTTCACGATTGCAAATTCCGATGCAACGAAAAATGCGGTTAATGCTATTAATGCAGCTACTGCCAATAATTTTATAAAAATCTCCAATATGTGCGGGTTCGCCATATAGTTCCAATCCTACTGATCTTCGGATTAGACATATACAGCTTAATCCCAAGCACCTCCTGTATAAATGGTTATTTTCGTTTAATAAGCGATTTTCCCCTTATAACATGAACCAAAACCATTTAGCCTATATCGTTAATATGCACCTTTGTGCATAAAACTATAGAAATAAATTTTAATCATACGAGCAACACTAGTAATGATTGGATCAAGGCCATGCTTTCACGGGATATCTGTTTTTTTAGAAGAAGCTCACTTTTTCCGTCCTTTTCAATCAAGCTGATGAATTCCTGAAGTTCTTCGTTCAGGTCATCCATTTTATTCTTGAGCTGAAGACCTTTTGCCTCAATTGCTGATGCGGCTTCCTTATCCTTTTTAAGTATTTCTTTAATATCTTCCAATGAAAGGTTTTCTCTTTTGTATCCTTCGATACGGCGGAGCCTTTCAAGTTCACCTACTGAATAATAACGGTAATTAGAGGCGGAACGTTCTGCTTTAAGCAAGCCAAGATTCGTATAATAATCTACGGTTCGTTTCGTAACATTCGCCATTTCCGCCAACTCGCCAATTTTTAAAGTCTCGTTCCCAACATAGCCCCTCCTAACCGTCACGTTATGGTTTAGACAAATCTTCATGACGTTTTATTCTATTCTATAATCGTACATTATTTTAATTGAAATGAAAAATATTTATTATGCTCTTTACCCCTTATTGGAAAAATAAAAACCGATTAATTGAATAATCGGTTCATTTTTTGAGAGTGTATAAAATATGAACGTTGATTGGAACGTAAGGCACTCGTTTTCCGCGGGCGGTCCGGGAGCCTCGAACAACCGCTCCAATCAACTTTGTTTAAAAATTAAGATGGAACCCTTTTTATCTATTCCAGTGGAGTTTATTTTTTTGTTTTAACTGAGAATTGATTGCTCAGTATCTTAGGACCGCACTGGCATAGGGAAGAATGCTTTAGCTTTTTTATTGGTGTTCCACATGTTTCACAAACTTTTGCTACCATTTATACTGTCCTCCTAACTTTTGTTTCATGATAAATATATTATACTGCTTTTATAATAATAATCAATACTAAATTAAAATAATTATAAACAAGGATACCTTTTGTTTTATTAACCATTCTCTTCACATATGATTAAATTAAGGATAAAATATAATAAAACACATAAGGAAGGTTGGTATTGTATGTCGAGTGAAATTCGTTCCATTCCCCGTCCCTTAGTACGTACGAATCAATGGGTCATTTTGTTAAGCGCAGCCACCGCCTTATTGACGGGACAAATATGGATATTAGCCATTCCTTTAACAGCGGGGCTTTTGGGTCTTCTCTTTAATTTCAATCCAGTGATGCGTCTGGCAAAGCTCTTTCTTAAAAAGAAACCGTCCGATTATATTCCTGAAGATCATTCACAGCAACAATTCAACCAGGCAATAGCAGTCGTTTGCTTAGGACTTGGATTCACTTCTTTTTTGCTCGGTTGGAATGTTACCGGTTATATATTTACCTTGATGGTCGGAATGGCTTCACTCATAGCCATTCTTGGATTCTGCATCGGCTGCCTCATCCTTTATCAATGGAAGCAATATTCCTATCGCCGATCACTACGCAAATAGCACACATAAATGGGACTGACATTTGTCAGTCCCATTTTATTATTCGGTTGCACGTAAGGAATTACTCTTTTTGACCCAAATGGCGGCCAATGCAATCAGCAATAATAATACAGCTTGCGGCACCAGCGTTTCCATTGTTGGATAAAGACCTATCGTTTCTGCAAATGGGAAGGAGCTGATCGTATTTGTCTGTATCACTTGAGAAACCTGAAGTGAGTGGATGGAGACTCCAAGAATCTTGAAAGCCAAGGCATATATGAGTATCGTTGCCACTTTAAAGAATAGGGTCATCGGTAATTTCACACTGTACCGCAGCATGATGAAACCAATTACCACTAAAATGAGGAAGGCAAGGAAAATCCCGCTCAGCAGCTGCTTTAATTCCATATAAGGAGCCATTCCAGCATAAAAGATAATCGTCTCGGCACCTTCACGGAAGATGGATAGAAAACTGATTAAAGCGAAAGAGATGATGCTCCCCGTCGCAATGGCTTGGTTCATTTGCTTGCTGATATATCGGTTCCATGCATGGACGTTCGATTTACTATGAAGCCAAAGACCAATTGTCAACATCATCAATACGGCTATTATCCCAGTGATTCCCTCAATATATTCACGGCTTGAAGCAGCCGTGATCTGAGAGAAAACGATATTGATTATGACCGCCAATATGGAACTGGCAACTAACCCCGCACCAACTCCTGTCCAAATCCATTTTTGTTTGTCCGCTTGCCCGATTTTCTTTAGGAAAGACAGCAATGTAGCTACAATCAAGAGGGCTTCCAATCCTTCCCGTAAAAGGATCAGAGCTGCATCCCATGTTGTATAACCTGTATCCTCAATTAAAGGGAGTAACCTTGTGTTTAAATCGGTTACGATTCCCTTTGCTTCATCCGCCTTTACCTTTTTCGATTGCAATAGGCTGATTGCCGTCGGGACCTTCGTTTCCATATCGCTGTAAAGTTTGCTGTCCCT
Source organism: Bacillus sp. ISL-57 (assembly GCF_018613135.1). Classification (NCBI taxonomy): domain Bacteria; kingdom Bacillati; phylum Bacillota; class Bacilli; order Caryophanales; family Bacillaceae; genus Bacillus; species Bacillus sp. ISL-57. Next base: position 64,057 of record NZ_JAGGQV010000037.1, on the reverse strand, counting down.
TGTGGAAACCTCCCCTTCGACATTAGGCCAAATTGTTAAGATTTCATTTAGCTTATCAACGGCAGAATCGATTTCATCCTTTTCAATATCCGTTGCACTTCCTTGTAAAAGTTGTGTTACATCCCCAAGTGAATAGGTGTTCTTCTGGCTTCCTACTTCAACTTTACCAGCAAGGAAATCCTCGATTAAACCCTTCAATTCAGTTAGACTTTTTTGGGCTTTTTCCGGATCAGGAGGGTCTTGGGTAATCGCTATCCGCACAAAGGCCATTTTCGTTTCAAACTCACCATATGCAGCAACACTTTTCTCCCTGACAATGACCTCTGCATCGGTCCATTGATTCAGGAGATTGGTATATTGAACTTTAGCTTGATCAAAGTCACCTTCAGTTATCAATGCCTCCAACTTATCTATTAATGGAAGTATCGCTTGTAACCGTTCTTTATAGTCAGTCTTGTCAACAGGGTTTTCGTTTGTATCATAAATAACAAGCGTACTTGATAATGCCGATAATCGCTTTTTGATTTCATCTGTGGAGGTTTGGTCGCTAACAGCACGTTTTACTGCGGATAGCTTCTCGTCGACTTTCCTCGCACTTTCGCTGTCCGTTTTTATCGTTTTCCAATCTTGCTCGAATAGCTCGATATTTTTCGATACTTCCTCAAGGTCGCCTGATTTCACCTTCATTAAACTATCGCCAATATAAACAAAGAGCTGATCGTGGTTTTCACCCGCCGAAACCATCTTAATATCAGTCGAAAGAAATAAAAGACTGACGACTAAAACAAATATTCCACTCTTCCATCTAGAAACGGTCATAGTGGTCCCTCCTTATTCATGAACTAAAATCGCCAACTGGATAATATCCATGCTGGCGATTTTCACATCCTCATTTGAAATGATATTTATCCAAAAAGGGAATCCCCGATATAGCCACCCTTATTCACACCTGGTAAACAAGCGAACATGGCACTGCCCCTGTGAACGATATATTCGTTGAGCTTATCATTTTTTGCCAGTCGCTCTTGTATCGGTATGAATTGTTTACTTGGGTTTCGCTGAAAACAAATGAATAGCAAGCCTGCATTGAAGCTCCCTGTTTTGGGATCCATTCCATCTGCATATGAATATGGACGCCGCAATATCTTTGCTTTTCCGTCCCCTCTGGAGAGACTTACATGTGAATCTTCTGGAATGATCCGATTTCCATTTGGGTCTTTAGCTTCGAGATCCACGGTATCGAACTCATTTTTCATTCCTAGTGGAGCTCCACTGTCGCGATGACGGCCAAATGTATTTTCTTGTTCTTTCAAAATAGTCCGGTCCCAAACTTCAATGTACATCTGGATTCGCCGCACCACCATATAACTGCCTCCAACAAGCCAGTCGGGACCGTCCTCGCCCTTCACCCAAACATGCTCATTCATTTCATTATTATCATTCGTATCCGGATTGACGGTCCCATCCTTAAACCCGAAAAGGTTCCGCGGTGTCGTTTTTTGTGAATCGGCTTGCTTAGTCCGTTGAAAACCTGTTTGTGCCCAATGAATGATCGCTTTCCCTCTGCCGATCCTCACTAAGTTCCGGACGGCATGGAAAGCCACTTGAAGATCATCTGCACATGCTTGAATACAAATATCACCACCGCACCATTCTTCATCTAACGCATCTAAAGGGAATTGGGGCAGGTCCTTTAATTCAGCAGGCCTTTTTGATTTCAAACCAAATCGATCTTTGCCATCCTTCGAAAACAGGGTCGGACCCACTCCAAAAGTGATTGTTAAATTGGAAGGTGATAATTCTTTCGCTTCCCCCGTATCCTTTGGGGGCATATTCGTATTAAGTGATGTATCACCAATCAAATTCCCCGCTGTCATCTGAGCCGCAGCCTCTGTCCAATCCTTGAATAATTGGATTAAGTCTGATCTTTTATCCGTGGTTACCTCCAATGACGCGAAGTAAAGGTTATCTTGCGCTTCAGTGGTGATACCAGCTTGATGCGCTCCATAAAAAGGTACAATATCCTTAGTTTGTCCCTTCGCCTTTTGTTCAGAAAGTGTCAGCAGCCCGCCAAATCCGGATGCCCCTATCACGACTCCGATTCCACCCACTCCTGCCGTTTTCAGCATGTTACGACGACTCACCTTTTTTGTAAAAAGTCCGGTTTCGTCTTTCGGCGTTTGTTCTTTCAATTAAGATTCCTCCGTTACAATCCCTATTTGCGAAAGTGGTTCAGCCAATGCATCAATTGCTTGACTTAACTCTTTGACTTCAGATTCCTTTAAATCCGTATATGAGATGTATCCATCCCCTTCTTTATGCTTTTCAAGCAAACCGTATACATCGTCAAAACGTTGTTGGATTTCCTCAGCTAGCTTCGCATCCTTTTCTTTTAGAGCTGGAGTAAGCAGTTCATAGATCTTCTCCGCACCTTCAACATTAGCCATGAAATCATATAAATCGGTATGGGAGTATCGGTCCTCTTCTCCCGTCACTTTACTTGTTGAAACTTCATTCAATAAATCCACCGCACCCGTGATCAACAAATCGGGTGTTACCTCAACCGTTTCAACTTTGGCACGAAGCAAATTGACATCACTCATTAATTGATCAGCAAACTTTTCGTATCCTTTCGTTGTATTTTCTTGCCATAACCCCATTTCAATCCTATGGTAACCGCCCCAATCTTCATCTTTGACATCCCCTTTACGCGCATCTATTTTGGGATCAAGATCGCCAAAAACTTCAGCGATGGGTTCCGCTCTTTCATAATGCATCCGTGCTGGTGCGTATAATTCCTTCGCCTTTTCAATATCACCGGCAGATACCGCCGTGGTGAATTCTTCCGTTGCGTTTACGAACTCTTCTATTTCACCAATGGCATATTCCCGGTACTCGCTAGATACACCATCTAGCTTACTCGCACTCACTTCTTTGGCATTATCATCTGCCTGTTCAGTTCCTTTCTTTTCCTGCGCACAGCCAAATAATAGACTGGTTGATAGTAAGACTGCTAATGACGCCTTTGCTTTCTTCATATTGTATTCTCCCTTTGAAATGATTTGTAGATTCATATTAGCAGATAATGAAATTCATTATCAATATATATTTTAATGGAAACAGACATTGTTCATTCTCTTCCTACGCAGGATAAGTAGCTCCCAGCTGGCTAAAAATAAAAAAGGCAGCCTCCATATCAGCTACCTTTCACGCTCACTCATTAACTTGTCATTTTCTTTATCCATGATTTTTGTGATTTCCTCAACAAATTGATTGATCAATATTAGCTCTTGCTCATTATAAGCTGAGCATAATTCTTTTGTGGCCATGGAGAGCGATTGATAGTGCGATTTTATCTGTTCCTGCCTTTCGGGTATCGGCGCAATCATTACCCGTCTTCCGTCCAATTGATCTCGTTCCCTTTTAACATAACCCGATTTCTCAAGGCGATTGATCAGTGCCGTAACCGAACCCGTGCTCAATCCTGTAATTTTGGATAATTCACCAGCGGTAATCGGTCCTGTTTCATTCAATATTTCAGCACTCTTTAAGTCCGTATGGGACACCCCTATTTTCTGGGCCATATTTTGTTGAAATAAAACGGATCTCATTCCATACCGCTGCAATCTGCGTGTTAAACTCTCTAACAGAGCTGAATTCAACCTATTATCGCTTGACATAAAATGCCACCCCTTTTACACTTGAATTTATCTTGAATATCAAGATAAATGTTTTGTTTCATCTTAACGTTTACCCTTCAACCATGTAAAGGAAAATTCATGAGCTGGTTGAGATGAAGGAGGAAAATAAATGAACGTTCAAAAAAAACAAAAATTCATTGTTGCCGGTTTACTGCTGGGTATCCTGATGTCAGCAATGGATAATACGATTGTTGCGACTGCAATGGGAACGATCGTTTCTGATTTAGGCGGATTTGATAAGTTTGTATGGGTGACTTCTGCCTATATGGTCGCCACGATGGCAAGTATGCCGATTTTCGGTAAGCTTTCGGACATGTATGGAAGAAAGAGGTTTTTTATTTTCGGACTTATAGTCTTTTTGATTGGTTCCGCATTATGCGGCATGGCTCAGAGCATAGTGCAGTTAAGTATCTTCCGTGCAATCCAAGGGATCGGCGGAGGCGCCTTGATGCCTATAGCCTTTACGATTATTTTTGATATTTTCCCACCTGAAAAACGGGGAAAATTAACTGGCCTTTTCGGTGCTGTATTTGGGGCATCAAGCGTATTGGGACCACTTTTAGGTGCTTACATTACTGAATACTCCAGCTGGCACTGGATTTTCTACGTCAATGTTCCGATTGGGATCATTTCTTTATTTTTCATCTGGAATTATTACAAGGAGTCACCCAACACCCAGGAGCAAAAAATTGATTGGGGTGGCGCAGCAACTCTCGTCATAGCCGTTATCAGCTTAATGTTCGCTCTTGAACTAGGCGGGGAGTATGGTTGGAGTTCCTCGCCCATCATAGGCCTGTTTGCCAGTTTTGTGGTTTTCTTCGTTTCATTTTTCTTTTTCGAAAAAAGGGCAAAAGATCCAATCATTTCATTATGGCTGTTTAAAAGGCGATTATTTGCCACTTCTCAAATTTTAGCCATTCTTTATGGCGGTACATTCATTATTTTAACCGTTTATATCCCGATTTTCGTACAGGCAGTTTACGGTGGTTCCGCAACAAATGCCGGACTGATCCTAACTCCCATGATGCTTGGTTCTGTATTCGGCAGTGCAATTGGCGGGATATTCAATACAAAGACAAGCTTTCGTAACTTAATGACGGTTTCCGTCATCTGTTATTTTGCAGGAATGCTTTTATTAGGGACCATCACCCCTGATACCAGCAGGACTTTATTAACTTTGTACATGATTTTGACTGGATTTGGCATGGGCTTTTCCTTCTCCCTTTTGCCTATAGCATCCATCCACAACTTGGAACCTAGATTCCGGGGTTCGGCCAACTCAACGAACTCCTTCCTCCGTTCTTTTGGGATGACACTCGGTGTAACGATATATGGAGCGATTCAGAACAATGTATTCACAAGTAAAATGACGGATGCGTTTAAAGGAATGCAAGGAAGCCCGGATACAGCCGGATTGATGGAGGACCCACGCCAGCTCTTCCAATCGGAAGCACGTGCGGAGATTCCGGATTTTATCCTGGATAAAATCGTTCATGCGATGTCCGATTCGATTTCATTCATCTTCACCTTGGCTCTCATTCCGATCGGTCTTGCAGCCATCACTGTGTTCTTCATGGGAAAAACAAGGGTGGAAACACCTTCAAAAAAGGAATCCTTACAATAAACAAAAAGCGCTGCACTTCCAGCGCTTTTTTGTATTTTCATCTCCCTTCAATAAAGGAGGTGAAGATTGCCGAAAATATCATTCCACTACTAAAATATAAGTAATACATTCACATACCGAGGTGAGAAGTTTGAAGATCGTATGTTTTGGAGACAGTTTAACCAGAGGCATTTCTTATGTTAGGGGGCGCCTTCGCATCATTAAAGAAAATTATCCAAACTCTTTAGCTAAGCTAACAGAATCTTTGCCATTCGTCGAAGTGTTGAATAAAGGGGTTTTCAATGATAACTCCGACCTGTTGGTCAGCCGGATCGAGAAAGACGTCATGTCGGAAAATCCCGATATCGTATTAATAGAGGTCGGTGGAAACGACTGTAACTTCCATTGGGACGAAGTAGTCAAGAATCCAGAAGGTGAACATGAGCCCATCGTTCCAATCGAGCGCTACCTGGAAAATGTCACACAACTTGTCAAGCAGGTTCAGGACAAGCATATAACCCCTTTCCTTTTAACTCTTCCGCCACTGGATCCTGCCAGGTATTACAGATCCATCGCCGATAAGTTCGGTCATTCAATCGGGCATTTCGTTTCCCATGTCGGCGGTATTGAACATTGGCATGGGATGTATAATCGCCAATTGAAAAGCCTTGCAGAGGAATTAAAGGTGCCTTTGATCGACGTCCGTTCCCATATTAAATCCTCCGGAGACTTGGGTACCTTGATTAGCGATGATGGCATCCACCTCACTTCAAAAGGATACCAGCAAATGAGCCTGGCCATTTTCAGTGATTTGCGGAAGCATATGGAAGAAGATATGTTTCCTAAAGCCATAAAACAGTAAAAAGGCAAAGCATGGCGCTTTGCCTTTTTGGGTTTTACAGGCTTTTCACTTCCACGTTTTCCGGAAGCTTGAATGGGTTTTCGGTATTGATCCGATCATAAAACATCATCCCGTTCAAATGATCTAGCTCATGTTGAAACACGATTGCAGCAAAGCCCTTCAGCCGCATCTCTATTTCCTCACCATTACCGTCCAAAGCTTTGATTTTAACCCGTTCATAACGAGGTACATATCCCTTAATGTCACGGTCGACGGAAAGGCAGCCTTCACTTTGCGGTAAATAGATCATTGTGGCAGAATGGCTGATGATTTTCGGATTCACAAGGGCATATTCAAACAGCTTCCCCTTTTCGTCGGGAAAGTACATGACGAACATGCGTTTATTCAAGCCTATCTGATTGGCAGACAACCCAACTCCTTCACGTAAGTTGTACTTCTTTTGGAGTTTTGGGTCCTGGCTGTTTTTCAAGTATTGCATCATGCATTCCAACGTTTCACGATCTTCATCCGAAATCGGCAGGCTAACTTCATCCGTTACCTGACGCAGAATGGGATCACCTTCTCTAACGATATCCTTCATCGTAATCATATAGTCTTTTATAAATTTACTCATAGAACTTCACACTCTTCTACCATTTTATTTTTTCATGACTTAGACCATTTCACTTTAGCATTTTGCATTTAAAAAGTCTAATATGCCGGTTAGATTAAATATTCCTAAATTCCGGACCCTTTAAACCTTCATAATAATTATTATTTCTTGACTTTAACATTATTTACCTTTAATTTAAGGCATAAAGACCTATAGATTACATGTTTAAAAATTTTATACTGAATATATATACTTAAAGGAGATGAAAAATTGAACTCGAACTCTAAATTAGTTTCGAAATTGCTGCCGTTCCTTACGGCTCTCATTGTGATAATTGCTGGAATCAGTTGGTATGCTGTTACTCAGTCAAAGGATATGGTCATTCCTTTTTCATCGGTGGAAAAAACGATTAAAGCCCAAAATGGAGCTACTGTCACCATTGAAGAAAAAAGAAATGGCACTCTTCACATCTCCACACCAGATGGAGAATACGTTTCCAGTATTCCTCCCAACAGTCAAATGATCAACAAACTAGTCGAAACTTATAACGTTCAATATTCTTTTTCATCAACTAATAAATCAGCATTATGGATTTTAGGCGGGTTAATGGCGGCCCTCGTCACAACCGGTGTCATTATACAGAAAAAATCAAAGGGCGGATTGCGGATCGGCAGCAAAAAACAAAGCCTTTCCACCCCAAAACCCCTGCCAGAGATAACTTTGGATGATGTAGGCGGTTTACAATCCGAAATCAAACAGGAAATCCTTCAGACACTTACTACACTAAAGGAACCTGAACGTTCAGCTAAAATTGGAATTAAGCCGCCTCAAGGCATTTTATTATACGGCCCTCCTGGAACGGGGAAAACGCTGCTTGCACAGGCAATTGCAAAAGAGCTTGGTGCAAACTTCTTCTCAACGAGCGGTTCAGCTTTCAACGAAATGTTTGTTGGAGTCGGTGCAGCCCGAGTCCGCAGCCTTTTCCAAAATGCACGTAAGCAATCGCCAGCTGTCATTTTCATCGATGAAGTGGACGCATTGGCTGGTAAAAGGAAACCCCATGGCGGGGAAGAAGGCGAAAAAACGTTAACCGAACTGCTTGTCCAATTGGATGGGGGCCATCCAAATGAAGGCATTTTATTCATTGCAGCGACCAACCGGAAAGATATGCTCGATGAGGCATTTCTACGTCCGGGCAGGATCGATTTCTCTTTCCAAGTCCCACTTCCGGATACACAAGGAAGAAAGGAAATCATCGATATCCATACGAAGGGAAAGCGTCTAGCGACAGATGTCCTGGCTTCACTGGATGAGTTGGCTGAAAGTACATCCGGTTTCTCCGGCGCTGACTTAAGCTCCCTTTTCGATACTGCCTCACGTCATGCCCTGAGGAATGAACAGGATATGATTCATAAACAGGATCTTGATTACGCGATTGACCGTACGATACTTGGAGCGACATCACGTACCTTGAATGATGCGGAAACGAAGCGGCGTGTGGCCATTCATGAAAGTGGACATGCCCTGATTGCTGCTTTGACAAAGCCTGGCTCCGTTAGAAAGGCGACCATCATTCCGCGCGGGGAAGCCCTTGGATATGTAGCGCCGATCCCAAAAGAACTCCATCTGGCAACAGCCAGTGAATTGCTTGATCAAGTCAAAATGATCTTGGCAGGCGGCGTGGCGGAAAGAATGTATTTAGGAGAACATAGCATCGGTGTAGGCGGAGACGTGCAGCAGGCGAAACATCTACTTGAACAAATGGTCGATACCGGAATGCTTCAAGATGGATTCACCCTCACCTTCAATAAAGGCGAGAAGGAGCAAAAGATGCAGGAACTATTTACGAAAGCGATATCTGAAACAGAAATGTTGATTGACTCGAATCGCCTTCAGTATGAAGAGCTCGTTGAAGAGTTGTTGAAAAAAGAGACACTTGAGGGATCTGAAGTTCAGCGTATCGTTGATGCAGCGGAAATAACCAGCATTTGCTCGAATGCATGATACTCTTTTCCGCCGAGCCTTAAGACCTAATATACTATGTAGAGCCTGTTTCCAATCGAACAGGCTCTTTTTTTCATATGTGGTAGTGAGCCGCAAAGCCAGCCTTAATTAACATTTTATGTAGGCAGTCACTATACTGCTAGCAAAATGAAAGGGATGTCACTGGCAAAATCACAGTGGCCTTCCTCTACCAGAAACCTGACTGAATGAGTTACTTATCCGCTTCTGACCTGTTTTACATCCAGGGATTTAGCCATATGTTGTTTCGGTATCTTGGCCTTAAAATCATACTTTTTCAAACGCATTGCAAATAATAGGGCTATGACGAGCAAGCCACAGAACCTAGGAGAGCAAATTGATAGGATATTGAATTAACATGGTGTTCCCCATTCGTTCCTATCGAGCTAGTGCCCACTTCCCCAGAATGCTGGCTAGGATGGCTACACCAATTGCAGAGCCAATCCGGTTTTGTACATTGAACAATGTGGCTGCCATTCCCATCGAAGCAGAGTTGATATTGGTGAAAGTGGAAAACTGTACGGCCACAACAGTACGTCCCAAACAGAAAGTGGTCAGCCCGCTTTCTACAGCTGAAGCATGAAGGGAATGATACATTAACGGGAACACGAAGAGCATCGCCAATAGAAGGAGAGATGATCAGTGAGTATGACCCAAACCACCCCCTCCAACTCAAGACCCCGCAGGCGAAAGCCGAGGAGGCTCCCCGACCGTCCGCGCCATAAAAAAACTGCAGGCAAACTCACTTTTCTTTGAGTTTGTCTACAGTCTAAAGGAATGTCGACGAGTCGACACCCCTTTTTACAAATTTATAGTTTTTCCAACTGGATGATATCTGGTGTATTTTGTTTCTGGATCCCTGACTTTTGCAACTTCACTGCCGTTCCTTCAGGTAAGTTTGTGAATATAATAGGAGTGACCGTTGATGGTGCATTCCGTTTAATGAAATCTAAATCAATTTCCAAAAGAGGTGTTCCTTTTGTTATTCTTTGGCCTTCTTGAACAAGAGCTGTGAACCCTTCTCCATTTAATTTAACTGTATCCAAACCAACATGGATCAGAATTTCCAGACCATTATCCATTTTCAAGCCCAGTGCATGATTTGTCGGGAAGATACTTAGCACTTCACCATCGATTGGAGATACTAGTTTTCCGTTGACCGGCTCGATAGCAAAGCCATCCCCCATCATTTTCATGGCAAACACTTGATCGGGAACTTGTTCTATCGGTAAAACGGTTCCTTCAATTGGAAGAACAAAGTCATTTGCACCCAAAGCTTGGTTTTCCTCTACAACATCCTCTGCCACTTGTGCAGATGGACTTGTTTTCACTTTACTAGGGTCGACGCCATCTTTGACAAGCTGTTTCATTGCATTAGCAACGAATTCAACATTCGTTCCAACAATGACCTGCACACTCGATTTATTCAACTTCATGACACCGCGCGCACCATGCCGTTTTAAGGCTGCTTCATTCACATTTCCTGAATCGGCCACTTGTAAACGCAAGCGTGTTGCACAGTTATCAATTAGCTTTATATTCTCTTTACCGCCAAGATCTTGAATGAAAAGCGATCCCATATCGGTATATTTATCCCCTGTTTTCACAATTGTTTCTTCTTCCACTTCTTCCTCATCGTCTTCACGGCCAGGTGTTTTTAAATCCATGATCTTGATGACAAAATAGAAGATCACGAAGTAAACTGCCGCGTATACCAATCCAATCGGAATTAACCATAGCGGTTTTTGCGCAATACCAAAGTTCAAGAAATAATCAATGGCTCCTGCGGAGAATCCAAACCCATGATGGATATCCAATATAACAGCAAGTGCCAGAGAGACCCCGGTTAAAAGGGCATGTATTACATATAACACCGGTGCGATGAACATGAACAGAAATTCAATCGGTTCAGTGATTCCTGTAAGGAAAGAAGTGAAAGCCAACCCAACAAGCATCCCTGTCACCAATTTACGTTTCTCTTTCTTAGCAGCTGCAATCATAGCTAATGCTGCAGCTGGAAGACCGAACATCATGATCGGGAAAAAGCCGGTCATGAAGGGCCCAGCAGTCGGGTCCCCTGCGAAGAAACGATTTATATCACCCGTCGCTCCATTGTACTCACCAAAGACGAACCAAACCATACTATTCAAGACATGATGCAGTCCTACTGGAAGCAATAGGCGATTCAATACGCCGAATACGCCGGCACCCAATGCCCCTGCACCTGTAATCCAGTCACCGACACTATTTATTACATCTTGAATCGGAGGCCACACAAAACCGAATATCCCCGCAAGTATGATCATCGCAAGCGAAGTGATGATCGGGACGAATCGTTTCCCTGAAAAGAATCCAAGCCATTCAGGGAGTCTTATGTCGGAGTATCTATTATATAGAAGAGCGGCAACTATACCCGATATAATACCGCCTAAAACAGCCATGTTGATCTCTTTATCAATCGCTTGTGTACCATTCGTTAATACAAAGTATCCAACAAGACCTGATAATGCCGCAGCTCCACTTCCGTCTTTGGATAATCCTATCGCTATTCCCAAGGCGAACAATATCGCAAGGTTATCGAATATCGCCTTTCCAGCTGCGGCAATAAAGGCTATATCAAGTAAATCCGGTTGCCCTAAACGAAGCAATAACGCGGCTGCTGGTAAAACGGCAATCGGTAACATTAAAGCTTTCCCGATCTTTTGCAAAAAATTTAACATCGAACTCATCTCCCTTGTACCTAACTTCTTTGATCAACAACAAGATGTATTAAGCGTTTTCATTTTATCAATATGATAACTTTTCTTTGGGATTATACTAGCACAGAAAATATATAGATGTCTATACCAATTTACTTGTAAATATACTATATTCTTCGAAAACAAAGTAAAAACATCATTTTTGTTCCTGATACTCCTTAACTGGTCTAGACAACTATTAATAAAAACGATAAAATGAGGGCAAAATATATGAGACCATTTCATGACTCATTCATTAAGTTTTACTTTCATAAAGGAGATTATGTATGAAAACATTCATTATTAATAATCTGATGGTTCACAGCGAAAAGGAAACATACAAAAATGGGTACATTAAAGTCGTGGATGGAAAAATTGCCGAAGTTGGTCCAGTCAGCCAATACAAACAGGACGATGATGCCAAGGTGATTACCCTTTCACCGGATTATCAGGTAATTCCCGGTGCCATCGACATTCATATTCACGGAGCATCCAATTCCGATGCAATGGATGCCACACATGACGCATTATCCACAATGGCAAAGACCCTTCCTAAAGAAGGAACCACCAGCTTTCTGGCCACTACAATGACCCAATCCACCCAAGCCATTGAATCAGCACTTCTTAACGCTGGTAAATATATCGAAAATCAAACTCAAGAAAACGCTGAAATAGTTGGAATTCATTTAGAAGGTCCTTTCATTTCACCGGCCCGTAAAGGAGCACAGCCTGAGGATTATATCGTTGATCCTGATGTCACTCTATTTAAAAGATGGCAGGAAATGGCCGAAAATCAAATCAAGCTTGTAACGCTTGCTCCTGAACAACCGAACGGATTAGATCTTGCCGCCCACTTAAGGGGAACTGGCGTCGTCGCCTCCATCGGCCATTCAGATGCAACATATGACCAAATAGATGAAGCAATCCAGGCAGGGACTACCCACGTTACACATCTTTATAATGGGATGCGTGGACTCCATCACCGCGAACCTGGTGTTTTGGGAGCTGCTTATCTTCGAGACGAGCTATATGTTGAACTTATTGCCGATGGTATACACTGCAGGCCGGAAATGATCAAGCTGGCATATAACCAAATTACCAGCGAACGAATGATACTGATAACGGACTCGCTTCGTGCCAAATGGCTTGAAAAGGGAACCTATGATTTAGGCGGTCAGCCTGTTAATGTTGACGAAACGAAAGCAACGCTTTCAGACGGTACACTAGCCGGCAGTATATTGAAAATGAACGATGCCATCAAGAACACAATGGAATATACCGATTGTTCCATGACTGACATTATTAAAATGACAGCGGAAAACCCTGCCAAACAACTTCGGATTTTTGACAGAAAAGGAAGCATCCAGGTCGGCAAGGACGCAGATCTTGTAATATTGAATGACCGCTTGGACGTTGAAATGACGTTCTGCAGAGGGAATTTAGCTTTTAAAAAGGAGAATGTATAATGAATATCATACAAGTGCAGGACTACACGGAAATGAGCCGGAAAGCCGCAGAAATAGTGATCGGAAAAGTCAAAGGAAATCCAAATATCAAATTGGGCCTTGCAACAGGCGGTACCCCTAAAGGAATGTACGATAATTTGATTGAAGATCACGTGCGCAATCATACTTCATATGAACATGTAACGTCTTTTAATCTTGACGAATATATCGGCTTAAAACCAAATGATCCAAACAGTTACCATTATTATATGAATGACTCCTTATTCACTCACATCAATATAAATAAAGAGCGCACTCACCTGCCAAATGGCACAGCCGATGACACGAACGGAGAATGTCAACGGTATGATGAAATGATTGATTCCGTGGGAGGGATCGATCTTCAGATACTTGGCATTGGGCAAAATGGCCATATTGGTTTTAATGAACCTGGAACTTCCTTCACATCCGGTACACATGTCGTGACACTTGAAGAGTCAACGCGCCAAGCGAATGCACGTTATTTCGACTCCATAGACGAAGTTCCGACACATGCCGTTACGATGGGCATTTCAACAATCATGAAAAGCAAAGAAATTCTGCTGCTGATTTCTGGTGAAGAAAAAGCCGAAACACTGAAGAAATTGATACACGGTGACATTTCCGAGGAATTTCCTGCATCTATCCTAAAAAAACATAATAATGTTACAATTATCGCAGACCAAAAAGCGTTATCCGGAGTGATAATACCCTAAAGGAGCGAAAGTCGATGATTGATAAAAACTCACCTCTTCCGATTTATTTTCAAATTGAAGAACAAATAAAGAGACAAATAGAAAACGGTGAGTTCCAAGCGCACGATGCCCTTCCATCTGAACGTGAATATGCCGAGCAATTCGAAATTAGCCGGATGACCGTCCGCCAAGCCATAAATAATTTGGTGAATGACGGATACTTATACCGCCAGAAAGGAAGGGGAACATTTGTCGCCGATAAGAAATTGGAGCAGCAGCTCAATGGGCTGACCAGTTTTACCGAGGACATGAAGGCCAGGGGATTAAATCCAAGCAGCAAGTTGCTGAGCTTTGAAATCATTCCGGCTGATAAGAAGATTGCAAGTGAATTGCACATTTCCCTTTATGCTCCCGTTTATGAAATAAAACGCATTCGGTTGGCTGATGATGTTCCAATGGCGCTCGAAACCGTGTACATGTCTGCCAATTTAATTAAAGGATTAACGGAAGAAATCATTAATCTTTCCCTTTACCAATATGTGGAGAACTACGTTAAACTAAAAATAGACTATGCTACACAAACGTTGGAATCATCGATTGCTTCTGAATTGGAAGTCACCCATTTAGCGATTCCAAAGCACTCACCCATATTATTCATTCAAAGGCATACGTTCCTAATAGACGGAACTCCCCTTGAATATGTTAAATCGGCTTATCGGGCGGACAGGTACAAGTTCAGTATCAATATAAGCAGATAAAAATGAATATTTAGACTTTAATCACCAAGGTAATCGGAGGGTGTCACATTTATGAACTCATACTTTGAAGAAGTGCAGGCTTTACTCACAATTGTGGGAGAACAGGAAAAGCAATCAATTAAGGAATCTGTGGAACATATCTCAAAAGCAGTCATGTCGGATGGGATCATCCATTTATTCGGAAGCGGACACTCCCACATTTTGACCGAAGAGGTATTCTACCGGGCAGGTGGGTTAGCCGCAATTCGTCCAATTTTCGTTGAAGATCTAATGCTTTTTAAAGGAGCTTCAAGGTCATCCCAACTTGAACGCCAAAATGACCTATCAGAGAAATTCATGCATGATGAAGATATCCGTCCTGGTGATGTCTGTATTGTCATTTCGTCATCCGGCGTAAATCCCGTTCCGATAGATGTCGCCACCATCGCAAAAGAAAAAGGGGCATTCGTCATTGGACTAACATCACCGGAGTATGCAAAAAGTTGTTCTTCACGGCATAAACAGAAGCATTATCTCCACGATGTCGTTGATTTGGTCATAGACAATCATATTGCCAAAGGTGATACATTACTGAAATCAAATAATATACCTTTTGGTTCCGGATCGACCGTGGTCGGGGCCGTTCTCCTCAATATGATTTTCACGCAAGTCATCCAAGCGATTATTGAATCAGGGGAAACCCCTCCCGTATTCCTAAGCAGTAATATCGAAGGGGCAGATGAACACAATCAAAAGATCATCGCTAAATATAAAACAAGAATCCCCCAATTATGAAATGGAATACATAGTTTTTTTGTTTCGGTTGTTTATTTCTTACTGTAGGCAAACTCCATCGAGTTGGTCTACAGTTTTTTTGAGAGTTGGAAGTTGAGGTTGAATTCCACTGCAGGCACCCGCTTTTGAGCTGGAGGCCCGTGAGCCTCCTCGGCACCTTTAGTGTCCGGTACGGTATGTCTCCCTTGGACTCGTTTTTAGCAAGAATCCTTTTCCAGTCAACAGAGTTTTAGTAATTAGACAGAACTCCATGTGCCAACAGTCTTTCTGAAACTTTTATTGAAACGCTTTTCAATCCCCTTTTAACTAAAAGTTTCATTAACGAATGAGTGCAAGCATGTATTTATTGATTCCACACATTCGTTTCATGCACCAGCAGACCGTAACAGATTTGTGTTGTAGACGAGAGTAACACCGATTGAGAAAGTTGAAAAACCTGTGTTGCAGATGCAGTTTACAAAACCAGTACGCCTGATTATGTGTATGATGGAACTTATGATTGCAATTCTTCCTCCACCGGGCGAGCTTTTAAATCCATTTCCCATCTTATGATCATTCAAAAAGGGTTTCGGAATGGAGCCCTTCTTTATTTTATAGTCCATTTTATTCCTTATTTTTCAAAAACGGCCACCAATTCGCATTTCCAAACGTTGCAACCATCACCGGAATAAATAATGGCAAGATGACAAATGCATATAAAGCAAGCCCCACCAATATTAAAGTGGCTATTTCCAAGAGCGATAAAACTCCTGCTGGCATCATGGCAGCAAAGGTTCCGCCCAGAATGACAGCCGCCGAGATGATCACCGTTCCCATTTTTCTCATGGACAGTAACATCGCTTCCTTGACCGGCTTATCCTTCCACTCGTTAAAGCGATCCATCAAGAAAATGCTATAGTCAATGCCAAGAGCAATCAAGATGACGAAGGCAAAGAAAGGAACTGCCCAGCCGATGCCGGCATACCCGAGAATATTAACAAAAATCAACTCTGTAATGGCTGCCGCTGTATAATAAGTCAAAACGAGCGACACAATCAAATAGACAGGCATGATCAAGGATCGCAGCATGAAAAAGAGAATGATTGCAATACCCGACAGCATCAAAACGACCGTCCTTGAGAAATCCTCCCCAGACATCAGGCCCAAGTCATGATGTGTACTTGTGATTCCCCCTATCGCCACTTGCGCGTTTTCAAGCTTTGTATCTTTCGTTACTCTTTCAACGGTTGCCTCAATCGAATCGATTTGCTCGATTGCTTCATTGGAATAAGGATTCGCCTTGAACACCACATCCATGGTCATGGTTTTACCATCTTCGGATAAATACGCGTTCAATGCTTCCCCCGAATTCTTCGCTTTCCACTACTTCTTTGGGAATGTACATGCCTGTTACCGTTTTATCCGTTTTTGCCAGCCCTGATAAATAACCCTGTGCGGACGATAGTCCATCATGGACTTCATTCAGACCATCCGCACTTTCATTTAAGCCCTCAGTCAAATCAGTAAGCTGACCGCCGAGTCTTGAAAAACCATTCAGGAGTTCTTGCTGCCCATTACTTAAGCTAGTAAGGCCCCCTTTAAAACCTGACAGATTATTTATGACTTCCCCCTGACCATTAGCCATGGTGCTTAGACCCTTTTGTAAATTGTCAACGCCTGAAATCAATTGGTTCAGGCCCTCCCCAAGAGAATTTTGACCCTTTACGATTTCTGCCATATTTTCATTCGCCGTATTCAAACCGCCGGACACTGAACCAAGATTCGTATTGAGCTCTGAAAGGCCTGCTGCCATGGGCTCCAAGCCACCCTGTGCCCCTTGCACTGTTTGCTTGATCGTTTGATAGGACTGATCAGCCTGTAATTCTGGATGAGTGGCTTCCATTTGCTCAAAGGAAGGATTTAAACCGGCAAGGCTTTGTGATACACCCGTAAGGTTAGTTTGAATTTCTTTATATTGACCTGTGAGCTCACTTAACCCATTAGCTGATTGTTTATAGCCTTCGAGAAGCTGTCCGCTTCCGGCGGCGAGCTTATCCAAGTTTGCCTTGACCTCATTCAATCCGTTTTTTATGTCCCCGGTTCCTGAAGACCCATCACGAATGCCTGCTTCAATGCTTGTTAACGCCTTCTCCACCTGACCTACGCCGCTCTTTAATTCATTGGTCCCGGATATGAGCCCCCCTATTCCGTCCGTCGCTTGCTTCAATCGCGGTCCTGAATCGGATAGCTCACTGCCTGCCGTTTTCAATCCATCGCTGATTTGTTTAATGCCTTCATTTCCTTCCCCGATTCCCTTTTCCAAGGTTTCGGCTTGATTGGAGACAAATAAGTCCTTAATGGGTTCACCTGTCGGGCGTGTCATGGATCGAACTATTTCAACTTGATCCACCTTGACAATTTCCTGGCTGATTTTTTCAGCAAGTGCGACATATTCCTCCGAATCCATGCGTTCGTCATTCTTTATGACAATCTGAGTTGGCATCGATTGTCCCGGGCCGAATTCATCGGAAATGATATTAAATGCCATGATGGAAGGAACATCTTCACCCGCTTCTTCAAGGGAGTTATAAGAAATCTTCCCATCATACATAAACAAAAAGGGAACACAGACGATTGCGACAATCATAAGCGCCAATAATGGGCGGTTCAAGGAGAAGTTGCCAAGAGTTCCCCATAGTTTACTTTCACTATGCGCAAGTTTCCCTTTCGCCGGCCAGAATAGCTTCTTGCCAAGAACCGCCATGAAAAATGGGACGATCGTATATAGGGCGATCATTAATATGAAAACACCTATGGCAACGGCCGCCGCAGATTGATAGAGCTTAAAAGTAGAAAAACCAATTGCCGCAAAGCCAATCATTACAGTCAGACCGCTGAAGAAGACAGTCTTACCGGCGGTTCGGTATGTCTCCACGATGGCTTCAGGCAAGGACTCCCGAGATGATAGCTCCTCCTTGAAACGACTAAGAAGCAGGATGCAATAATCAGTTCCGATTCCAAATAAAATACCAACCAGGAATATTTGGGTGTAAGACGAAATCGGAAAGTCCCATTTATCCACCAGGAATGAGACGATGGATTGGCAACATAAATAAGTGAAACCTACCGTTACCAACGGAATGATCGGTGCCACCACTGAACGGAAGACTATCAGCAACACAGCCAGAATGAAGACAACCGTGATGCCTTCAGTTTTCTTCAGCCCCTCTTGGGAATTCGCATTAAGATCTTCATCGATCATCCAACTGCTTGTATAATAATGCTCGACATCCACTTGTTCCAACTCTTTATAAAGGGCATCGATCACTTCCTTAGCTTCCCGGTCGCCCTTGACCATCGTGATGGATGTCAAAACCGTTGATTCATTCTCCGAGACCAACTGACCTTTTAGCGAGGGCTCTTTAAAATGGGTCATGACCTCTTTGATGCCAAGCTCTGCCTTATTCTTTTCAAGGTTTTGGATCGCTACCTTGATCTCTTTCAATTCCGGGGAAGACAGCTTCTTATCACCATGAAATACGAGGGCCACTTGTGACTCATCTTTATCCTGGATCTCTCTCATTAGCTCATTGGCCATCCCAGAGGAGTACTCTGCCGGTACATCCAGCTGTCCCTTATTCCGGACAAGGTCCGCCATATTCGGTGCCGCAAACAATAAACCTGCCGTAATGGCAACCCAAGCGATAATGACCAGCCATCTTCCCTTTATGATCCCCCTCATTATATTTCCTCCCATTCCTCATTCTTCATTTGAATAAAAATTTGTGAAAGCTTCTCATATGTATCAAGGAATCTGACAATCTCTTCATAATCGAATTTCGTCATGATGCTCTCTACCAATTTATGAATCTTATTTTCCGTTTCCTGCAACAACGCTTCCCCCACTTTGGAAAGCTTCAAGTGAAAGACCCTGCGGTCAACCAGGTCCTGTTCCCTTTCTATCAATCCTTTGCCTTCCAGCCTGTTGATGTTGGACGTGACGGCACTCTTATTAATATAAAAGGCATCACTGATTTCCGTCGATGTACACAAACCCTGTTGTTGAATGAACCGTAAAGTATAGTATTGTTCATTCGTCAGCACATCACAAATCTGATCTTTTATTAATAGCTCCCCCATTTTATTGACATAGAAGGAAACCCTCATATATCGATCAATCAATCCAGTAACTTTTTCATTAGTCATGGTTGCACCTCCATAAAAAGTAGTTCAGTCATTTAACTATATGTAGAGTACTATTGTTTTATTTATTATGTCAATCCCATGACAGTTTATTATTTCCAGTTTAACTTATGGTAAATAAGGGAAAACCCAAAGTAAGCAAACAATCTACTATTCTAAAGGAGGAAATATAAATGACTCAAACAACTATCGAGACTCAAACGAATAGCAAACTTTTAAAAGGCATTCTAATCGGGGGGCTTGTCGGCGGTGCATTGACCTTGCTCGACTCCAACACGAGAAATAAAGTAAAGCGATCTGCCATCCTTTTAAAAGACAACTCCATGAATATGATTGAACAGGTCAAGGAAAATCCCGGCGAAATGAAGGAACAGATGGTATCAGGAGTCAAAGGGGCAACGGAGACGATTAAAGAGGCAATCAATGACGTTGAAACACTATATGAAACTGTCAATGAAGACGTGGTGGGTAAAGTATCTGAAGTAAAGGATATCTCCACTGATGCCCTTGGTACAGCGAAGGACGCAACAAGTGAATTGAAAGACATCAGTTCAAAAGTGGTCGTTGCCGGTAAACAGCTAAAAGAAACGCCAGCACAATCATTGAAATCCAATAATGAAAAAGAGAGTGATGAAATCGTTAAAAAATCAGGACTATCCAATCAAAAATCCATCTCATCCAACTTCTAATATATAAAAAAGCTGAGGCATTATGCCTCAGCTCAGACTGTAGACAAACTCAATGAAAATCGAGTTTGTCTATTTTTATGGCTTGTACAATTTGGATGTTGATTTCCGCTCCAGGCACTCGCTTTCCGCGGGCGGTCGGGGAGCCTCCTCGGCTTTCGCCTGCGGGGTCTCCCCTAGACGCGCATTTCACGCAGGAGTCTCGTACCTTCCGCTCCAATCAACTCTGTATAAAATTTACAGAACCATACCTATGGAGTTGAATGTGTTGCTTTGGGCCAATTGGATTTGGAACATCATTCGATGAAAGGTACACCAGAACCCTTTTTTCATATATCCTTCACTTGATAACCTTATTTAGAGTCCTCCAATTTATTCGTTATATCATGGTCTTTTTTCACTTCGGCTAACCAAACTGGATATTCCTCTTGTAATCTTTCAGAAAGAAGCGTTTCTTTAATTATTTCTTTACTGTCTTCTAAATTAGCTTTTTTCGCTTCCTTCTTACCGGTCACTTTTATGATATGGTACCCATATTCGGTTTTGACTGGATCACTGACTTTATTTATATCAAGATCAAAAGCAACATCTTCAAACTCTTGCACCATATTGCCTTTCCCAAAATACCCTAGGCTTCCACCTTTATCCGCCGTTTCAGTATCAGTGGAATATTCAGCTGCCAACTTAGCGAAATCACCGCCTGCTGCAAGTTCTTTCGCAACCTTTTTAGCCGTTTTTTCGTCTTCGACCAGAATATGGCTAGCTTCCACTTGTTCCGGTTGAGCAAATGTATCTTTATTATCTTCAAAATACGTACTGATTTCATCGTCCGTTATGGTAATTCTCGGTTCGACCAGTTTCTTCGTTTGCAGGTAAACCACGATGTCCTTTTTTAAAGCATCCATTGAAGAACCGCTTGCTTCCAATTGTTCTTTTAACGACTTTTCATCACCATAGGACTCAACCATAACATCGATTTCTTTCTGGATTTCTTCATCCTTAATTTTGATTCCTGCTTTTTCCGCTTCCAATTCAACCAATTTATTCGTAATTAACAGGTCTAAAGTATCTGCTCCGTATCCCGCAACAAGCGCGTCATACAGCTCATCCTCATTGATTTTCTTGCCATCGATACTCGCAATTGTCTTATCCATGGACGAAATCATCGCAAATGCCATGATCCCGGCAATGATTAAAATGCTCCCTGCCCAAATATATGCCTTCGTGCTTTTTAATAGTTTCATGAATAATCTCCCTTAAGTTTTCTATTATGATAGCTTGTAAATATTAATTAATCCTTAAGATTTTAACACAACCTTCAATATGCACTAACTCAATCATTATACTAACATACTTATATCCCTACAGATATTTTAGAGTATTTCATTCTGTTACAGATTTACTTTAAAGTTTTGGTTGTTCATTACAAAAAACGGTATTATACCGTTATATCAACTTTTGATTTATAGGTAACAGAGTGTAATTCGGCCTTTACTCGTGAGTTTCGAGCAAACGAAAAAGCATGGTGTACGGAGGGAATTCCTACACCATGCTTTATTTATTTTGTTATTTACGATGCATCTTGAATTCAAGGAAGAGTTCATTGTAACGGGCCAAGTTTTTCTTCCCAAGGTTTTCATACACTTCCAGTTTCTTCGTCAGTTCAGGTGATGGATAGAAACGTTCATCCTTCACCACTTCTTCAGGCATATATTTAAGTGCTTCTTTATTAGGTGTCGAGTAACTTACATATTCAGCATTCTGAGCCGCAACTTTCGGGTCCAGCATGAAGTTGATGAACTGGTGGGCCGCATCGACATTTTTCGTTGTTTTCGGGATGACCATATTATCAAACCATAGATTGGACCCCTCTTTTGGAACAACGTATTCGAGATCTTCATTTTCAGCCATGATTTCAGAAGCAACTCCCGACCAAACAAGGCCAATCGCCGCTTCCTGGGCTTCCAATAGCATGCGGCTTTCGTCCCCCACTATTGCTTTAATATTCGGGGTGAGGGCATCAAGTTTGGATTTTGCCTCTTGAAGGTGTTCTTCATCTGTATCATTCAATGAATAATTCAAAGAGTTCAGTCCCATGCCCATCACTTCTCTAGCGCCATCCGTCAAAAGGATTTCATTTTTTAAATCTTTATCCCATAAATCCGCCCATGCCGTTATTTCTTTGCCACCGAGCATCTTGGAATTGTAAACAATTCCAACGGTTCCCCAGAAGTACGGGACGGAATATTTATTCTCCGGATCGAATGGCAGATCGATGAATCGCTCATCGATATTTTTCAAATTCGGAAGCTTGGAATGATCCAAGGGAACCAGCAAGTCTTCTTGCCTCATCTTATCGATCATATACTCAGACGGAATGGCAATATCATAAGTCGTACCGCCCTGTTCGATTTTAGTCATCATGGCCTCATTCGAATCGAATGTCTCATAAATGACCTTTATACCTGTTTCTTCTTCAAAACGTTCGATTAGATCCGTATCGATGTAATCGCCCCAATTATAGATGGTAAGCGTATTGCTGCTCGTAAATCCCTGCGCTGAATTCAATTTTGAAATCGCATATAGCAGCAAAGCGGATACGAGGGAAATGAGCAAAAACATTTGGAGAATCCTTTTCATCGTTTCCCCCCCATTCCCGTTTGCCTAACACGTTGAGTTATAAAGTAATAGACGACAACCAACAGCAGTGTCACGACGAACAGCAGTGTCGATAGTGCATTGATATTCAATGAAATTCCACGGCGGGCCAATGAATAGATTTCCACGGAAAGAGTGGAGAAACCATTACCGGTCACAAAGAACGTTACCGCAAAATCATCAAGTGAATAAGTCAATGCCATAAAAAAACCAGCAAAGATACCTGGCAAGATGTATGGAAGGATGACCTTCGTCAATACATCCCACCGGCTTGCCCCTAAATCCCGGGCCGCATCGATTAAAGTGGGGCTCATTTCCTGAAGTTTCGGAAGGACCAGCAGCACAACGATCGGGATACTGAAGGCGATATGTGACAACAGTACCGAGTAGAATCCAAGCTTGATCCCGGCCATTGTGAATAAAATCAGGAAGGAAGCGCCGATGATCACATCGGGACTGACAATCAATACATTATTCAATGACAATACCGTATTCTTAGCTTTTCTGCTCGTAAAGGAGCGAATTCCAATTGCCCCTATCACCCCGACGATCGTTGCGATCAGTGCAGATAATAAAGCTATCACAAGTGTATTCAATACAATGATCAACAGCCTCGTATCTTGGAACAGCTCCTTGTACCACTCCATCGTGAACCCTTTAAAGTCATACATCGTTCCACCGCTGTTAAAAGAGTAAAAGACTAAAAAGAAAATCGGTGCATAGAGAATGAGAAAAATCAAAACGAGAAACGCTTTTGATATTGGTGATAATTTATTGCCCAATTTACACACCCTGCTTTCGGTTACCCGTTACAAACATAATCAGGAACATTATAATAATCAAAAATACCGCGATTGTGGAACCCATCCCCCAATCCTGTGTTACAAGGAAGTGCTGCTCGATAGCCGTACCAAGCGTAATGACTCGGTTACCGGCAATCAATCTTGTAAGCATGAACAATGAAAGTGCGGGGATGAAGACTACTTGGCATCCCGTCTTTACCCCATCTAACGTCAATGGAAAAATGACACGGCGGAATGTCATCCATCGGGACGCTCCCAAGTCATTGGCCGCATCCAAAAGGGTTGGATTCATTTCATCAAGCGCATTGAATATCGGTAAAATCATAAACGGGATGAAAATATAAACCGAAACGAATATGAAGCTGAAATCCGTAAAGAGAATCTGCTGCTTTCCGATTCCTATCGCTTCCAG
Source organism: Bacillus sp. ISL-57 (assembly GCF_018613135.1). NCBI lineage: Bacteria > Bacillati > Bacillota > Bacilli > Caryophanales > Bacillaceae > Bacillus > Bacillus sp. ISL-57. The sequence continues at coordinate 40,087 of NZ_JAGGQV010000037.1, read as the reverse complement.
AAAACCATTCGCCACACCATACGTGCCAAAAATTCCAATGAAGGCATAAGCCTTCAAAAGTAAATTGATCCAGGAAGGCACGATAATCAGCAAAAGCCACAACTGCTTATGCTTGGTTTTCGTTAACAAATAGGCTGTCGGGTAAGCCACTATAAGGGATATTCCCGTAATCAGGAATGCATACCAAAATGAGCTTAATGTCATTTTTAAATATACTGGCGTAAAGAACTTTTGATAGTTAATCAATGATAAATTGCCTTCAATATCAAAGAAGGAATAGTAAAGGATTAACAAAATGGGTGCGATCACGAATAAAGCAATCCATAAGACATAGGGTATGAAGTAAATATTCCGGGATATTTTATTCTTCATGACTTTCCCCATCATGATACGCTTCCAGACGCTTATCGAATTCTTCTTCAGTTTCACCCAATCGCATGACATGGATCGATTCCGGTTCGAAATAAAGACCTATTTCATCTCCGACTGCCACTTTTTTCGTTGATTGGACAAGCCACTCATTTCCATCATGGTCATAACAGCTGATTTCATAATGAACACCGCGAAATAGCTGGGAGTCCACCCGAACTTGCAGTTTTCCGCGATCGATGGAAGTGATCTCTAAATCTTCCGGGCGGATGACAATATCGACAGCTTCATTACTGTTCAATCCTTGGTCAACACATTCGAACTGTCTGCCGACGAATTCCACGAGGTAATCTTCAATCATTTTTCCTTTTACAATATTGGACTCACCGATGAAGTCGGCAACGAATCGATTCAGCGGTTCATCATAAATATCCGTAGGGGTCCCGCTTTGCTGGATTTTCCCTTTGTTAAGGACAAAAATCTCATCTGACATCGCTAATGCTTCCTCTTGGTCATGGGTGACGAAAATAAACGTGATTCCCAACCTCTGTTGCAGCTCCCGCAATTCATATTGCATTTCTGTACGCAATTTCAGATCGAGGGCAGATAGCGGTTCATCCAGGAGGATGACTTCAGGTTCATTAACAATAGCTCTCGCAATCGCTACCCGTTGCCGCTGACCGCCGGACATTTCCCTGATCTCCCGTTTTTCATACCCTTCCAAATTAACAAAGCTGAGGGCTTCCTTCACCTTGATTTCCACTTCCGAATTCTTCATTTTTTTGATCCGAAGACCAAATGCTACATTTTCAAACACATTTAAATGCGGAAACAGTGCATAATCTTGAAATACCGTATTCACTTGCCTTTTATTGGCTGGCACATCATTGATCTTTTTCCCTTCAAAGTAAATATCACCTTTGGAAGCTTCCGTAAATCCGGCAATCAAACGAAGGATCGTGGTCTTCCCACATCCGGAAGGACCCAATAGCGTATAGAACTTCCCTCTCTCGATTTCAAAACTAACATTATCGAGAACCACCGTTTCATCATCAAATTGCTTCGTAACCTGATCGAAGCGTATTATATTCCCATTTGCCATAGCTTCTACCCTCTCTCCATTCCCTTACTCATCAATCTTCAACGATTGCATTTTTTTGAATTCTATAAGTATGATTCCGTCACCACGAGTAATAACTCGGACGGACCTTCAAAATCATTGATGATTTGATGTTCATCTGAAGCATGAAAATAAATCGATTCCCCTGCCTTGACGAAATACGTATGTGTCCCTAGCTTTACAATGACTCTTCCGCTTAATACATAACCGAATGTTTCCGACAAGGATGGTTCAAATTGTTTGAACTCCCCTTCTTCCTGGAGAGTCAGGCGAATAGGTTCCATTTCCTTTTCATTCGATTCAGGCACGAGCCACTGAATTTGGTATCCCCGTTCCTCATCGATGAAAAACGTTTGTGCATCTTCTTCATACACTACTTTTTGGACTTGATCCTCATCATCGAAGAACTGTTTCGGCTTGCAGCCGAGTACTTCTAAAATATTGAAAAGAGTTTCAATCGAAGGGGAACTAAGATCCCTTTCCAACTGCGAAATATATCCTTTGCTTAAATCCGTTCTTTCGCCCAATTCTTCCTGGGTCAATCCTTTTTTCAAGCGAAGGTTCTTTATTTTTTTTCCAATTTGCATTCCATAACCCTCAATCGGTTTACTTATAGTAAACACATAGTAGATAAAGTTTTATATAAGTAAACTTTCAGTTTAATTTTACGAATATCATTATACAGTAAATGCCGGAAACTTCAAACGGAATTTCCGGCATTCATTAAAAAAAGGACTGCCGCCTGGCAGTCCCCCTTTTACAACTTCAGACATATCTCTTCCGCTTTCTTTTCCCCATCAGCTATACAATCAGGGATTCCGACTCCATTGTATGAACAGCCCGCAAGTAAAACATTCGGATATTTCTCGGAGATTTTCGCCTCCAGTGATTGAACGATTTGAGGATGTTTAATATGGTAGTTCGGCATATTTTCCTGCCATTTCGTCACTTCACTCGTAATTGGATTCCCTGAAATGCTTAGACTGTTCTTAATGTCGAGTAAAGCCACGGAGATCAATTCCTGGTTTGTAAGGGACTGTAATCGTTCATAGTCCGGACCAGAGCTTTTATAAAAAAGCCTCACCAAAAGCTGACTGTCTTCTGAAGTATGCTCCCATTTACGGCTTGTCCAGGTGCATGCATTACAGATCAAATCACTATTATCGCCTGCAATGAAACCTGTCCCGTCTTTAGGAAGCATGCTATCCGGGATATCGAATCCTAGATAAACGCTAATCATCGAACTATTGATCAAACCGTTGAAGTCCTCATCCAACTCCCGATCCCCCAATAATTTCTGGGCAATTGTATGCGGTGTACTCAATACGATAAAGTCCGTTTCCAGCGTTTCACCGTTTGCCAATGAAATGATGTACGACTCATCATTTTTTTCGACTTTATCTACACTGACCCCTTTTAATATCTCGACCATATCGAGGCTTTCCTCTATTCTTTCCACCAATGTTGACAAGCCATTTTTAAACGAAAGGAACTTCTTATTCCCCTTGCTTTTGTATTTCTGCTTATTTTCCGATAGACCTCGAATTATACTGCCATATTCATTTTTATAATCCAGCATCTCCGGAAGTGTTTTGGCAATGGTCAATTCATTTAATTTTCCTGAGTAAACACCTGATAGGACAGGCGATATCTGCTTTTGCACCAATTCCTTGCCTAAGAAACTTTCAAGAAATAAACCGATGGAGTCATTCTTCGTAAATGTCTCATTTTTTGTGTAGAAATCCTTTAAGGCGTCGACCTTCCCTTGAGCGGAAACCAGATCACTTTTGGCCAGTGACTCCAGGCTCATTGGTATTCCGAATAGGGCATCTTCGGGGATTCCCTTCAGCATCCCATCTGTATGAATGAATGATTTTCCCGTCGCGTTATAGACGACTTGGTCCTCCAGGTTCAATTCTTTAAGAAATGGCTGTATATTCTGTTTCCTGGCGACGATCGAATCGGCACCCGCTTCAATTTTAAAAGGACCATCGTGCACAGTCCTTATTTTACCGCCTAGTTCCTCATTTCCTTCTATTAATATTAATCGTACGGAGAGACTCCTCGCTTTAACTGTCTTTTGTAAATAATACATGGTTGATAAACCGGTAATGCCTCCACCTACGACTACGACTGTTTTCATTAGGACTACACCTCGATTAAGATTTTGCAATAAGTAAAGTGTACCATAAGGCAGCAGCATTATTAAAAGCAGCCCTTCTAAAATCATCGGTTACATAATGAAACCTGTAACAAATTGGACAAAAAAAGACCTCCCCTTTTGGAAAAGTCCACTTGCCAATTTTATTTGTTATTCCTCCCTTATTCGATATCCTTGTTCCCCATATCCAATCTATATTCCATTATCTCCATCAACCCGCTTCTGCCTTCCTTCTGAATGCCTGTATCCTTAAACCCCGATTTCGCATAAAGCGTTTTTGCATTCACGTTCATGACGTCCACTGCCAGAATGATCGAATCCTTGTTTGGAAAAATCCCTTTTGCGAATTCTGGAAGGCTTTGCAAGGCTTTCTTCGCAATCCCTTTTCCCTGATGTTTTTGATCAACAAGAAATCCCCTGAGCAATATCGCTTTTTTATCGCTGGTGAAAGGGGTGATGTTTTCGCCAATGTGTAAAACGAAAAAGCCAACTGGGATATCATTGGCCAATATTACGAAAGGGTACCTGTCGCAATCTTCCCGGCAATATTTCAGTGACTCTTCCGGCAGTGCTGAAAAAGGGGTTTGTGTATTCGGTAAATAAAACTGGGAAAGCTGGTGAAGGTGTTCCGGTATATAAGGCGTTAAAGTTATGGTCTCGATTTCCTTTTCCATTACTCACACTCTCTTTCATTAATATTCAATACATTAATGATTCGATGCCCCGTCCGATATTCCCTTCACAAACGAGAAGGAGCACTGCTGAATATAAATCGGCAGTGCTCCTTCCGTAAAATCAATGTGTATTTTCATTGATTGTCAATGCTTCCCGTAAATTGATTTGCTGGCGGAGTATGTTGGCAACATCACGGGAGATTTGTCGTTTTTCAAACATATCTTGCACTTCGTCCCGTTCTGCCTGGATTGCTTTATAGAACAGTTCTCTTTCATACTCAGCCATTTTATTAGGGGTACGGCCTCTGTTCTCACGTTTGCATTTTAAAATCAACACTTTATACTCTTCTATGATCATCGAGGATGTCTTATGATTATCGGCTGTAATTCCGGCCTGTATCTCTTGGATGGCGGCTTTATACATCCTGATTTTAAGATCCCTGACCTTTTCTAATCTCTTAAGATTGATTTTTCTTATTTCACTTTTATTAGGGAAAAATAATTTTAAAACCCTCAGCATACTTCTCCTGAACAGCGTTACTGACCTAAAAAAACGGAACTTCAATCGATTGGTTACGGCACCTTCCATACGCTGGATGTATTCCTTGCATATATACGCCGTCTCCCGGTCCACTTTTTCATCCTTAATAAGTTTATCCAGGAATCTTTGCTCTGCTTCAAGTGCCTTGAAGCGAAGCTCCTTCTCTTCTTCCCTTAATGCAGCCGGTTCTTTCTCCTGTTCTACATAGGACAGTTCATTGATCTTGGTACAATACCTGGAAATGATCGACAAAGCAGCTTCCCGGTTTTCATCTGTCATTTGGGACTCAATCACCCGAATAGCGGCTTGATGTGAGTGGATGGCCGCAACTTTCGTTTTGTCAGCCTGTTTATCCACCACTTCCTCTTCTTCCGAATGTGCCACGATTGGCAGGAATACACTCGCAACAATCAGTGTCAGCAATATGACACCTGCTGCAATGAAAATGATTAACGAACGCTCAGGAAAAGGACTTCCATCTGCCAACACATATGGAATCGAGAACGAACCCGCTAACGTTACAGCTCCACGAACACCGGAAATGGTAATGATCCCGGCCGCTTTGAAGTCCGGTTTTTGGGCTCCCGCTTTTTTCGTCATCCAGCCAATCGACCAGGCAGCCGTAAGCCAAATGAATCGTAAAGCGAAAAGGAAAAGTGTAATGATCACGATATAAAGGATCACTTGTCCATTATTGAAGGCTGGATCTTGAAAGATCGTTTTCGCAACGCTTGGGATTTGCAAGCCAAGCAAAACGAATACAAGACCATTCAATACATATAAAATGACGGACCATGTACTCTTTGAAACAACTTGAAGTTCCACTGTTGGTGAAATTTCCCGATCTCGTTCAATGGCATGGACAATTCCCCCAGCCACGACTGCCAAAATCCCAGAAAGGTGGAAATGTTCCACAGCGAGGAAAATAATAAAAGGAGTCAGGATTTGGATAAGCATATGCATCGTGACATCTTCCATCCCTAAACGGCGAAGAAATACGCGAAGCCTGATAATGATGAAAGCTATTACCGCCCCACCTACAAACCCACCAATTGCAATCCATATGAAACTGAAGGTTGCGTCGACTAAGGAGAAAACACCAGTGACTGTAGCTGCAACGGCAAACTTAAAGGCAACTAAGCCTGAGGCATCATTCATCAGCCCTTCGCCTTCGAGAAGGTGCATGATGCTCTTCGGCAATTTGACCCGACTCGCCAAAGCGCTTACTGCCACTACATCCGTAGGTGACAAAATGGCGGCCAAAGCGAACGCTGCCGGCAATGGTATCGAAGGGATCATCCAATTAATTAAATATCCGCCTGCCCAAACCGTTATGAATACGAGGCCCAGTGCAAGCATCAGAATGGGTGCTCTCAACTTCCACAGTGCTGTTCGGGGTACATTTTTGCCATCATTGAACAATAGGGGGGCGATGAATAATAGCAAAAATAATTCCGTCTCCATCTCAACATGCATACCCAGGGGTAAAAGTGCCAATATGACACCGAGTGCTATTTGTATTAATGGTACAGGAATAAAGGGTATAAAATGGTTAATTACATTAGACACTCCAATCAATATTAGAAGGGCTAATATAACAAGAAAAAACTCCATACAAACATCAAACTTCCTCTCTCATCTATAATCATAACTATAAGCGTAACATATTTATACCCAGTCAATCATGCATTAACTATTCTAACCTGGAATCCTTCTGAATAATGATACCTTTTATCAAAAGCGAAGGAGTTTACATTGTTTACGATGAACAACCGCAAAGAAAAAGCTGATCGGCTAAACCATGATCAGCTTTTCCCACATGATGAATGAAGTGGGGACTAAACGACTCATTTAGTTCCAGGGACGAATAGACGAATGTGTTTATGCAGTACATTTGCCTGGAAAGGAAGAAGAAAGCCTTCATCGCCATCGATATTGACTGCAAGTTCCTCTGACGTGGTTAAATGGAGCTTGGATGTTTTAATATATTCAACTTCGTCATTCCCCATGATCTCCCCCCTGATCAAACTGGGAATGATCTTGACGATGAGAGGAAGAGATAAATCCTTAATGATGAATGTGTGCAGCTTTCCATCATTCACTTCCGCCTCTGGTGCAAGTTGTTCAAAACCGCCGACAGAGTTAGTCATGGTTGCAATTAGTAAATGGGCCTCCCCCATCCACTTCCCGTGATCATGTACAACCGTTAAAGGAAACGGAGTCTTTTTAATGATCGCTTTTGCTCCTTCAATGAAATAGGCAAAAGATCCAAGACGGGTTTTTTGTTCAACGGAAACATTATAGGTGGCCTCCGCGATTGCCCCTACGGCCAACACATTCATGAAGTAACGGTCATTGATCTTCCCTATATCCGATTCCTTAATATGCATATCCTTAAATATCTCGATGGCTGCATTGGGATTCAGTGGTATTCCCAAAGACCTGGCGAAATCATTGATGGTTCCTAGTGGAATGATCCCGAAGATAGGCCGATGCTGCTGCTCGCCCAAGCCATTCACTATCTCGTTCACCGTTCCATCACCACCCATGGAAATGACAGCATCGAATCTTTCTGCACAGGCCTCCTTTGCAAAACCCGTCGCATCCCCCTCTCCTTCCGTTTTACGAACGCATACCTCATCAAAAAGTTCCCCTAGTGCCTTTTCCGCTTTCGGCAAAATCTTCCCTGCCTTTTCCTTGCCTGAAGATGGATTGACGATAATCATCGCTTTCGACATATGCTACCCCCCATTATTGTACTTCTACTAGCAAGTTACCTCTTTACTGAAGTATTAAAACCATACAGACAGGAACTTACATATAATCGCCGCCGTTTGGATATTGCCGACATTTTAGAACAAGCACTTTTATGTTACATCGACTGTGAAACAAGCATTCAATAATCACACAACTCCCTGTTTCCCATCTGTTATATTAATGCCCCACTCAACACATTGAAAATTGTTTGTCCGCTTCACTCCCCCATTGTTTTTTCGTTTTATAAAAAGCATTATTTCCTTCATTTCCTACTTGCAATGGAGAAAAATAAAAAAATATACAGATGATAAATCCCTTTCCAATGGGATTTTCACACTATGGCTGAAAAAAATTTCAAATTTTCTGTAAAATACCTATACATTTTCCAAATTCGGGTATATACTGTATTATAACAACAGACAAACATCAAAAACTGTACTATAAAGAAGGGGAGCGAGACATGCAAGCAAATCAATCAGATTTACTCATAATCGATTCATTTAAACATTGCCCGGAATGTGGTGAAACACATGTGGACCATTCAAATTCCTATCTGATGGAATGCGATCGCTGCCTTTCCAAACGTGAAGAATAAAGTGACAGGAAAATATATCCAATGTTAAAAGGAGGAAATCATCATGCAAATGAAAAAATCCATTGAGTTTTTTAACAATATACCTGCTAAACATTGCCCTGAGTGCGGTGACCATATTATCGAGCATGCTGAATCCTACTTAATGGAATGTGACCGCTGCCTTTCCAGACGCGAAGACTGATTAAAGCGAATCAAAAAGGAGGAACCATCATGCAAACTATAAATCCACTGGAATTCTTCAGGACACTGCCGCCTAAACAATGTTCGGAGTGCGGAACCCATATCACTGAACAAGCTGAATCTTACTTGATGGAATGTGACCACTGCCTTTCCAAACGCGAAGACTGATTAAAACCAAATCAAAAAGGAGGAACCATCATGCAAACCAAAAACCCACTGGAATTCTTCAGGACACTGCCGCCTAAACAATGTTCGGAATGCGGGACCCATATCATTGAACAAGCTGAATCCTATCTCTTGGAATGTGACCGCTGCCTTTCCAAACACGAAGACTGATTAAACCAAATCATAAGGAGGAATCATCATGCAAACCAAAAACCCATTGGAATTCTTCAGGACACTGCCGCCTAAACAATGTGCAGAATGCGGGACCCATATCATTGAACAAGCTGAATCCTACCTCTTGGAGTGTGACCGCTGCCTTTCCAAAAAAGATGAATATTAATAAAGAATGCTGACATCAAGGAGCTATATAGGCCATTTTGATGTCAGCATTAACCTTGTTATCTGCCTCCCTTTTGCATTCAAAAAAGGATGTCCCCTGGACACCCTTCAGTCTTACTATCTTTTCATCTCCCAATATATTTATCTACATATTTCCCACTGACCTTCCTGCTGCTGTATTGTAAGAAGTCCAATGCAAAAATCATGAATTCAAGGCCCAGACGCTTATCGGAACGCATAAAATCAGAACCTAGCAGTTTCTCCAATTTTTCAAGCCTATGATATAACGTTTGCCGGACAATGAATAATTGTTTTGATGTTTCCTGTTTAGAACCGTTACAGGCAAGGTATGTCTTCAGGGTAGGCATTAGCTCTCCATTGTATTGCTTGTCGTATTCAATGACAGGACCTAAATATTCATATACCGTTTCCTCCAGATTGCCATGTTTATTTATGAGTGAAATCATGCGATGCATATGTAAGTCCTGATAAAAGAAGCTCCTGTCATCCTCTGGTAACGTATCCTGAAGCAGCAAGGTCTCACGGGCCGTTTCATAACTTTTATAAATCTCACTTAACCTTTGAACATGCTTACCAAAACCAATGGAAAGCAGCCCCATACGATTACGCCCGCTTACATCCATTTTCATGATTCGATCCACCGCGCTTGTAACCCTTGATTTCCAATCTTCGGATGAACGATTATCACCTAAAATAAAAACAAGATGCTGATGTATTTCCATGGAGAATATCTGAAAGCCGTACTGTTCAAAAACAGTTCTGAACATGATCTTAAAATAGGTTCCATCTAATTTTGCGGAATTCTTATTATACTTTGGGTGTTGTTTGCAAATGCAAACAATTCCGCCATCCAACTGCATTTTCGGATCAATATAGGAAAGCCTTTCCCGGATTGCTTCGTCACTATATTCACCTTCAATCCAATTTGTAAGCCATATACTTTCTTCCGACATTTTCTTTTCTTCTATATATAACTCCCTTAATAGATGCTGTGCCAATGCGGTAGCCGTTCGATCCAAAATCAATGAATCAAAATCCGTCAACTCCCTGTCGTTGCTGCAAATGAGCAGTTCAGCATAATTTTCACCGAGCACTTGAATCGGCTGTCCAAGAACGGTTTTATCCAATTTCCGCTTCTCTTCATATATGTCCGCTACCATTTGATAGGTTGTTTTTTTCTTAATTTTTGGAATGGTGGCTATATCATTTTCATTAAAGATAAGAATAACCTGTACATTTAAATAGCTGTGGAGAAATTTTAGAATTGGTTCATAATGGTCAATTTCGAGGAGATTTTTATTTAACTGCTGTGAGTAGTTCTCTAAGTTGGAGATCATCTGATATTGTTTATTGATGATAAGGGAATGTATATCCTGCGTGATTTCCACGAAAGGGACTTCTTCATGAAATAGGATGATAGGGAATTGCCGTTCATTAGCGAGATCGATGGCACATTGCGGCACTGCCATCGTGTTGGCGCCAATCTCTATACAGAGTCCAGCTGCCTCGCATTCTATTAACTGTCTTAAGTAGGATAGAAAAGTGTCATCGCAGTCTTTCCACCCTAAACCGGTAGTCAGTATCAGTTCGTTTCCATTTAACAAATGGCTGATTTGGGTGACCTCCATGCAGTGGACCCACTTCACTTGACGCTTTATCCCACTGCTGCCCGCAATTATATCCGTCAGATTAAAATGCTTGCGTGTTAGAATTTCCTCGATTGTAATCGATGTATTCATCCAACCACATCCTTTTATAAAACTGCTTTAAAATCTATTATAAACGGACAACCCTTAAATCTCCAGACACTTGTCAGAAAATCTAACGTCAAAATTCTACAAAAAACTCGACCAAAAAGGACCCATTCGTGAGGAATAGGCCCGGTCCATAACTATTTCAATTCAATTTTTTTTTTAAAAGCAATGTAGAGAAGTATTTCCTTCCTTCCGGGGTTTTGATGTTCAATTGCTTCCATTCCTGCTTCGTTCCTTCAATCAGTTCAAAATCGAGAAAGGCTCCACTTAAACTTTCGGAAACCCGGGTGATTCGATATCCTCTTTCAAGCAAAAAATCGATTTGTTCCCTTTCTAAGCGATATTCTTGATATTCGGACATTTCCATTCCCCCTTTTTCAAACGTTCTCCTTGCCGGTCGAAGCCGTAAAAACCATCTCTTCGTCAAGTTCTGGACCTTTCCCGATTATCCAATCCCTTCCAACTGAAATGCCTAAATATTTCTCATCGCTCGGATCGATGATTTCAGCTTGTTCATACCGCTTGAACCACCAATATTTAGCTAATATAAAATAACTTGCACCGCCGAGAAGGAAACCGATAATAAACGAATAATTTGAAAATATCGTTGCACCGATTCCTCCAATCACCCAAGAAATGATTCCTGCCCAATTCACTCCATTCAAGTACTTATACTGGCCTTCACTTTCATAGAGTTCTTGTACATTCACTCTCCGTTTACGAAGGAAATAGTAATCCGCTACCAGGATGCCGACAATGGATGCCAGGATTCCACCTATTATTAATAAAACTTCTATTATGATGCCAAACAGGCTCCATGGCTGAACGACTATCCCAATAACCCCGGCTACAACGACTCCCGCCCAAAATGGCATTTTAGGACCCAAGACATTGGAGAAAATGGTAGCTGCGGGAACGACATTGGCCGTGGTATTCGTCGACCATTGAGCAAATACGATCATGATCAAAAGGACGCCGAGGGCAATTCCGCTTGCTGATCCCTGTATGGCAACTACAGGATCATAATTGGAAACAGCCATATAAGAAACCGCTCCGATAATCACCATGAACGTCTGGGTGATGGGATAGGTGATAATATTCCCAATTATTTGCCCCTTATTGCGCTTGAACCAGTTTTTTTCATTTTTTGGTGCCTTAATATAGCGGGAAAGCGTGGGCATATCTGCAGTCAACGTGCCCCAAAATCCCATATTTGCCATAATGACGACCATGAAGGCCGTTGCGGCAGCCCCGCCAGTGACCGGACTCTCAATCCAGGACCATACCTCCCTTCCTTGGGCCACAGCCTGATCGGACAGGGTGAAATACATCCAGCCAGAAATTAAAATGATGACGGGCGCCGCCAAATCGGCGAATCGTTCAATCGACTTTATTCCCATTGCCGTGTTGACTAATTGTAAAACGGCAAAAATGAGGAAGCAGATAAACCAATTATCAAAGTCAAAAAGAGTGGTAAAGATAGCGTTCATTGCAGTGGCTCCAAAGTAAGTATTGAGGCCGAACCAGCATGACGCTACAAAACCGCGTACAACCGAAGGGATGTGGGTGCCAATCGTACCGAACGGCGCCCTCATATAGACTGGGAATGATATTCCATGTTCAACACCGATATCCCCTGTCATTGTCATCAAAAAGCCGAGAACCACACAGGCAATGACCGTTGCAAGAACGACCCAGCCTAAGGACAAACTTTGAACACCGTTCCCACCTATCGCGAAGGCGGCCAATACTACAGCCATGCCCACCCAAATGAAACCAAATCCGGCTGCACTTATGTTTTTCTCACTATGGGGTATAGGCAGCAAATCGGGAGACTTTAAATAATCTTTCTTCTCACTCATAAAAATCCCCCTAAATTAATTTGCAAGATTCCTTACCGAAGTTTTTAGACTGTAAGCTTTTTCCCGGTATCCGGCGTCAGCGCCGCATTATATTTTGCCCGTTTCAAAAATTGCCCTTTTCCAGCTTCGCCTACAAATTGCTTGTCTTTAATGACGAATTGACCTCTCGATAAAACGGAAACCGGTTCACCCTTAATTTCCATACCCTCAAACGCATTATAATCCACCGCCATGTGATGAGTATCTACAGAAATGGATCTTTCAACTTTCGGGTCAAAAATGACAATATCTGCATCCGAGCCTACTGCAATCGTCCCTTTCTTAGGGAATAATCCAAATAGTTTGGCAGCACGCGTAGAGGTCATGTCGACGAATTGATTCAAGGTAATGCGCTCTTTCATGACCCCTTCAGAAAAGAGGATGCTCATGCGGTCCTCAATCGTTGGGCCGCCGTTCGGTATTTTCGTGAAATCTTCACGTCCAAGTTCCTTCTGTCCCTTAAAATCAAAAGAGCATTGATCGGAGCCGATCGTTTGCAGCTGCCCCGTTTTCAAAGCATTCCATAGCACTTCCTGGTTTTTCTTCTCCCTTAACGGCGGGGACCATACATACTTAGATCCTTCAAAATGGGGCTTTTCAAGATATGACTGGTCAAGAACCAAATATTGCGGACAAGTCTCACCCCAAATATCCACCCCTTTATTTCTTGCCTCAGTGATCTTTTCAACCGCCTCTTCACAGGTGACATGAACGACATAGAGCTGGCCATTTGCCATTTCCGTCAGTTTAGCTGCACGTCCAGTTGCTTCCCCTTCAAGCTCCGGCGGTCTTGTCAGTGCATGGTAAATTGGATCGGTGTTACCTTCAGCAAGCGCCTGCTTTGTAAGATAATCGATGACATCACCATTTTCAGCATGAACCATGACAAGTGCGCCAAGTTCCTTCGCTTGCAGCAAAGTGCGGTATAGCGTGGCATCATCCGCTTGAAAAACATTCTTGTAAGCCATGAACACTTTAAAGGAGGAAATTCCTTCATTATCGATGATACTTGGCAACTCAGCCAATACATCATCATTAATCTCACTGATCATTAAATGAAAACCATAGTCTATGGCCGCTTTTTCATTGGCCTTTTCATGCCATGTTTCAATTGCTTTCTTTAAAGGCACCCCTTTTTCGGTCAGACAAAAATCGATGATCGTTGTCGTGCCTCCATACGCAGCAGCGATTGTACCCGTTTCATAATCATCCTTTGTCGTTGTCCCGCCAAACGGCATATCAAGGTGGGTATGCGGATCAATGCCCCCCGGAAAAATATATGCGCCTTTTGCATCAATGATTTCAGCCCCCTCAGCCGTCAGGCCCTTGCCAATCATTGCAATCTTCTCATTTTCAATCAATATATCCGCTTGATACGTATCCGCAGCCGTTGCAATCGTTCCATTTTTAATGAGTTTCTTCATTTCGACCCCTCCATCATTTTACGAAATCAACACTTTCACTGCTTATGCCCCCAAGGAACGATTGGCGTTCATTCCACGTCATTGGCGGTAATTCATTTGTCAATTCGATCATATCGATCGCCCCATCGACCGGACAGACGATCGAGCAAAGATTACAGCCTACGCAATCCTCTTCGCGCACTCTTAAGAATGAGCTGCCTGACGTGTCCTTTAACATATCAATACATTGATGAGATGTATCTTCACACGCAATATGGCATTTATTGCAGTTAATGCACACATCATTATTAATGCGCGCAACGACCTTATAATTAAGATCTAAGTTCCCCCAGTCGGAATAGCGCGGTACGGACTTACCGACAATATCCATCACGGAGGATATCCCTTTTTCATCAAGATAATTGGACAGGCCATCGATCAAGTCTTCAACTATTCTAAAACCGTGATGCATGGCAGCCGTACAAATTTGCACTCCAGTCGAACCCATCAGCAAAAATTCCACCGTATCCTGCCAATTTGAAATGCCTCCAATTCCCGAAATGGGAACATTGATCATTTTATTCCTTGCACACTCTGCCACCATATTCAAAGCAATCGGCTTCACAGCGGGACCGCAATACCCTCCGTGAGCACCCTTGCCGCCTACATGTGGAATCGTATTCCATGAATGGATATCCACTCCTGCCAAGCTGTTGATCGTATTGATCATGCTTATTGCATCCGCCCCGCCGCGCACCGCCGCTTCAGCCGTAACCGTAATGTCGGTTATATTGGGCGTAAGCTTGACGATGACGGGTTTGGATGCAGCTTCCTTCGCCCAGTATGTTTGCTTTTCAACCAGTTCGGGAACCTGTCCCGAAGCAGCTCCCATCCCACGCTCTGCCATACCGTGCGGGCAGCCAAAGTTCAACTCGTAACCATCGACCCCTACATCTTCTATGCGTTTGATGATCTCATGCCACTTTTCCTGTTGTGGCTCCACCATCACCGATGCAATGATTGCATGACCAGGGAACCTCTTCTTCGTTTCATATATTTCTTTCAGATTCACTTCCAGCGGACGGTCCGTTATCAATTCTATATTGTTGAACCCGGCAACTCTTTGTCCATTAAAACTGACCGCTGCAAAACGTGATGAGACATTCAGGATGGGTTCACCCAAAGTCTTCCAAACTGCTCCTCCCCAGCCAGCTTCAAATGCACGCTGAACTTGATAACCCGAATTAGTAGGTGGTGCTGAAGCAAGCCAAAAAGGATTGGGAGATTTAATACCCGCAAGATCAATTGATAAATCAGCCATGATAAGCCTCCTAATTTTCATAGTTATTTAAGCAATATCCACCGCTTCGCCCATCAAAATCGAGTCAATTTCATAGGCTGTCTTTTTCCCTTGCTGGGCAGCTGATACAACCATTGCCTCACCTTGGCCTTTTCCGAAGATCACGTCACCGCACGCAAAGATCTTTTCATTCGATGTCCTGTAGGAATCACCCTCCAATGTTACGATGCCATCATCATGTTGAATGCCGAACTGTTCAATCAATCCTACATACCTGGATTGGCCTATGGCACGAATGACGCCATCGACCGGTATGACGAACTCTGATCCGGTAATTTGGACTGGACGGCGCCGGCCATCTTCACCTGCATCGCTAAGCACCATTTTTACGCACTCGATACCCGTTACCTGACCGCTATCATCCGATAGGATCCTGGAAGGGGCAGTTAGCCAGTGAAACCCGACACCTTCTTGTTTGGCAAACTCATATTCAAAATCATAGGCAGTCATTTCCTTTTGGGTACGACGATAAATAATGCTCACCTGTTCGGCGCCCAGGCGAATAGAGCAGGTCGCGGCATCGATCGCCGTGTTTCCAGCCCCAATCACCGCCATCTTCTTCCCAATGAATTTATCAGTGATTGTCCCTGTTTTCGTTGCCTTTACGAACTCGATTGCATCATAAACTTCAGCCAAATCCTCCCCTTCAATCCCAAGCTTAGGGACATCGGACATGCCTATCGCTAAAATGACCGCATCATGGTCGGCAGTCAGCTGATTTGCGGAAACATCCACTCCGACCCGTGTATTCGTTTTAATATCAACATCCAAACTCTTTACTTGTTCTACTTCCCAATAAGAAATGCTCTGAGGTAAACGGAACGATACAATTCCGTAAGTATTTAACCCGCCTGGATTCTTTTCAGCTTCGAAAATGGTTACACTGTAGCCAAGCAAGGCTAACTCCCTTGCTGCAGACAAGCCTGCCGGACCGCTTCCTACAATGGCAACTTTTTTGCCATTCTTTTCCCCGGCCTTGAATAGGGCTTGTTTATTTTGGATGGCCCAATCTGTGGAATAACGCTGGAGATTGCCGATCATGATCGGCTTTGTAGAATGGTTCAGGACACATGCCCCCTCACATAACTCTTCAGTCGGACATACCCGCGCACAGCTGGCACCGACAGGATTGGCCGTCATGATTGTCCTGGCCGACCCTTTAAAATTACCTGAAGCTATCTTCTTGATAAAACCGGGAATGTCTATTCCGGTCGGACAGGCTTGGATACATGGGGCATCATAGCAGTATAAACATCGATTCGATTCTTCAAAAGCTTCCCTTGGGGATAATCCCCTCTCCGCTTCCTGAAAGTTAATCTCTAGACCACCTTTTAACGGGCTCGTCATACTCATCCACTATTTCTCCTTCCAAACATTTATTTTTGAAAAATAAAAAGGGAGGAATTGCGTGCATTCTCTCTACTATCCTCATATTTAAACGATTGAAAGCATTGCCAACATGGTTTCCATCAATTTAATCACCTAACAGGTCATGGCGATTTCCCAGCCAAAAGTCTCTCATTTTGTTTACTATTTTCTCTCTCATTCTCTCACTGGTCACGCCTCGGACCCTGCTTCCTTCTATCACAAAAGCCCCCCCTACTAATCTTAAAAACTCAAATCCTGATGATAAATCGGAGAATTGAGTATTATTTATTCTATAATGTTAAAAAGCAAGATACATTATACAAAGTGTAAAGTATTTCCAGACATTGAATTTGCAATATGTAATATTCATGTTATATTTCCTAACAATAAGTGATAAACCTCGTCATTTTTCTACATCCAAACTTACTTTTCATCATACTTACTGATATTTTTGACTGACTTATTCCGATTACCTGCTTATCAACACTTTGTCCACATAAAAAAAAGCCCAGAAACGAAAATCTTGGTTTCCTGGGTCTTTTCACTTTTATCCACAACTTATTCACATATCATATAGCGTTATTCTCTTTGTTTTTGCAGAACAGAGGCATTTAACCAAAAGTTATCCACATTAACGAATCGACTTTTCCACTTATCAACAACCCATTAACAAATTATCAACAGGCAGGTTCATTCCGGATGTATAACGTATCGTTTATATTTCTCATAATCCGTTTTCTTGCACTCAAGCTTTAATCGATATCCGATTGCCTCATATTCCGTTTCCGTTATATGTCCATTTTCATTGAAATAAGAAACAAGCTGCCCTTGATCAAATGGAATCAGCATTTCACAGTGAGTATAGTCGACAAAAATATGCTTGCGAATTTGATTTATCAGTTCCTCGATGCCAACTTTGTTTTTTGCTGACATATATACAGAGCCACGATTCACCTGAGGGATATCCAACTCGGTAAGGTCCGCTTTATTATACGCAAAGATCGTCGGAATCCCTTTAATGCCTATATCGTTTAAAGTCTTTTCCGTTATCTCCATTTGCTGCTCATGATTAGGATTGGAAAAATCAACAACATGAATCAACAGATCTGCTTCTACCACTTCTTCCAATGTGGATCGGAATGCTTTCACTAGATGATGCGGCAATTTAGACACAAATCCCACCGTATCCGTCAATAAGAATTCCTTTTTATCCGGCAGCGGAATGTTTCGGACTGACGTCTCAAGCGTAGCGAACAGCATATCCTTCTCCAGCACCTGCTTCTCGGCATTTGGATGGAACATCTCAATCAGTGCATTCATGATCGAAGATTTACCAGCATTGGTATAACCGACTAAGGATACGACAGGGACTGCATTCTTTTTCCGCTGTTTCCTCTGCGTTTGCCTGTGTGCAACAAGGTCTTCCAGTTCTTTATTCAAGACACTTATATTTTCCTCGATCCTCCTGCGGTCAAGCTCTAACTGCTTTTCACCTGCACCTTTGTTTGTACCGACCCCGCCGCTCTGACGCCCTAATGACTCCCTTAAACCAACGAGACGCGGGAGCATATATTGCAGCTTTGCCACTTCTACTTGAAGCTGTGCTTCCTTCGTTTTCGCCCGATGCGCGAAAATATCCAGAATCAAGATTGTCCGGTCAATCACCTTGCAATCCATGTCCCTCTCCAGATTACGAAGCTGCGAAGGAGAGAGCTGGTCATTAAAAATGACGACATTAGCTTCTTTATGCTCAACGAGATTTTTCACTTCCTCGATCTTCCCCGTACCGATAAAATGTGATGAGTTCACCCGATGCAAATTTTGTGTGATGGTTCCTGCAACCTCTACGTCACATGCTTCCGTTAAATTGGCCAATTCCTCCATCGAATACTCAAAATCCTTTGAACCGTTGAGATTGACTCCAACCAAGATTGCCCTCTGCTGTAATTCCATCATTTCAAATCCCTTCCGTACATACTTACTCCCTATATTATACTTAAACAAACTGTCATGCCGCCTAAAAGCCAGCCACATTGTAGCCATACCAGACATCGCTTGCATAACGGTTGCTGCCCTTAGCAAAATGTTTTTATTGGACTTCCATTTACTAAAAGATAAAATTAAACAAAATTTTGCAAAGTTTCACATGAAACAATTGGAAAGCCCAAAATAAAAGCTCCCTGGTGCACCTTAAGATGCACCAGGGAGCCCATATTATTCTATTCTTTTATTCTCAATAACCTAAGGCTGTTCAATGTAACTAATAACGTCGCACCCATGTCGGCAAATATCGCCATCCAAAGTGTTAACCAGCCCGGCGCTATCAATAATAAGGCCAGGACTTTAATCACCAATGAGAACGTGATATTCTGCTTAATGATTTTTAATGTTTTGCGGCTTAAGCGGATTGTATAAGGCAGCTTCGATAAGTCATCTCCCATTAAGGCAATATCGGCTGTTTCCAGGGCCGTATCCGTGCCCGCCCCTCCCATTGCGATTCCTACCGTGGAAGCTGCCAATGCCGGAGCATCATTGACACCATCGCCTACCATGGCCACTCGATCGTATTTTTGTTTCCATCGTTTGATGATGGTCAATTTATCCTGCGGCAATAGCTCCGCCTCAATCTCATGAACGCCAGCTGCCGCTCCAATCGCTTTTGCCGTTCCGATATTATCGCCAGTCAGCATGATCGTTTTTTCAATTCCCAAAGCATGCAGTTTCCTAATGGCTTCCTTACTGCTTTCCCTTATTTCATCAGACACCGCGATGAGTGCCAGGAGCTTTACTTGATCGCCAAGCACCATCACCGTTTTCCCAGCATTTTGATAGCCGCTGATTAATTTAAGCACATCATCAGAGAAAACGAAACCTGCCTCTTCCACAAAAAGGTGGGGTTTACCAATGTAATAGATTTCTTGATTAATTTTCCCTTTTATCCCTTTACCGGTAATCGCAGTAAAATCCTCTACCAATAAAGAAGGATAGTCCACATCGCAGGTTTCCGCCTTTTGAAGAATGGCCGTGGCAAGGGGATGCTGTGATCTGCTTTCTAAAGCAGCGGCGATGGCCAGCACTTCCTGTTCATTCAACACATCAGATAACATTTTGAAATCGGTCACCTCAGGTACGCCCTTTGTTAAAGTACCCGTTTTATCAAACGCGATCGCCTTTAAGGCTCCCGCTTCCTCCAAATGGACCCCGCCTTTAATCAGCACACCATGTTTCGCAGCATTTCCGATTGCTGTCACGATGGCGATGGGCGTAGAAATGACCAAAGCACACGGACAGCCGACAACCAGAACAGCCAATCCCCGATAAATCCATTCACTCCAATCCCCGTTCATCACGATCGGCGGTAATACCGCAATGGCCAGGGCAATGAGCATGATGGCCGGCGTATAAAATTTCGCGAATTTATCCACGAAGGCTTGGGAAGGAGCCTTTTCGGCCTGTGCTTCTTCAACAAGGTGGATGATTTTTGCAATCGTCGTATCCTCGACCCGCTTCGTGACCTCCACTTCGAGCAGCCCTTCACCATTTAAGGTTCCGGCAAAAACTTCACCCTCAACCGTTTTAAAAACCGGCTCTGATTCACCAGTAATGGCTGCCTGATTAAGTGTCGAGGCGCCCTTTATGATCCGGCCATCCATTGCAAGCTTTTGACCAGGTTTAACGATCATGATGTCGCCCACTTCAATCTCGTCAACAGCAACCATCATTTCATGATGCCCTCTGCGGATCAAAGCTTCTTTAGGTGCGATGTTCATTAATGATTCGATGGAATTACGTGCTTTATCCATCGAATATTTTTCCAATGCTTCACTTATCGCAAATAGAATGACGACGGTCGCACCCTCGCCCCATTCACCAAGCACGGCCGCCCCGATAATGGCTACCGTCATAAGGGTGTGCATATCAAAGCGAAGCCGTACAAGGTTTTTCAAACCATTGGCAAATAATGAATATCCTCCAACTATGATTGCAGCCGCATAACCGAATACCGGCATGATGTTTCCATCAGCATATCGATTATCCAATATCCAGCTGACCAGCAATAAGATAACCGAAAACAACACTTTAATATTTTCCTTTTGCTTCCAAAACGGTTCTTTTTGAGTTACCTGTTCCTGTTCACCGCGGATCTTCAGGTTATCGAAAGCTCCCGCCTTTTCAATCTGTTCAATGGTCGTGCTGCCCTGTACCGATATCTTCGAGGCGCCAAAGTTGATTTTGGCATCCTTCACACCCTCTAGTTCACGGACATTGTTCTCGAATTTAGCCGCACAATTCGTGCAGGATAGACCCTGGATACGATATGTTTTCATTGGGGATTCAGCCATCGACCCTTACCTCCTGCTGATGTTCTAATGCAATGAGAATCAATTGCTTAATATGGTGATCATCCAAAGAATAAAAAGCCAACTTACCTTCTTTTCGATATTTTACGATTGCATGTTTATAAAGGGTACGAAGATGATGTGACGTCGTCGCCATCGAAGCACCAATGATATTGGCCAGATCGCACACACACAATTCCTCGTCCGTACAGAGCGCATAAGCTACCTTCGCCCTATTTTCATCGCCTATAACCTTAAACAGCTTCGACATGCTGGATATATCCACCTGGCCCATTTCCTCTTGAATGCGATTGACCTTCACTTCATCATGCAGGTGAACATCACATATATCTTTCAGTTCCGTCATCTTCTCACACCTCTCATTCAAATGTTCGTTTGATTATAATATAACATAATTCCCTGAATATTCAAATCCATATTTGAATGATAAGAATCTTTTCCCCTTCCCAAAGTTAATGAAAGTGCCCATATGTTTTTATATGTGGGCCATCGTTTTTTTGTTTCCCTTTTTGCTTACAAAAAAGTCATACTCTCCTCTTCCTGATCTTCAGGCGAAAAAAAAAGAAGCGACATAAATTCCTTTACGCCCCTTCAATCAGTGATTTCAATAATTACCTATCGTTACCTTGATACGTATAATATATTTAATTTAGTATTTTTTAGAAAAACTATGATATACTTAGTCAAACCTTTTTAAGCGTTTTACTTTACTTGTACCATTTACCCTGCTTATCGTTTAGCAGGGTTTTTTGTTATGTATTTTCACAAAACAAAAAAAGACGGACCCTTTAAAAGGGATCCGTCTTTTTTTGTTATTGAAATTATGCTTTTTGAACGTTAGAAGCTTGAGGTCCGCGTTGACCTTGTTCTACTTCAAAAGTAACTTCTTGGCCTTCGTCTAAAGATTTGAAACCTTCGCTTTGGATAGCTGAGAAATGTACGAATACGTCGTCTCCGTTTTCGCGTTCGATGAATCCAAAACCTTTTTCTGCGTTAAACCATTTTACTTTACCTTGTTCCATTGTTGTTGCCTCCTAGTGCATCTAAGCACAATGTATTACTATCCTTGCTCTAAGTCATCATCGAAAACGAAAAGTAGTACTTTTAGTATCCTTAGTACCGAACAAAAATAATTAAGACTAAGCATAACATTAAATGGTAGCGATTGCAAATAGTTTGGGGAAACTTTTTTCCAGCAATTTTTAATACTCTCTCAATTCTATTAAAAATCAAGCAGTAACCAAAGTCGCTATCACTTACAGCCCTCGGTCAACATGAACGCTCACATGCATTACCCCAAACAAAAACCCCTCGTTATAACGAAAGGTTTTTGTAGATGTTTACTTCAAATATTTATTTTTCCGTATTGAACTTTTCTACCATTTCTTCTAAAATCGCCGATTCTTTTGCTAAATCTTCATTTTGTTCCTTCAGTCCAGCCATTATGGTACTTTGTTGAATGGCAGCTGCCGAGATTTGCTCCATTGTTGCGACTCCTTCTTCGGAAATCGCCGCAATTTCCTGTATGGATGCCAGGCTTTCATCCGAAGACTCATTGATTTTTTTCGAATGTACGGCCAATCGTTCTGTGCCTTTCAGCAATTTCTCTACGGATTCGAATATCTTATTGAAAATCTCGCCATTGTTTTCCACTAAGGAGACACCATTTAGTATATCCTGAAAACTCTCATCATTATTTTGGATGACTTTGGCTGTTTGTTCATTAATCCGCATAATCGATTCTGAAATGATATCGATGGATTCATCGGTTTGCACAGCCAATTTTTGCACCTCTTGAGCTACTACGGCAAAACCTCTGCCAGCATCCCCCGCCCGTGCCGCTTCAATGGACGCATTCAGGGACAGCAGGTTCGTTTGGGAAGCAATCACCCTTATTAGGCCAATCACTTCATTTATCTTCACTACATCCTCTTCCAGGCTCACCAAATTGGCTTTATTCGCTTGGCCGTTTTCCATGATTTTATCCATCTGGCTCGTTACATCTTGCACTTGTTGACTCCCTTGTTCAGCAAGTGTATTTGCATGCATCGTAAATTCATTCATTTCATTCGTTTGCTCGTTCATTAAACGGATCGTATCCGTTAAGTCACTGATCATATTGGAAATCCGGTCAATATGATGGGCACGTTCTTCCGAAGCCTTTGCTTCTTCCGTTGTCCCCGTCACTATCTGGCCATAGGATTCCACCATCTCTTCAAAGGATTGCTGAATGGAAACTGTCGTTTGATTCATCGTTTGGGCGTGTTCACGGACATTCTGGATAATATGGGACAAACTTAATCTCATATCTTCGAATCCATTTGACAGATCGCCAATCTCATCCTCTCTGCCAACGGGAATCGATTTACTTAAGTCCCCTTTTGCCATTTCATTCGTGTAACCAACAAGTTCATTGACGGGTCCCGAGATCTTTTTCCCGATGACAACGGCGCATAGCACACCCAATATAACAGCACTTGCAAGAAATAAGATATTATAGAATATCATTGTGCTTTTCAATTCATCAATGAAGCTTGCATCCATATCGATTCCGACAATCGCGTCGGTTCCTTCGATCGGCGTAAAGTACGACTTATGTGTTCCCCACTTATCTTTATATATTTCACTCAAGATGTCTTCGCTTCCATTTATCGATTTTGCCTGTTCCGGTGTGAAGGGGGATTCCACCATATAGTCATCACTGCCGCTCAAGGCTACAATCATGTCGGCATCATTCTCCCGCTTCAAAACATAAACATATTCAATTCCTTCTTTATCTTCAACAAAGGCATCCAGTTTCCGCTTAATCTCTTCGCCCCGTTCGGAAGCTTTGTTTATCAAAGTGGGATTGAGGCTCGCTGCTAAACTGTGGGCATTTTCAGAAAGGCGTTCATCGAATTGCGGAAGGACATTCTCATTGATCATTTTATTAGTAATATAGGAAAAGCAAAGGCCCATGGCCCCTGCGAAAATCACGAAAGGAATAATATAAAACAAGAATAGTTTTGCCAATAGAGATTTTTTAGGATTCAGCTTTGAAAATCTCATTTCCATGCCCCCTTAGTTGAAAACCAGTTGTTTTATAGTCAAATATGGTATTAAATCCAAATGAAGCAATTGGAGATTTTCATTTAAATCCTCACTTCTATAAAAGATGATGGCCATGCTCCGGTCATTTTGAAAAGGAAGCTGCCTATATTCCAAAACCTGCTCGAATTCATGACAAAGTCCATCATGATCAATGCGTGCAACATCTTCCGGATTTATTTCAAGCGGAACCTCTGCAAAGAAAAAGCTATATATTCGATTGTCCATCTCTTCCAATATCCGATTCCAATCGGGTTTCGTTCCTGAAAAATAGTGTTCATACATATTCATTCCATAGGCATGGTAACCTAGATCCGTTGTACCCGCCCCAGCAAAACGCAGGGGATTGATTTCGATGGGTATCACCCGGTTTCCCTTTTTGCGGATTTCAAAGTGTACAGGATAATTCCTAAGCGGAAGTACCCTTTGGATATTCTTCATGAACTTCAATGCATCATGATAGATTTCATCAATGGCCAACTTCGAAGTATAATAAATTCGATCGGAAGTATCGTATTCATCCTTGAATAATCGTTTGAAGACATTCAAAATGACCGGTTCACCATCTTGATTGTAATAACCATCAATGGCATACTCTTCACCCTGAATCCACTCTTCTATTAAAACGGTCTGGGAACCGACCACTTCTGAATCATATAATCCATCCGAATGAAGTAAATCCGCTTTAAGCTGGTTCACGGCCATATCCCAATCCTGTTCATTCTTTACTTTGTGCACACCTACACTTGAATAGCCAATATTGGGTTTGATAACTACCGGAAATGGTATTTGATTTTTATCCAGCTCACTTATCATGGATAAATCGATATCTTGGAAATAGAAATCAGGATATAAAGATTTCGTCAAATTTCGTACCTGACTCTTATCCTTCAATAACTTTGACCAAATGTATTCATTGCTATTCGGTTGAAAATGACCTAATAGTGTTATGCCATTTTCAGAGTTTGTAAGAATTCTTTTGTCCTTTTCCATGGACTTGAAAAATTCTGTATCCTTTTGAATGTTTAGCTTTTCTGATGTTAATGTGTCTCCCCATTGCCCTTGTTCCAATACTGGAATTTGCTGTTCCTCTAACACCTTTAGAAGAATTGGCGACACAATGGACTCATTCAAAATAATCATTTTTTCCACCTAACTTATACTGTTTTTTGTATCTCCATATTTAATCGGTTAAAACCGGTAAGTTTTTAGCCTATATAGGTATTTATTATTAAAAATGAAATAAAAATCAAGATATCACTATATCTTTTTACCTATAAGTCATAGACTTGAGATCCTTACACATATTCCTTACCGTTAACCATCGAATATTTAATTTCCTTGTATCTTCATGAAAAAAAGCCGACACTATTTTAAGTGTCTGCCACATTTTTTTCATCATCATTCAGAAAAGGTCTCACCAAAATTTTTGTGGGTTAACTAAGACTCGTTCATATTCAATTCATAACTTCTTTATATACTTCTCTGTAATGAAAATCGAGAAAGGATGTATTTACATATGTCAGAAGCAAAAAAACAAAAAGGATGGCGCCAGTTCATTCGATTGGTCCAACAAACGAAGCCTTCCAAACTAATGATAGGGATTGCATTAGCATTAAGCCTAGGCACAACAGGTGTAGCTTTATTAGTCCCATTATTCACAAAAAATCTAATCAATGATTTTTCAGTCAGTTCACTAAACGCTGAAAGAATCACACTTCTCGTTGTTGCCATCATTGTTCAAGCATTGGCCAGTGGATTTTCCATCTATTTATTAAATCGGATCGGTCAATCCGTAGTGGCAGGTATCCGCGATCAACTATGGAAAAAATTACTCGTATTACCCATTAGTTATTTTGATGATCATCCATCGGGAGAAACAGTCAGCCGAATGACAAATGATACAACTGTAGTGAAGGGATTAATCTCTGAACATCTCTCTAATTTCGTTACAGGAATCATTTCCATCGTAGGTTCCATGATCGTATTATTCGTACTCGATTGGAAAATGACATTATTGATGTTCACCGCAATTCCACTCTCTGTTTTGATATTAATGCCGCTAGGGAAAAAAATGCACAAAATATCTAAAGGGATGCAGGACGAGACAGCAAGCTTCACCGCAGTCCTTCAGCAGGTTCTAACGGAAATACGTCTTGTTAAAGCATCTAATGCAGAAGATTCGGAATATCAAAATGGCCAAAAAGGAATTCAGAAATTATTTCAATTCGGATTAAAAGAGGCAAAAATCCAAGCGTTGATTGCGCCGCTAATGAGTTTTGTCATGATGGCATTACTCGTCCTGATTTTAGGATATGGGGGAATGCGTGTTTCTTCAGGGGCCCTGACTGCTGGAGCTCTAGTTGCATTCATCATGTATCTTTTCCAAATAATCATGCCAATGGCTCAATTAGCCAGTTTCTTTACACAATTCCAAAAAGCAACGGGTGCAACAGAGCGCATCATTTCCATTCTGGATTCTGCGGAGGAAGAAGATGCGAAGCAGCCCGTTCAAAATATGAGTCAATCCATCAGCGTGGATCACCTGAACTATAGTTACAATAATGGAGAACAGGTACTTAAAGATATAAGCTTTAACGTTGAGGCCGGTAAGGTCACTGCAATAGTCGGCCCGAGCGGAAGCGGAAAAACGACCCTTTTTTCATTATTCGAGCGTTTCTACAAACCACAGGAAGGGTCCATATCCATAGGTGGGACATCCATAAATGACTTCACCCTGCTTTCATGGAGAAGCCAGATTGGATATGTTTCACAAGAAAGCCCGATTGTATCCGGTACAATTCGAGATAATATTTGTTATGGCATCGATCGGGATATAACAGATGAAGAATTAAATCAAGTGGCTAAAATGGCGTATGCAGATCAATTCATTTCTGAGCTTCCGAACGGATATGATACAGAGGTCGGTGAAAGGGGCATGAAATTATCAGGCGGTCAAAGACAAAGAATTGCAATCGCCCGTGCATTTTTAAGAAATCCGAAAATATTAATGCTGGATGAAGCTACCTCCAGCCTGGACAGCAAATCAGAAAAAGTGGTTCAACAGGCATTAAATCATTTAATGAAAGGAAGAACAACAATAGTCATCGCCCACCGCCTATCGACCGTTATCGGTTCAGATCAAATCATCTTCCTTGAAAAAGGGAAAATAACAGGCAGCGGAACACATAAAGAGCTATATAATACGCACTCATTATATCGCGAATTTGCCCAACAGCAGTTGCACAAGCTTGACCTGGCCTAATTCGCCGAAAGGAAAGAAGAAGGATGACAAAAATATTGATAGTCGATGATGATGCACATATCCGCGAACTTATAAACCTGTTGTTAAGAAAAGAAGGCTTTGATCTATATGAAGCCTCAGATGGAATGCAAGCATTGAAAGTAATGGAAAAAGTGAAAATCGATTTGGCAGTCATCGATATTATGATGCCTAACATGGATGGATGGCAATTATGCAAAGAGTTACGGGAATTTAGTGATATCCCCATTTTAATGCTGACTGCAAAAGGGGAAACAACACAAAAAGTAAAAGGATTCGGGTTTGGGGCAGATGATTATCTTGTAAAGCCATTTGAACCGATCGAATTGGTTCTTAGAATAAAGGCTTTATTAAAACGGTATAAAATCACTATTTCACAAACATTAAATATCGGCGAATTAAAAATGAATCGCAACACGCATGAAATGTCATTCAAAGAACAGGCATATACGATTCCATTAAAAGAATTCGAATTGCTGTTTAAATTAGCAAGCTATCCTGGAAAAACTTTTTCCAGGGAAGATCTTATCGAAGACATTTGGGGCTATGATTATGAAGGTGATGAACGGACTGTCGATGTTCATATAAAAAGAGTGAGGGAACGGTTTCCCGAATCGGATTTCCCCTTCCGGATTAAAACGATCTGGGGATTGGGCTACCGTTTGGAGATAACGAGATGAGAGGCAATCGATTTTTCAAAAAAATGCTTGGCATGCTGTTTTTTGTAACGTTTATTTCAATTTCCTTTTCCGCCGGGTACTATATCATTGAGCTTTTGCCCTTAAGGTTAACCGATTATGTTCGCTATCTGGCTACAATCGTGACAAGCATCGCAATCATGATATTAATTGGTCACCTTATCCATGCTATCCATCATAATAAACGGGTAAATATTTACCTCGAGATCATAGATGCCTTAAGGAAAATAGCAAATGGCGATTATAATGTACAACTGGATTTTAATATGGACAAGAGAAACGAAATGACCGACATCATTAACCACTTCAATCACATGGCCAAGCAATTGAAGCAAATGGAAGAAATGCGGCAGGAGTTCATCTCTAATGTCTCACATGAAATACAGTCGCCTCTTACCTCCATTGTAGGATTTGCCCAAGCACTTCAAGTTAATATGCTGACAATCGAAGAACGAAATCATTATCTTAATATAATAGAAACAGAGAGCAGGAGATTATCCAAATTAAGCGATAACCTTCTAAAGCTTACATCCCTTGAATCTGAGCATCATCCTTTTGATAGGACAGATTTCCGGCTGGATCAGCAAATAAGGACCATTATTTTGGCTTGTGAACCCGCTTGGTTGGACAAAGAACTCGAATTGGACATATCCCTAGAAAAGATTCGAATAGTTGGAGACCAGGATTTGATGAGCCAAGTATGGACAAATTTAATACACAATAGCATCAAATTCACCGGCCATCGCGGAAAGATCTCGATTCGATTACAACAGATTGATAGCCTGGCATCCATAACGATATCCGACAATGGAATCGGCATTTCCGAAACAGACCAGTTCCATATTTTCGAGCGATTCTATAAAGCCGACCTGGCAAGGGAACGTTCAAAAAGCGGCAGCGGTTTAGGGCTATCGATCGTAAAAAGGATTATAGAGATGCATGAAGGGACCATATCCGTAAAAAGCGAACTCGAAAAGGGAACTACTTTTACGATTCTGCTTCCTATTTCGTGAGGTTTTTTGATCTTAAAATTTATTTTAAATCATAGGTAATAAAAAACAGCTGCAATGGCAGCTGTTTTTTAAATCTATTTGTTGGTTTTCACCCTTAATAATCATTTTTTTATTTCCGCCAAAAAGTTGAACAGTCTGCCTTATCAAAAATATTATACTCTATCATTTTCTCAAGTAATGGGTAATCAACCGGACTGTCCCACTTGATACGTACCAACTGCTTGGTGTGATCATAGCCAGCCTGCACGATTTCATCAGAGAAATGATCGATCCCTGCCTTTTCAGGGGCAACAGCCAAATGATGTGTGGCTACGCTAAAGCCAATGATATATGTGTCATGATCGGTAAACATAGGCTGATTCCACGCAATCTTCGACATTAGATTTGGAAATTTCTTAGTTACCCAAGCCAGGACTTCTTCCGTTCGTTCCCTATGTTGCGGGTTATCGATATTCGCTAAAAATTCTGCAAAGACTTCCATGCTATTCTCTCCTAAATAAAAAAATTTTTATGAAGACTTCATTTTCAACATCCCCTAAATTCAATACGGGTTTCTTTCAACAATGTACCATCGGAAGATCATTAACATTGCTCTAAATGCCATGACTACCTACTGATGGATTTGATAGACTGCATTACACTGCCACCGATTCTTATTACCTCGGTCTTCTAATCCACTTGTCAACTTGGGAGGTTCCCGTTGTTTTAAATATAAAAAATACCCCTTTGGCTAATCATAGCCAAAGGGGTAAAGCTTCGCAACTTTTCATAATCTACATTGCATTCATTCCCACTTACTCAACCGTTACACTTTTCGCAAGGTTACGCGGTTTATCCACGTCACATTCGCGGTGCAAGGCTGCGTAGTAGGCAATGAGCTGCAGCGGGATAACAGAGATAAGGGGTGTTAATAGTTCATTCACTTCCGGGATGACGAAACGATCATCCTCTTCTTCCAGACCCTTCATGGAAATGATGCAAGGGTTGGCGCCACGGGCAACCACTTCCTTCACATTACCACGGATGCTTAGGTTGACGCCTGCTTGAGTAGCAAGGGCTATGACAGGTGTACCTTCTTCAATCAAGGCAATCGTTCCATGTTTAAGCTCTCCGCCAGCAAAGCCTTCCGCCTGGATGTAAGAAATCTCCTTCAGCTTAAGGGCCCCTTCAAGTACAACATAGTAGTCAAGTGAACGGCCGATGAAGAAGCAGTTTCTCGTAACGGACAAATATTCACGGGCGATGTCTTCCATCTCTTCTTTCGAATCACATAGGGCTTCCATGGCCGTCGCAACGATTCCAAGCTCTTTTACAAGGTCGAAACCATACTCCATGTT
Source organism: Bacillus sp. ISL-57 (assembly GCF_018613135.1). NCBI lineage: Bacteria > Bacillati > Bacillota > Bacilli > Caryophanales > Bacillaceae > Bacillus > Bacillus sp. ISL-57. The sequence goes on along the minus strand of NZ_JAGGQV010000037.1, from coordinate 9,600 downwards.
ACGGAATTGGCCAGTTACATTTGCCAAGATTGATAAGACTGCCACTTGAGCTGTGTAGGCCTTTGTAGAGGCAACGGCAATTTCAGGGCCAGCATGCAGCAAGAGCGTATAATCCGCTTCACGTGACAATGTAGAGCCAGGTACGTTCGTGATGGTCAGGGCTTTATGACCAAGCGCTTTGATGGACACTAATACGGCACGGCTATCTGCAGTTTCACCACTTTGTGAAATGAAGATGAATAACGGTTTTTTCGATAATAACGGCATATTGTAAGTGAATTCCGATGCGACATGGACCTCAACCGGAATTTCAGTCATTTTTTCGATGAATTGCTTACCAATCAACCCTGCATGATAGCTGGTTCCGCAAGCGATGATATAAATACGGTCAGCCTCACTTACGGCTTCAGTAATATTATAGTCGATTGCAAGTTTACCTTCTTCATTTTGGTATGCTTGAATGATTTTACGTATTACCGCTGGCTGCTCGTCGACTTCCTTGAGCATATAGTGAGGATACGTACCTTTTTCAATATCACTTGCATCAAGTTCAGCCGTGTAAGGAGCACGCATGACTTCTTCGTTGGAAAGGTTCTTGATCGTTACCTTTTCATTTGTCACGATAACCATTTCCTTATCCATCAGTTCAAGGAATTGATCTGTGACTTGCAACATCGCCATTGCATCCGAAGCGACAACGTTAAAGTCTTTTCCGACGCCGATCAGCAGCGGGCTTTTATTTTTGGCGACTAAGATGGTTTCATCATTTTCAGCATCCAATAGGGCAATTGCATATGAACCCTCTAATAGAGTGAGTGTTTGACGGAACGCCTCTTCCACTTCCATGCCCTCGTTAACGAACTTCTCTATGAGTTGAACGATGACTTCCGTATCCGTTTCACTTTTAAAGGCAACATCCTTCAAATATTCACGTTTTAGAATCGCATAGTTTTCAATGACCCCATTATGAACTAAAGTCAATCGACCTGAATTACTTTGGTGCGGATGGGCATTTTCACGGCTTGGCACACCATGGGTGGCCCAGCGCGTATGTCCAATTCCGGTTTGTGCCATAGTATTTTCATCCACGGCTGCTCGTAAGTCCGCGATTCTTCCCTTTTCCTTAAAGATTGTCACGCCTGCTTCATTTCTCACAGCAATCCCTGAAGAGTCATAACCGCGATATTCAAGTTTTTCAAGACCTTTTAATAAAATTTCCTTTGCATCGTTAAGTCCAATATATCCAACAATTCCACACATAATTTCTGTTCCTCCAACCGATTCGAGGGAACAGGAATGCACGGGGGCATCCCTGCCCCCTCATCTCTAATATATTTTTATAAAGGAAATGCCCTAAAGCACTTTTTCCCATTGTGCATTTCCAACCCTTTGTGCAGTAAGTTGCCCTACTGTTTTAAGATTGGAATTATTGCGGCTGTGCACTTCAGCCGGGAGGTATCCGCCGATCATTCGATAAACCTCCTCCTCGTCAACTAAGCCATTTCTCGTCCAGACTTAGTTCAGGCGCTTTTGTGAATCCTTTTCTCCTTGCCTACCCTCCTTTTTAAAACAACCATTTTCAAGAAAATGAGTTGTAAATCAGGATAATCATACCTTAAATAAGGGACATAGGTCAATTCTTTATTACCAAGACCTGCGAAAAAGAACTTCTTTATAAAAATATGCATAAAAGGAAATTTCGTTCCTTTTATGCATAGGATTGGTTATTCGTTTATTCCCATTTCCGCTCTTACAACTGCGACGATGCGATCTACATAATTAGTGCATTCCTCAACTGTCGGTGCTTCAGCCATAACACGGACTAGCGGTTCAGTACCGGATGGTCTCACCAAAATACGGCCATTTCCGTTCATTTCCCCTTCAACAGCCTTGATGACTTCCTGTACCTTTTCATTATCGGTTACAGCGTGTTTATCGGTAACTCTGACATTGATCAGCGTTTGTGGATATTTCTTCATCTCGCCAGCAAGCTCCGATAAGGTTTTTTGGGTATCGCTCATGATGTTCACAAGCTGTAGACCCGTCAATAGGCCATCACCTGTCGTGTTATAGTCCAGGAAGATGATATGTCCGGATTGTTCACCGCCAAGGTTATAGCCGCCTTTTCGCATCTCCTCGACCACATAGCGATCTCCCACTGCCGTCTGGGCGCTTTGTATGCCATGCTCTTCAAGACCTTTATAAAAACCAAGGTTACTCATGATCGTAGAAACCACTGTTCCCTGTTTCAGACGGTTATTTTCTTTCAAGTATTTCGCACAGATATACATGATTTGGTCGCCGTCCACTATATTCCCTTTTTCATCTATGGCAATGACACGGTCACCGTCACCATCGAAAGCAAGTCCAACATCCGCACCTTTTTCTTTTAAGAATTCAGCAAGTGCTTCAGGGTGGGTGGAACCTACCTTATCATTAATGTTCAAGCCATTGGGCGATGCCCCCATTGTAGAGATGTCTGCATCAAGATCTGCAAACAGATGCATGGCCAAGGCAGATGTGGCCCCATGTGCACAATCAAGAGCAACATGTATGCCTGTAAAGTCTTCATCCACTGATTGTTTCAAGTACTGGAGATACTTTTGCCCTCCTTCGAAATAATCGTTCAAATGGCCTAAATCTCCGCCAACCGGGCGTGGAAGTTCATCCTTTTCCATATCTAATAGTGCTTCAATTTCCGCTTCTTGATCATCGGATAACTTAAACCCATCCGGTCCAAAGAATTTAATGCCATTATCCGCTACCGGATTATGCGAAGCGGAAATCATGACACCTGCTTCAGCACTTAAGGCCTTTGTTAAATAGGCTACTCCCGGTGTCGAAATGACACCCAGGCGCATCACTTCAGCCCCAATGGATAAAAGACCTGCAACAAGCGCACCTTCCAGCATTTCACCTGAAATACGAGTATCGCGTCCTATAAGCACTTTGGGTTTTTCTGTATTTCTAGTAAGGACGTAGCCACCAAAACGGCCTAGTTTAAATGCCAACTCCGGTGTTAACTCGCTATTCGCTATACCCCTTACTCCGTCTGTTCCAAAATATTTACCCATCTTTATCGCTCCTTCTTCGAATCGTTACTGAATTTAATGATGATGTTAAAGGAAGGTCATGTCTCTTCGTCTTTTTGTGTGATGGTGACCGAAACCGTTTTAGAATCCAGTTCCCATTCCACTCCCTCAGGCACTGTTACCGCCAGATCCACATCATGCGTACCTTCATCTAAATTACTCACATCTACTGTAAGATTAATGTCGTCTTTAGTTATTTTCTTCAAATCATCCGCATCACCAAGCAAAGTGATGCTGGTTACATCGGATTCCAATTCGGCATCTTGGTCATCCCGTATGCCCACAGGAACTATTTGTATATTGTTGAAAGTTTTGGACTCAACGGCAGCCGGTTCATCTTCTTCTTCTGGTTCTGGTTTTTCTTCGACTACTTGTTCTTCTTGTTTTTGTTCGGTTTCTGGTTCTTCCTCTTCCACGACTGGCTCTGCATTCTCTTCATCTACATCAACTTTTTCTGTACGAATCTTGACCTTCGCCTTACCCAAGGACATTTTTTGTACACTATCCGGTTTATTAAGATCGAGTTCCAGTTCTGTATCACCATCAATTTTCGAGATATTTACAGGAAGATTTATTTCATCTATTTTCTCCAGGCTCGTCTCCGAACCAAATAAGGTGACCTCTTTTGGATCGACACTTATACTCGTGATCCTGATTCCATCCTTTGCCTTGCCGGTTTGCTTCGGTGCTATCGACACCGTCTTGGAAGGAATGCTCACTTTTAAGGAAACGGCAACAGAAGATGGCTCGATCGTCACATCCAGCTTATTCAAATCCCTGTCCAAGGCTTTAACGGTTGCCTTGCTGTTCACCGTTTCGTTAAGTCCCTTACTTATTTCAAGGTTTGCCTTTACATAGGAAATTTGTTCAATTGCATCTTTAGCACCCGTTATTTTAACAGTTTTCGGGCTGACTGTTGGCTGACCAGCTGTATACCCCTCTTCAAGTAAAGAGCTGTTATACTCGGCCTCAACGGAGAATTCCTTCGTCACCCGTTCCTGAACGTTGACTTCCGCATATTCCGGATCGATCGTCGCCACTAACTTTTCATTCAAATCACTTATTTTAAATGTGACAGTTCTGTCCCCCATTGAGATTGCAGGATCAGAAAGGTCTACATACACTTTAAAATCCCTTTGATTTTTCGCATTAATCAATAGGCTTTTTGCTCCCTTTAGAGTAACATCAACTGTTTCAGGCACCCCGCTCACCACTAGATTCTCACGGTCATAGTACACTTCAACCGGTACATTTTCGATGGTCTCCGTACTGATTTCAGGGGCAGTCGATAAACCAAGGGATTTTTTATCCGACTCCATCTCAAAGTTAATAGAAATGAACAAAAGTGCTGCCAAGGCAAAAGCTACGATTCTCATAAACCAAGCGCTATTGGTGAATTTATCCATTCTTTTTCCCCCTCCAGTTAAAGATGCTTGAGGAAGTTGATTTGATATTTTCCACTACCAGTTCACTTGTAAGCATGGCCCTAAATGATTCTTGATTCAAATCCCGGTAAAGTTCCCCGTTTTTAGTGACGGATATTCCTCCCGTTTCTTCTGATACGACAATCGTCAGACTATCCGTAACTTCACTCATGCCTATGGCTGCCCTATGCCGTGTGCCAAGTTCCTTTGATATGAATGGACTCTCTGATAATGGCAAATAGCAAGCGGCGGCTGCCACCTGGTTATTTTGTAAAATAACTGCGCCATCATGGAGCGGCGTATTAGGGATGAAAATATTAATGAGCAGTTCTGAAGAAATATAGGATTTCAGGGGTATCCCCGTTTCAACATAATCCCCCAGCTCCGTACCTTTTTCTATCGTAATCAAGGCACCAATCCGCCTTTTTGCCATATAGGTGGACGCCTTTAGGATTTCCTCGACTAAACGCTCTTGCTGATTCTCTTCTGGAACGGTGCCCCTTGCAAAGAGCTTCCCGCGTCCTAATTGTTCAAGTGCCCTTCTCAGTTCAGGTTGAAAAATGACGAGAATAGCCAATACTCCCCAATTCATGACTTGTGCCATTAACCATCCGAGTGTATTGAAACCAAACAGGTTGCTTAAGCTTTTTACAATGACAATTACAAAAATTCCTTTTAGCAGCTGAATAGCCTTCGTGCCTCGAATAATAGTTAACAATTTATATATCACAAACCATACAAGGAGAATATCAATGAAATTTACTACATAGTCCCAAACAGTCAAATTGGTTAAAGACATGTTGTTTCCTCCAGTCAGTATTACTCCAAATACCAATTACAATCTTTATTTACAATAACCTTAATAGTATACCATTTTTTAAATGATTCATCTAAAAACTAGTGTGAGAAATTTACACAGGAAAAAAGAACCATTAAAAATGGTTTCCCTTCCTTAAAAAAATAAAGCTGGGCGAAGTCATCGTAAATCAAAAACGATGCCCCTGCCCAGCTTCTATTCCTTATTCTTTTTTCTCCTCTTTAGCAGGAACCAACGAGGTTGCAGTGTCCTTCACTTTATACCACATCCACTCAAAAGCTTGGTCAATAACATGGATGCTTCCAGTCACATTCCCTGCTTTAGACATATACTTATGCCCATTTATGACTGTCACATCTCCCTCTACTTCACCATCTATTTGAATATTACCATTTTGAACTACCACATTTCCCTTGATTGTCTCACCCTCAGGCACAATCACCGTTTCACCTTCGACCACTAAGTTAGGCTGCTTTGATACTGAAAAATGTTCGTCCTGATTATAAGTGGAAAAAACAGATCCTGTCATCAATATGATGAACATCGCTGCCGCTGTCATGAAAGGATGGCTTTTGAACCAACGTTTGGCACCTGTTGTTTTCGTTTCCTTTGGCAATTGAGCCATAACCTTCGCTGTAAAGTCATCCGGGGCCTTTATATGGGAAGTGCTTTGTACAAGAGCGACCGCCTTTTTCATTTCATGAAAGTAATCCCGGCATTCAGCACAGTCATGCAAGTGCTCCCGTAAAACTTCTTTATGCTCCGGTTTGATGTCCTCATCTAAATAATCATGCATATATTCAATGATTTCCTCATGGCAGTTCATTTTTCTCACCTTCTTTTTATAAATGGCGTAGTTGTTTACGCAAGGCTTCGCGACCGCGATGTATCCTCGTCTTAACCGTACCGACCGGCAAATCGAGTATCTCACTGATTTCCTTTAGAGATAACTCTTCAATATACTTCAATACGATTACCGATCGGTATTTCTCGGGCAATTTCATTATCTCCACTTGAATGGTTTCCTGCAGTTCTAATGATTCAACCTCTTCCTCGGGTTTCGCCATATCCGATGCAATTTGGGAATACATATTCAATCCCTCTGTTCCTGCCACCTCTGCATCGAGATAGTAGTCCGGTTTTTTCTTTCGAAGCCGGTCAATACAAAGATTGGTCGCAATCCGATATAACCATGTAGAAAATTTCATTGTTATATTGAAACTTCGAATGTTCACGTAGGCCCTTACAAAGGCCTCTTGAGCCAAATCTTCTGCTTCTTGCCTGTTTCCGAGCATCCTGAAACATATTTGGAAAACTTTGTCCTTGTAAATTTCGACAATTTCCCCAAAGGCATTATGGTCTCCTTTTAATACTTGATTAATTCTCTCTTTAATGAGTGCATCCATTTTCCGGTATTACCCCCGCTCATGCGGCTATACGATTACTACGAATCGTAAGCTGAAAGGTTTCAAAAATTTAATACATTAATTTTAACAAAGTTTTACATTTTATGTTTAAGAAAAAAAAAACAGGGCTATATAGTAAGAAATTGTAAAATTCAAAGGAGTGATTCTCTATATGAGTACTGAACAAATTTTAGACCATATTGAACAATGCAGACAGAAAATGATGTTTTTGGCTTCCCGTTCTTCGATGGTGGATAATGAAGTTATTGAAGTTAGCAGCAAACTGGATTCTTTAATCATTCAATACATCCATTTAACTAAAAACGGAGATCTCATGGACAGACGTGCTCTCAAGTGAATATGGATACAAGATTGCATCCATTTATCTATAGATATGTTTCTGTTACATACACCCTGGTAAATGAACCTACGTCTTCTAGCATATAAAAAACAGTAACCCATTACAAGCCGGTTACTGTTTCTTTTAATTATTAGTTATAATAATTTTTCTCCAAATAGCGAACCCATTAAGGCCACGGCAACGATTGCCGTTTTATTTCGCTCATCTAAAATGGGATTCACTTCAACGAATTCAGCGGATGTAATCAAGTTGGATTCCGCAAGCATTTCCATGGCCAAATGACTTTCCCGATAACTTATACCACCAATTACCGGTGTCCCGACTCCGGGTGCATCTGCTGGGTCCACTCCATCCAAATCCAGTGAAAGGTGGACGCCGTCCGTTCTTTCCCTTAAATAATCCATGCATTCTTCCATGACCCGTGTCATTCCCATCCGGTCGATCTCATGCATCGTGAATACTTTAATCCCTTTCTCACGGATAAGTTCCTTTTCCCCTTCATCCAATGACCTCGCTCCAATGATTACGATGTTTTCAGGTTTCACTTTTGGAGCAAAACCATGAATATTAATCAGGTCCGGATGACCAATTCCAATACTGACAGCTAAAGGCATCCCGTGTATATTTCCTGATGGTGAAGTTTCTTCCGTATTTAAGTCGCCATGTGCGTCGTACCAAATCACACCTAAATTCTTATAGTGCTTCGAGACTCCTGCCAGTGTGCCTATCGCTATTGAATGGTCTCCCCCCAATACAAGCGGAAAGGAACCTTCTTCTATTATTTCATCAACTCTTGCAGCTAACTGGGTGTTACCTTTTGCTACAAGCTGTAAGTTTTTTAAATTTGTTCCGGGTTCATCTGCATTTTCAGGACGCCCTACAATTATATCCCCTAAATCCTCTACTTCTATATTCAACTTTTCAAGACGCTCGACAATCTCTGCGCAGCGGATGGCACTAGGTCCCATATCCACCCCTCGCCTTGCTTGACCAAGGTCCATAGGCAATCCGATGACGGAAATTTTCTGAATAGACATACAATTCCCCCTTCCATCATTTTATATCGTATATGCCAATTGGTTCAACTCGACATTTCCATGTATAAAGATGCACGTGTTCTGATTACATATGTTTTTTTGTGAAAAAATATCTTTCTGGGAATTAGTTTACCCAACTATGCCATAAACAAAAAAAAGTCTTAAACCATTTTTGGCTTAAGACGTAAGTTTTGGTGTATGTAGTTGATGGTGGAGCCTAGCGGGATCGAACCGCTGACCTCCTGCGTGCAAGGCAGGCGCTCTCCCAGCTGAGCTAAGGCCCCTAAGGAATTTAAAATATATTAAGCGGAAGACGGGATTCGAACCCGCGACCCCAACCTTGGCAAGGTTGTATTCTACCACTGAACTACTTCCGCAAATGGCTGGGCTAGAAGGGATCGAACCTTCGCATGACGGAATCAAAATCCGTTGCCTTACCGCTTGGCTATAGCCCAATATATGTTATGCAATGATTAATGTACAACAAAATAAAAAGGTGGTAATCATATATTTCCCCAATACAGAGAATATATAACTGATCCACAGGATTTTATTAAAATGGTGGAGGGGGGCAGATTCGAACTGCCGAACCCGAAGGAGCGGATTTACAGTCCGCCGCGTTTAGCCACTTCGCTACCCCTCCGCAATATATGGTTGTAAATGGTGCCGGCAAGAGGACTTGAACCCCCAACCTACTGATTACAAGTCAGTTGCTCTACCAGTTGAGCTACACCGGCAAGTAAAGAATATAATGGTGGAGGATGACGGGATCGAACCGCCGACCCTCTGCTTGTAAGGCAGATGCTCTCCCAGCTGAGCTAATCCTCCGAATTAATGATTTAAAATGGTGACCCGTACGGGATTCGAACCCGTGTTACCGCCGTGAAAGGGCGGTGTCTTAACCGCTTGACCAACGGGCCGAACTGTTTTTTTTGTTCATAGATAGATTGGGAAGCTCCCAAGCGGATTCGAACCGCTGACCTCTTCCTTACCATGGAAGTGCTCTACCTACTGAGCTATGGAAGCATATGGCTCCGCAGGTAGGACTCGAACCTACGACCGTTCGGTTAACAGCCGAATGCTCTACCACTGAGCTACTGCGGAATAATATAATGTTTCCTAAAACCCATTAAAGATTTAAATGAACAGCCTGGCAACGTCCTACTCTCACAGGGGGAAACCCCCAACTACCATCGGCGCTGAAGAACTTAACTTCCGTGTTCGGAATGGGAACGGGTGTGACCTCTTCGCCATCATTGCCAGACTATATTCATTTTTGAAGAATTCATTCCTTCAAAACTAGATAATAAGAAGGTATTTCATTTTTTAAAAAGCGTTGGTTAAGTCCTCGATCTATTAGTATCAGTCAGCTCCACATGTCACCATGCTTCCACCTCTGACCTATCAACCTGATCATCTTTCAGGGATCTTACTAGCTTGCGCCATGGGAAATCTCATCTTCA
>NZ_JAGGQV010000036.1:0-15494 GCF_018613135.1 Bacillus sp. ISL-57 | reverse complement strand
AAGAATGTACATCATATGGAAATATATGGAGTTGTGTTTCGCTCCTTTATTTTGCCATGCCTTCCGAAGCCAAAATGAAATGATTTCAATCCATCTAATCAAGAAAGTAAATCCAAGGAGAATGAAATCCTACGAATAAGCGAGTATTCGTGAGAAAATAGTATTAAACTGAGGGAGTTGAAGAAGGATAGAAGCTAAGACACTATATAGAGCCTGTTTTTTATATAAAAAAACAGGCTCAATTATATATGGAGAGTGAAAAATATAGTGGTTAAGTCAGCTTGAAAACTATATTTTACAAATTTCTTTTATCCATGTTTATTTTATTTTTATGAAATGGAATAATTGCTTTACGTAATCTTCTGGTTTTGTCGTTTGATTTTGCATCCAATGCATCGTAGCTCCATAAAGTGACCAGCTTAGCATCACTGCAAAAGCCTCTACCTCAATTTGTTCTTTGTTAGTCCATTGCTTTTGTGCCCAATTTGAGAAGAAGGTTTGAAGTTCTTTTTTTAATATCGTTTCTATTTGGGTTGTAAATGCCTCGTAACTTCGGTGACATTGGTTACGAATAGATGTTTGGAACTTTATAATGGATAAAAAAATAGCCTCAATGGTCTCTTCATTAATTACCTCATGTGTACTTACCTCTTGAATGACTTCTCTCATAATACTTGTTTCTTATGGCACTAAAGGGGCAGGATAGTTGAAGAGTGCTGTTTGACCTTTGTTCAACAATTGGGCTAGATTGTGGAATCAGAACACCACTGCCCGCCTCCTTGATTTTCTTCATAAAAGGATTTTATAACAAATTATCTGACAATAGATTTATCTCTTCGTCGGTACATGACTCGAGAAAGGCATTGTCTCACTCATCCCCCTAGTTAAATCGCGTTGCTGAGGGAATGGGACTGTATTTAGCGAAGCAAGTGTGCAGCAGACTCAGTCATGAACTGTCCGTATCGTCGGAGTTTGGTACGACGTTTACAATCACTTTACAACCACATGGGATACCCCTCCTTGGCTACAAAGCAGACTAGGACATGCACGATTTGTGACAACTTTGTCATTTCGACGCGTGATTTTGTTATATAAATCGATGGTTTCGGTAATTATTGCGGGCTATACTAAACGTTATTGAGAACATATAGACTGAAATGGGGGGGAACGACGTTGCTTAATCTGCTAGCAGCACGGTCATGCAAACGATTTACTTCCTTGTGGCAGCAATAGCTACATAAAAAACATAAATTTGACCAAGGGGAATCGGTAATGAAACCATCAGTAAGAATTTGTATGTTAATGATTGCTATGATTTTGGCGGTTAGTGGTTTCACACCCAAAATAGCTAACGCCGAATCAAGTGAAAAAATTCATAAGATCGATAAGTTTGTTGAAAAGCAAAGAATCATTAGTAAAATTCCAGGGTTATCGGTAGTTATTGTAGAAAAGGGGAAAACGGTATATCAAGAAGGCTTCGGGTACGCTGATGTAAAGGCGAAAACACCTGTGACCTCTAATACATTATTTGAAATCGGATCTACAACGAAAGCATTTACAGGTCTAGCCATTCTACAATTGGAAAAGGAAGGGCTGTTAAAACGATCTGATGATGTCCGGAAGTATATCCCATGGTTGAAGCTAAAATATAATGGAGAGCCGCAAACGATTACTTTAAATCAGCTTCTTCATCATACCAGCGGGATAGCTTCTAATTCTATAGCACAAATTCCTGAAAGTAATGCAGGTAACGCTCTTGAGTTGAACGTAAGAACATTGCTGAATCAGCAATTAAATCGAAAGCCAGGCAGCTCTTTTGAATACGCTACACTCAATTATGATGTACTAGGACTCGTTATCGAGGTCGTAACGAAGCAACCCTATGAAATATATATGAAAAAGCAGATATTAGAGCCAATCGGTATGAAAGACTCGTTCGTTGGGCTACATCAAGTTCAGTCCTCTGAGATGGCTTCCGGCTATAAAATAGGATTTATGAGAGAGCAGCCATACTCACCGCCCATTTATCGGGGGAATGTACCAGCTGGATATATTATCAGCAATACGAATGATATAGCGAAGTGGATGAAACTACAATTAGGAAACTATCGGAGCAATGCTATCGACAAGCAGCTCATTCAAGAATTGCATATCCCTGATCAGTCAGTGGAGCCTTTCGATAAGGATACCTACTATGCCAGTGGATGGGCAGTTATGAAAAAAAACGAAAAACAATATATTTTCCATGCCGGAGAGAACCCAACATTTACCTCATATTTCATCATGCAGCCCGATGAACAAATAGGGGTAGCAATTCTGTCCAATATGAATACGAGCTTTACGACATCCATAGGTCAAGGTGTGATGGATCTATGGGAGGGAAACAATGTTACTAATAATCATTCAGATAGATATCAAAAGTTGGATAGATTCGTGACTATCCTGTGTATTGTAGTCGGCTGTTTTGGTTTATTTTTTATCCTACTATCGCTAAGAGTAATGAGGAAGCTTGTTAGAAAACAACGTATTAGGACATCATTAAACGTAATGAGGATCATACTATTATCTATTCATACGTTGTTTGTAGCTGCGATTTTGACACTCGCAATCATGTTCCCGAAAATTTTACTTGGTGGATTTCCTTGGACATTTATAAAAGTGTGGGCCCCAACTACGATCACGGTGTTATTTTATAGTGTCATAGCGACAAGCATCATATATTATTTGTTTGGGTTATTACTTATTTTTACCAAAAATAAAATTGAATTAAAGAAGAAACAAATTTCGATAAAACAATTTTAACAATATGTTGATCGATTTGTATCAAAAATGGGATTCTAATTAATTCAATATAATTAAATTATCAAATAGGAAGGGAAGACAGCCCGAGTCCTCTCATTTCACCTAGCAAGTGGGTCCTCAATCAGGATTCCCCATTTAAGAACGATTTTCCATTAAAGAGCGCCATTCTTTAATAAGAATCGCTTATCTTAATGAACTAACGGGTGCTTTAGCTGAAGATCGGAGCTGTCTTTAAGGCAGCTCTTTTCTTATGGCACTAACGGGGCAGTTTAGATTAATAACGGATCTGAATATGGTGATTTAACAGTAGGGGAACTTAGATGAGAAAAAAATTATAAAAGACCCAAAAAGGGTCAATTTGATACTGATTCATTTGATTTAATAAAAAAATTAATCTTTAAGCTGTCGAAGAACATCATTTACATCAACATGTGATCTTTTCTCAATGATTTTACCATCTTCAATTCGTAACTTCATCATAAGAGAGAATCTAACGGTTTTTCCAGTAGCAGGAACACCCAACAACGGGATACCTGTATGAGTTCCTTCAAAGATGAGATATGCTGCTACTTGATCACCTTCAGCTATTATGGATTGAATAGGCATTTTAAAGCCAGGGAATGCATCAAAGTTTTTCTTTTCAGATTCCACTAAGCCTTCTAAGCCTGGAAAGGGTGTATCCATCTGTGGGTAGAATACAAAGTTTTCATGGCAATAATCTTTAAGAGCCTCATAATTTTCTTGTTCAATTGTTTCATAAAAACGACGAACTAGTTTTTTGTTAGCCTCAACAGACACAGATATCTCTCCCTTAATGGACTATTTATCCTATTATTATTAGAATGTATATGATTCACCGTCAGCTGGTACTAAAACGTTAGAAGACATCTCTTTTTCGTTAATAAAGCTCTTTAAGTCTTCTCTAGACAATCCCCAGTGGTTAACAGCTTCCATGTGAACACAAATAATTTTAGCTTCAGGAGCAGCTTTGTGCACTTCATAGACATCATCTTTGCCCATGACTAGAGAACCGCCTTGGAAGAATTGGTTATCCCCAGCATTTACAACAATAACTTCTGGTTTATTTGCCTCAATTACATTTTGAACTTCTTCATACCATACAGTGTCTCCAGCAACATATAATGTTTTCTCCGTTGGGTGTTTAAATATAACGCCACATACAAGACCAGCAAGTTTTAAGATTTCTCCTCTTCCATGCTCGCCTTTTGTTTTCACTAATTGGATACCTTCAAACTTTGTATCGTCTTGTAAAACCTCTACATTTTGGAAACCAGCGTTTCGAATCTCTGTCGCATCTTCTTCATTTTGGGCAAATATTTTGGTCTCTTTTGGTAAAGCTTCTCTAGCAGCATCATCCCAATGATCATAGTGCAAATGAGTAACAATAACTGCATCTATATCTTTTATAATATTGTCAATGGATGTTGGTAAGCTTACTAAAGGATTGTTTTGATCTTGCCTTGGCGAATTTGGGAAAGGTGGGTAAGTACCTTTTTCCGCTAACATTGGATCGATTAAAAACTTTTTCCATGCGTATTCCACAACGATTGTTGCATTACGAATTTGATGTATATTCATGTTTATTATCTCCTTTTTGTTTTGTTTTAGCACTCTTTTAGTTTAAACTATGACCAACTAACGAATACATGGGGTAAACAAAGTCTTTAGGCGGTTTTACTTTATTAATGAAAGGATTATTAAAATGTTAGATAAGACGGATATGGATATCCTTGATGAACTATCCAAGAACAGTCGTATCACGATGAAAGAATTAGGCGAGAAAGTCCACTTAACTGGACCAGCTACTTCAGCTAGGGTGGCAAAGTTAGAGGATAGTGGGGTTATTGAGGGATATACCATAAAAGTTAATCATGTCAAATTGGGATTTTATATACATGCTTTTCTAACCATCATTACACAGAGCACAAACCATCAGCCATATTTGTCATTCATCAAAACGCAGGAACAATACCTTGTACGTAACTATAAAATCAGTGGAGATGGTTGTTACCTTCTAGAATGTAAATTTCCAACCAATGAATTAATGAATAATTTTTTGGAAGGGTTAAACGAGCATGCAAATTATAAATTATCCATTGTTATTAAAAAATAGGGAATCAATATAATGGAGAGTTTGTGAAGAAATCTACTTAAACTAACGGGTGCTTTACTTCAATAAGAGAGTTGCTTTGGCAGCTCTTTTTGTTATGGAACTATCGGGGCAGGTTAATTCCAAGATAAGAAGTAATATAAGATTCTAAGAGGTGATTAAAAATGTCTAATGAAAAGTTATTTACAGCTATTTACATACCAGAGACACCGTTTGTAAACGGAGTATTAAAGCCAAAAAAGGCAAAGAAATATAATTTCGAATTGTTTACAAACAAAAAAATAGCTGATACTCTTTATCATTTTATTTATAAAAAGAATGACAAGCAAATTCACAGTTTTTATCTTATTGGAGATTTAGAAGATGAGTTAGAAAGATATTTGTTTGTGGAAAATAATGAATTGTATGATAAATTTGTATCGCAGTTTTGGGGCGGTGGTGAAAGGTATTGGGTGAGTGGAATGGATACCTATTTAGACGTTTGCAAACCTGAAGATGCTCTCATTGAATTAAACAAAGCCTATAGCAATAGTTTTTATGAAGAAGATGAACCCATGCCAATGTGCCATATATTTGGACAACAGATGTGGCATGACAACGCGTATCTAATAGCCAATCGTACAGCTTTAATTGAACTAAGGAAAGCAATTGATACTGCCTTGAAGTTTGAAGAAACTAGATTAGGTTTATCTCCTTCAGATGGTGAAGGGTATGATTTATTCATCAAATGTGTGGAAGATAATTTTAAATGGGAAGCGTTAGAAATGCCATACCATGATAGAGAATGTTATGTACCTGATGAAACAGTCAATCTTTCTCCATATAAAGCTTTTAAAAAATATAAAATTTAAAGAGAAGTATACAATCTGGAAGGTATTTTCTTAATGAACTAACGGGTGCATTTGTTCATTAAGACTACTAAATTGGTGGCTTTTAATTGTGGGTTATTTTGAATAATCATTCATTTAAAACCAGTAAAAAATGTCCCTCTAATCGAAAATCCTTTTTTAGGAAAGTGTATAAATCGAGAGCGTTCGGTTCTTGGGAAAATGTTCAAACTTTATTTCAAAGCAACACTAAGAATCTTAACTCCTTAAATAGCACGGATCATGTAGGTTTTTTTCTTATTAAGCAATCGGGCCAGATAATTGAATAACACTTGATAGTTGACTTAGATATTTATGTTAATAAAAAGAGATTGTGAAGGAATGGCTTAAGCTTAGATAGGTATATTAATATGCTCTTTCAACACAAAAAACATCTATCCATGCTTGAAAATGAGATAGATGCTTTAGCAAAATGTATTGAAGAATCTAAGATTATCCGATCAATTCCCGGCTTGTCATCTTAGTGAATTAGAAATTAGATATTAAACATGCTCATGATATTTCTACAAATGTAGAACAGGCATTAGCCAAAGAACATGATGTATATGATGTTCTTGTTCACTTAGAACTAATTAATTCCTTACAAAGGTCATCCTTATGGATGTCTAGATATGGAATATAAGATATGAAAGGTTATTAAATTAATTAAGAAGCTCTAACTCCTATACAGCATTCTGATAGAATTTATTAAAAAATACAGAATGAATAACGAAAACCTGTATAGGATTTTATCCATACAGGTCTTTTCAGAAAATATAACGGAATAAAAATTTGAGTTCATTCATTAAAAGAATTTATTTTTATACTTTTAAATCCAAAACACAGGATATTCTCTATCACTTCGTAAATTATTAATTAATAAGGCAATTAGCACAATAACAATGGATCCTGTTAATACTGGCGTAAATAAACTCCCCCAGGGGTAAGCACCAAATATTACAATGATTGGATCTGCCCCGGCAGGAGGATGGGTTGTTTTAGTTAACATCATCAGACCGATAGCTAATCCGACTCCCATGGCCAAAGACCATGGTTCATTTCCAAATATATGATAAACAATTAATCCTATTAAAGTTGAAATGAAGTGTCCACCTATGATATTTCTAGGCTGTGACAAAGGAGAATTCCCAAGCCCAAATGCTAATACACAACTTGCCCCAAATGAAGCTATTAACCATGGAGTAGATGTAAAGCTGGTTAATAATCCAAGAAAAAAAATAGTAATAAAACCACCTATGATTCCAGTTATTATATCTTTCGCATTTACTTTTAGAGGACTCTTTCCTCTTCCCCTCATTTTAATTAGGTAAAATCGAACGTTGTGTTGAATTGTTGCTTCTGACTGCTCCTTTTTAGCTAGATTTCCTTTTGTAATCAAATTTATGTTCCCTCCTTGCTAAAAAAACACTTTATATATATTACAATTCTTTGAAATATATATAAAGTGATAAATTAATCCATGTTTTTATAGACTGTTAACAATATGCAATATAGCTTATCCAAGAAAAGGGCGGGCGCGATTGTGGAGAAATACAGGAAGACCATGATCTATCTTTTTTTCAAAATGGATTCTTTTTATTTACAAAAAATTCCGACTGGTCGTACTCGGAATTAAATAAGAACTTCTGTTTTTCTATCTTTATATTCGTTTTTTGAAAAGCAGTTAATAATGCTGAAAAAGCTATCTTATGGAACTATCGGGGCAGTTTAGTTGAAGATAAGCTGGAACTATTATGAAATGTAAACATCTAAATTTATGGAGGTGTATGATGAAAAAGATAATAAATTTTACTTCTCTTTTTGTCTTTATGGTGTTATTGGTCGGTTGTAATGGGGAAGAAAAAGGACAATTATCAAGAGTAGATGTTCAAAAGATTGATACAGAAGGAAATTATGAAAATTTGGTAATGATAACAGATAGCGAATCAATAGAACTGCTAAGGCAAGCATTTGCACAAATCAAATGGGATGATAAAGTGGTTAAAATGGCTAGTGAACCAGACGTAGAAGCTACTTTGTTTTACACTTTTGATGAAAATATACCTGAAAGACTTTACGAATATAAAATTTGGTTTAATGAAAGTGCAGGTACAGCAACAATTATTAGCAATAATGAAAACGAAAGTTATGGAGAGTTAGATAAAGATAATACACAATTCCTAAAAAAAATTTTCTTAAGTAACAGGTACTTTAGCTGAAGGTGGGAGCTGCCTTTATGGAACTATCGGGGCAGGATAGTTTGGTAACTTTATTTGGAAACTGTGTTAAGATTAGGACATTGTTGTTTTGAAAGGCGTTGGAACAATTGAGTCGTGTCAATCCAAAAACAAAGATATACTTTTGGCTATCTGTTACCTTTTTACTCTGTGGGATTGTTTCTTGGATTCCTTATTTGGTCTTTAAAATTGAAGTACCCTATGGGATGCTAACATTTGTTCTTAACCCAATTGGAGTGCTTTATCAAACAAGAGATTAATAGCCTTAAGCAATTTATTTATGGTCTTTAGTTTTATTCCTGTTATGATATTTGTATATCTAACAAAAGGGTACATTCCTATGTGATTGTTAGGGGGATTTCCTGACACTCCATCAAACGTATTATAGAAGTAACAGATGCAATAGAAGTAAGTTAGATCTGTCATCTAGACAAATTTTTTTTATGCAATAAATTTGTCAATGACACTACTTCTTAACAGTCTTTATAAAAAAGTAAATTTACAGTTTAAGAAAGTTATTGTGTCGCAGTTCGAACAAATTGTGGTAATAAATAGGATGATTCTTGTTTAACAAACGTGTGCGTTAGCTAAAGGTTGGAGCTGTCTTTAAGGCAGCTTTTTCTTATGGAACTATCGGAGCAGGATAGTTCATTAAGGAATACTGTTAAGTCAGATTAAAGTTGTTTAAAATAAAATAAAGTTGTTTAAAAATGTCAGTCATGTTATTCCATTAAAGGTCCAGATTGTTGAGTAAACAGTTGAAACATATATATGGAAAATTATTTAAAAAGGATGTACTAAGATGAGTGTGATGATATTAACCTTAATTGGGGACATTTTCGCTACCATCGGTGTTCATTAACAAAGCGTAGTTAGAGGAGGTTCAAATGGAGAAGCGGGCTGTTTTATTTCATTCATTAGAGGGTGAAAAAATCTACTTCAAAGCACTAAGGATAGAGGATGTTCAAGAAATACATCATTATGCGTCAGATCAAGAGGTTTCACGATTTATTGGCTGGAATTTGATGAGTACTTTGGAGGAAACTCGTCAGTTCATTGAAATAATGTTAAAACACGAGTCTGCAGGAACTCATTTATATTCCTCTATTGTTGAAAAATTAACTCAGGCAATTATAGGAACAGCCATAATTTTCAATTTTGACCAAGAATCAAACCAAGCTGAAATTGGTTATGTGTTGCATAAACATCATTGGGGTAAAGGGTATGGCACGGAGATTGTTGCATTGATGAGTGATTTTGCATTTAAATCACTTAATCTTCATAAGCTTCATGCAATGGTAGTGCATGCCAATATTGGCTCTGCACGGATACTTGAAAAGAACAGGTATGAGTTAGAAGGACGATTAAAAGACCACTATTTTATAGAGGATAAGTATTATGATGCATTACTTTTCGGCAAAATTACTAACCTGGAAACTTAGAGTTCGTGTATAGATAAAATGAAGAGGTTTGTTGACGATAATTTCAGTAAAATATAGTCCCTTCTTATTCAAGGGCGCGATTCATTAATAAGAATTGCTTTTCTTAATGAACTAACGGATGCGTTAGCTGAAGATCAGAGCTGTCTTTAAGGCAGCTTTTTCTTTATGCAACTAACGGGGCAGTTTACTTCAATAAGGAGTAAGTGTTTTAGAAAAAAAAGGAATTTAAATTGATTATTAACAATATAAATTGTTATAATTAGTACCAGGTATTAACACTAACTTCTAATAAATATATGGGGTGAGCGTATGATAGGAGCGAGAATAACAGCTATCGGGACATATGTACCAGATAAAAAATTAACAAATTTTGAACTTGAGCAAATGGTCGAAACAAATAATGAATGGATTATTCAAAGAACCGGGATTCATGAACGAAGAATAACCCGTCCTGATGAATTTACCAGTGATATATGCATATCTGCAGTAAAAGATTTAATGCACAGATATAATAAAGAAGTCAAAGATGTAGATATGATTATTGTGGCAACAAGCACACCAGATCTACCATTCCCATCTGTCTCAAGTATCATACAGGACCAATTAAATATATCTCAAACAGGTGCCATAGATTTAAGTGCAGCGTGCGCAGGATTTGTTTATGCAGTACATACAGCACACAGTTTAATTTCTTCTGGGCTCCACAAAAAGGTACTAGTTATTGGAGCGGATACACTCTCAAAAATTACAGATTATACGGATAGGAATACATGTATTTTATTTGGTGATGGTGCTGGTGCTGTATTAGTTGAAAGAGATGAACAATCAAAAAGTTTCATTGGATTCCACCTAGGAAGTGATGGAAGAGGAGCACAACATGTATATCGACCTGGACTATCAAAAAAGGTCAATGGGATTGAGTTATTAGATACTCAATATCTTGTACAAAATGGTAGAGAAGTTTTTCGGTGGGTTGTAAGGAATGTTCCTGAGAGTATAAGACAGATATTAGAAAAATCACAAACGAGTTTAGATCAAGTTGATTGGTTTATCCCTCATAGTGCTAACTTAAGGTTGATAGAGCCAATTTGCGAAAAATTAGAATTCCCAATGGAAAAAACGCTTTATAGCTTAGTCAACTTTGGAAATACCTCTGCTGCAACCATTCCTTTAGCTCTTGATCTTGGAATCCGTAAGGGAAAAGTCAAAAATGGAGACCGAGTTCTTATGTACGGATTTGGATCTGGATTGGTTCACGCTGGACAACTTTTAGAATTGAATTTTGACGAACAAATTAATACTCCTACACCATTGTGATGTATTCTAAGTAATCATTTAGATAAACAGAGAATATTTTATGACGCATAAACTTTTTCCTCGAGAAAGATTATGAAACATTCTACTTAAACTAACGGGTGCGTTAGCTGAAGATCAGAGCTGTCTTTAAGACAGCTTTTTCTTTATGCAACTAACGGGGCAGGTTAATTTAATAAGCGAATTAAAAAGGGGATACAGTACATACTGTATCCTCTAACCTTTTCCTGCATACAGTAGTCCGTTGTAAGTGCAGGGTTAACGGAAAATGCTGGTATTAATGAGCGATCCTGGAGACAAGTCCAGCAGCGACAAGTGAATAATCTCAAGGTATTTTCAACTTATTTCCCTAGTGTTGTTCATAAAAGGTCCGGATCCTAATGGAATATTAAAAATTTAAAAGCTACAGCTACAAAAGAATCTGGGATTGAGGAGTTCAAAGACTTATTGATTTGAATCTATACTTCCTTCGTTATATCATACCTTAACAATTTTTGTTGATCATAAATTTTTTCAAAAAGAATTCCTGTTAAATAGTAAAACACGAGGCCAAAACAAATGTGAATAAGTGTAAATTTAGGACCAAATGAAGTGAATTCATATACTAGAACTGGCAATTTCACTGTTGACCAAGCGCCTAAGAAAAACACTATATAGCGGACACTGGCTCCTTTTTTCAATAAAAGTACTGCAATTGGAAAGGCTATATAAAGAGGGCCTGCTGCTACTGTTGCTAATAATAAGGTGAAGAAGACACCATATATACCTGATTTTTCACCCATATATCGAATGAGTGATTCTTTCTTTACCCATTGATCCAATAATCCCACTAATATAAATATAGGAGGAAGTAGGAATAACATATCCAAAATACTTTTACCAGTTAATTGAACTGTTGTCATAGCAATAGCTTGATTCATAAATGCAATAAGAAGAAGCCCTAATAATAAAATGAAAAGGAACCGATATCTTTTTAGTTTTTTCATGTCATCACCACCCAAATAATCAATGCAAATAGAAGAGACATTATTATGGCAGAAATATTTCGAGCATAAGCAAAACTTCGTCCAAAAGTTTTTTGTTCCATAGATAAAGTTGTAAGTCCTACAGACATTAATGTCGACATTAATACCGCAACTTGTGGAAGAGCAGCACCATTTTGAACTAATGTATCTCCGAGAGGAAAGACGATAAAGCTTGGAACTAAAGCAATTGAGCCAATGAGTGTTGAATAAATGATGCCCAGTAAGCCAGAATTTTCGCCAATAATTGAAGAAATAAGGGACGGTGTCAATAAAGATAATGCTAGCCCAACAAAAAGCATAATAGCTAATAAATCCGGTAAAACATTGCGAAACATTTTCCATGAACTTAATAAGGCTGCCTTTGTTTTATGTTTATCTTTTGTAAAAGAAATACCCAAATAAATAATGGCTATTATATATAGAATAATTCCACTAATCATTATTTTGAGCCTCCCATTCTTTATATTTTTCTAGGAAAAACGCTAAATTTTTAATTTTTCCCTCAATATCTATTTGAAAATCTTCTAATTTTCTTTTTCCAACTGTAGTGATTTTGTACATCCTTATCGGTTTATCTCGATCAGATGTATCCAAATAAGACTCAACAGCGCCTTCTTCCTCTAATTTTTTTAGTGTGCGATATAATATGGCACTATCAATTGGATTGATGGGAAGCTCTTCCTCACATTTTTTCAGAAGTTTCCCTCCATAGTTATCTCCCTCTGATAAAAATAGCAATAGAAATGCACCTGTATGTCTCCCTGTATGTTTCATGAAATAAAACCTCCTAATTTTAATGTAAAAATTTATTCGGCAACATGTTACTGTTAATAACAGTATGCTTTCATAAACAGTAATGTGTCAATTTTTTTCTTTGTGATAAAAAAAAATAGAATGTGAAGGATTGCACTTAAACTAAGGGTGCAAGGTTGATTAAGGAACACAATAATGATCAATCCTTTTTATAACAGAATATCTAATTAAATAGTAAAAGGGCATGTTTTGATTAATCTTTTTTCAAAACATGCCCTTTCTATTTTTTCATTTATCTAGGTTGTTTTTATTAATTTGCTCAAACTTTGTGGTGATGCCATGACCCATTCCTTTTTTTTATTTTTACTCTGTATAAATTAATCGCTCCCAAAGCTACAGATATTCCGGCTAAATATAGGGCTTGGTGATAACTGTTCAATAGATTAACGACTAATCCGAATAATGAGGGTGCTATGACAATGAATAATTGATTTAATGTCAATGCTGAACTCACCGTTAAACCTATAAAACGTGAATCCGATTGCTCTGTGATACAAGCAATAAAAATGGAATACCAACCAATGGCTACAAAACCCAAAAGAAAACAAAATAATAGCATCAAGATTTCCATTTCAACAGTCATGATGAGTGGCAGCATCACTGTAAGAATTACGGTAACAGCCATCACAATAAGCAATAATCTTTCCCTTATACCTTCAAAGAATTGATCACTCGCCCATGCGATGACTACCCGCCCAACCATACCACCTATTAAAACGACGCTTGAATATTTTCCTGCCTCTGTTAATGAATAGCTCCCTTCGTTATGCAAATAACTCATAAAATGCGCAATGATAATCATCTGTAATGACATCATCACAACACCCACTATATACATTGGATATAATTCCTTATTATTTTTGATGACATTCATTTTCTCCTTGAACCCGACCGATGTTGATCCCGTTTCACTCGTTCTTTCTGGTTCGTTATATAATAATAGGAAGATCAGTCCTCCCATTATTGCTACGATCCCTTGTACTACATGTACTGATGACAAATTGAAATGATAATATGTATAGGATAAAACTGCAGAGGCTAAAGATCCTCCAATCGGTATTCCCGTCTGTCTTATCCCTAGAGCCAGACCTCTATGTTCGTTTGGAAACCATTTTACGATGGCCGTGCTTCCACCGGTTTGAGCGCTTCCGTACCATACACCAACCAACAATAATAAAAGCAGCAATACAATATAATCATTTACAAAAACTAGCGTTAAAGCTGAGAGCCCCAATAAAATGTTGCCCCACCCGATAATGT
Organism: Bacillus sp. ISL-57; assembly: GCF_018613135.1. Lineage (NCBI taxonomy): Bacteria > Bacillati > Bacillota > Bacilli > Caryophanales > Bacillaceae > Bacillus > Bacillus sp. ISL-57. The sequence continues at coordinate 1,604 of NZ_JAGGQV010000036.1, read as the reverse complement.
GTTTTTCCCCTTTTTTATCCATCAAGTAACCGAACGCCAGCATTGAAAACATCGGTCCAATATTGACTGCTGAAACAATGAAGCCTGTTTGAAGTGGTGTTAAATTCCATTCAATTTGATAAAATGCAGCGATAGGTCCCATGCCATACGTCACAAAGGTTGCTGCAGTTTGGGATAACGTGGCCACCAATACGATTAACCATTTATAATATGTATGCATTAAGAGATGCTCCCCCTATGCTTGATGTATCGTTCAATAATAATTCGGTGGGATAAATTCTTATTTTCAGCTTCTAGCATTATCTGGTCTCCCTTACTTATTAAGCTAACTAGAGTTTACTCTGACTGCCCAGAAGCGTAAAATGGAGGAAAATGATAGGGTTCATAAATTTTTTTTATAGGGTGTGCCAACTATATGAACATCAAAGAAATAGCATTGAAAATTGAAATATTAAACCGTCAAAATTTAAGTAAGTCTGCAGAAATCACGAACTATACTCAATCCGCCCTTACGGCTAAAGTGAAAAAAATGGAGTCGGAAATTGGAAAACTTGTTTTTAAACGCACGCCCCAAGGATTGAAAATCACTAGCGTAGGAATACAGTATAAAAACTATCTTCAACTTATTTCACAAGAGTACGAAGAATTTTTAAAAAACATTGGTGCCTTTCAAACTAACTCTAAAGTGGATTTTGGCACCTCACATACAACCTTGAAAATCTATGGTGCCCATATTGCGAATAATTTGGATATGAACGACATTCAAATGGATGTGGATTTCGCCGTAGATTCCAGTAATGCCATAAACCAAAAAGTGCACAATTCCGAATTAGATTGTGCACTCATTAGTGAACCGATTAAGAAATATCCCGACTTAACTTATGACATCGTTGCAACTGAAACATTCGAGGTCATTTCAAGTAAGGACCATATCATCAATTTTGATTGGGAAACACCTATTACATTGCTCGTATTGAGTATAGGTTGTATGTATACAAGAGCTGTGACCGAATGGCTTATGAATAATCAAATACCATATAAATTAAAAGAAATAAAATCAATCAGCAGTATCCAAGATTTTTTGCAAATCAGCAATACCATTGCAGTATTGAATACTAAGCTTATAGAATTATATAACTATACAAACATTCACTATTACAAATTAAGCTTTAACAATGTCATTAATACCGTTTTCGTTTATAAGATGAACGACGGCGAACAGAACAATATCCTACATTTAAAAAATGTTCTTAAGACAATTGGTTAATTATTAAAAAGGGGTTTTATCTTTAGAGTTGCATTGAACTGGGCTGAGCCTTGTAAGTAATCTGATTGAGTTTGGTAGATCGTCAAACAAAAACCTCCAATCACAGCATATTAAGTAGAGGGTAGCACGACTACCACAAAAGGATTAATCCCCCATGAGTAGTGCTACCCATAAAGGGCGTGACAATCGGTGGTACAACGTGGTCTCAGAGTCAGTGGGCTTAAAGGCACCATAGTTCAACGACCTTCTTCGCCAGCCATTAAAACATTATCGACATAGAGACCAATTTTCATTCTCTGTGGTGAAGCGCCGATTTTGCGCTTCATGGATGGCTAAC
>NZ_JAGGQV010000035.1:0-11737 GCF_018613135.1 Bacillus sp. ISL-57 | reverse complement strand
TTACGACATCAGAAGCGGGGGCCCATAGCCACGACTTCACGACATCAGAAGCGGGAGCCCATAGCCATGATTTCACGACGTCAGAAGCGGGAGCCCATAGCCATGACTTCAGGACAAACTTGGCAGGTAGGGGAAAGTCAATTAACATAATGAATCCGTACTATAAACTGGCCTTTATTATGAAAAAATAGACCAGCTAAGGTCTAGTGGCTTTTTTTCTTTTGAGCCGGCATTTTCGCCTGGAAGACAGGTTAGGAAAAAGTGCCCTACCCAATGGTCAGAACATGCTCATAATTATATTGAAAAATGAGAAACCCCTTTAATAACATCTATATATGCCTTGTTGAATGAAATATAGGGGTTTAACGAGGATTCAGAATGAGTGTTCACTTAACAAGTGAAAATCTTTAAAGTTGAAGACCTCCCAGTTTACCGTGGGAGGCCTTTTCTTATTTGGTGATTTCAACAAAAAATACATATTGTTCCGGGGGATGGAGGAGAGCATCAACTCCTAGAATCATTCCAAGTAAAAGGTGTTGTTAAAATTGGGATAAAATGGATGAATTTTGCTTCGGTTATGTTGCATGAGTTTGATATGAAATGTATTAGGAGTAATTAAAAACAGTTGGAGTTAACCTCAGAAAAAAACTCACCCCTGAAACTTGATGTCTGGAGGTGAATTTAAAGGATTTGGAAAATGAATTCGAAGCTTTTTGGGAGTTGGATATTTACATCTAAAACTTAGTCTACTGTGAAATTATTTTTTATAGGTTCAATTATTAAGGGACTGAAAGTTTCCTTTCTATTTTTGTATTGTTCGATTATCTTTTCTTTATTTAGTTCAATTTCCCGGATCCCTTCCATAATATCGAGAGCTAGTGTATCGGAATCGGTTGAAACGACTAAATTCTCCAGCCCAAGGGATTGAAACAAATCAAATACTTTAAATCTGTAACCGAGGGCGATACAGGGGACATTTCCTGCTAAGGAAAGGATATTGGCGTGAAGTTTAAAGTTAATGCTCAAACTGCAGACAGAGAGTTTTTCAATAAGCTCTTCCTCTGAGTATAATGATGGATCATAAGTCACATTCAACGGGTCATTCAATTTATCGTAAAGTCGTTTGGAGGCCTCCCGGTCACTGCCCCAGACAACGTACAATAAAATTTTATAACCCGACTTTATTAATTTTTTGGATACTTGAAGAAGCGCATTTTCAATAGCAGCTTCATCCTGGCCGTACAATCGGTTGAATGTTGTACCCCAGTTTATTGCTGCTATTTTTTCCTTTTTCCTAATCACTGCGGGCGGGTTAAGCAAGATCCCGGGATCTCCAATCAGTTTAATTTTGTCACTGTTGATTCCAAATGTCTCTAGAACCTTCTTGGTAATGGGTCCCCTTACACCAACAAATGCTGCTTTTTCAAGGGTCTCACGAAACAAGATTATATCTTTTTCTGTAAAAGTCTTTTCTAATGATAGTGATTGTCCTGAGTTTATAATGTCCAGCTGTTCTTTAGTTATCCAGTCAAGGCCGCTTCCCCATATAAAAACGTCTTTTCCAAGGTCTATTGCCTGTTTTAGTGCTGCCATATAACCGGGGAGTAATAGGGAACCGCCACCTAAGATAACTGTGTCATATTCTTCCGTATGATTGATATCCACGCCAGGCAGGGAAGGAACAATTTCAATCTTGGTAGAGTAATTATAGTGCTTATTTAACTCTTTAAACACGTTCCATAATAACTCGTCCCCCAAGTTGCCAAAACCAATCCAGCCAATATATAATACTTTCTTCAATACACTCATCCCTTAATTAGAGTTTTATAACACTCGAGCAGATTGGCTACACTGAATTTAATATTAAATTTTTTTAACATCCATTCACGCGAAGCCGACCCTGCCTTTAATAGACGGTCAGATTGAGCTAGTGAAGACCGAATGTCATTTGCCATTGTAAAGCGGCTGCAGGGTTTAAGAGAGCCATGGTCCCCAAAATAACAATGCCAAGCATCTTCGAAATTATGTTCTTCCACTAGACCGAAATATCCATGGCTTCCAGCCGCGATAACAGGTTTGCCGCAGGCCATAGCCTCCAGGGCGACTCTGCCCGTTCCAACCACACAGTCAGCCAATGAGTAATAATGCTGTAAATCAAGTCTTTCACCCACTAAATTGATGAAGTTATCTGTTGATGAGCGATGTATTGTATCCGTTATGTCTTTTATTTCTTTAAATCGAGGGCCGTGACCAACAACTACAACATATAAATTGGGAATGTCCGAAAGCTTTAAGTCTTTACAGGCTCTCAGAAAAATCATGCAGATGTTTGCCTTTGTCCATGCTATTCGGCTGCTGTATAAAAGAACAAATGAATCCTTTGGGATCCCAAGCTGGACTTTTAGATCAGAGGAGTCTGATGGGGAATATCGAGTGGTATCTATTCCGTTAGGGATGACAATCGTCGGTTGATCTGTAAGCTTCTGTATGAATTGTTGGATTGGTGGGCTTACACAGATGATTTTATTTGTCAGGGGCAGTACTTGCAATAGTTCGGATTTTGGATAATAAGTTCCATGCACTGTAAATATTGAAGGAATACCAAGCTCTTTTGCTGCTTGGAAGGTTAAGAAAGCTGAAGGAGTTTGATGGCTATGAATAAGTGTTATTTTTTCAGTCATGATAATCTGTTTGATTTCTTTACATAACTTCTCCTGTAAATCCGCTGGAATTGGAAGAGAGTAGGGGAATGGGACTTGGTAAATGGGACATTGTAATCGATTGAAGGATTGTAATAATGAACCACCCCTGCTTATGATGACGATCCCTATGCCTTTATTTATCATTTCCTCAGCCAGACTTAAAACATGTGTCTCAGTACCGCCTACATCAATTCCATCAAGTGTCATAAGAACACGCATGGTAGATTCACTCATATCTCTTTACTGCCTTCCCCAAAAAATTCGCGGGAACGCTGCATAGGATGGAGACGATAATAATAGAGTGCTTCTTTTAAATTTTCGATACGATAATTGGAGTTCAGACATTTTGCGATAAATTCATAGTCTTCAGCACCCTTTATCCTTCTGGTAGGGCCACCTAACTCATCAAAAATCACACCGCGGAATAAAATCGTTCCATGACAAATACAATGCCCTCCATTCCAATAAACTTCCTTTATATCCTGACCGTACTTAAGCCAGTGTACATTATTCTGGTTTTCAAATTCACCATCTGTAAAGACTTTATAGTTTGTCCCAATCAACACATGGTCTGGATTCATTTTTAAGAAGTTCACTTGTTGTTCAAACCGGTTTGGATGAGATAGGTCATCACCATCCTGTACAGCAATATACTCACCAGAAGATAAATAATAACCAGTATTCAATGCCCCTGAAAAACCAACATTCCTGGGTAGGTCCACCACTACAACTGGGAATGAAGGATTGGTTTTTTTGATCCAGTTATCAATCATTTCAGCAGTGTGATCAGTAGAATAATCATTTACTATAATAAGTTCTATATTCTTATAAGTTTGGTTAAGTATACTATTTAAACAGTCATCAACATATGGGGCTACATTATGACAAGTCATGACCACACTTACTAACCCGGGAAATCTTTCGTATAACATTTTTCATCACCTCGGACATACTATATGTGAAATTGGTATCAAAGGTGAAACTTATCAAGCAAAATAATTAAATTGGTAATTCTACCTTTCTTCAAAATATTCTATTTAGTTGTGTCAATAACTTGTCTACTGCATATTCTTTAGAGTGCAAGAAAAGTTTAAGAATATGGAAAGGATGAAAAGCTTGCTATATACAGATTTAATCTTCGGGCATTTTCGGTCATTAAAAGAGGCCCTTAAAGGTTTGGTCAATAGAAATATTATCATCACAACACATTTCTCGGGAGTGACAGGACAATTGATTAAAGTAAAGGATGACTATGCCGTATTGCGGGAAACGGGCGATAGCTTAGTATACATCCCGATTAGAAGTATAGAACTGGTAACACTCGTCGAGGAGGAAGAAATATAATGTTTAATGAAGTGCTGAACAATCTAATCACTCATAATATACAAGTGGCAACAGACACAACTTTAGTGGAAGGACTATTGGTGAAGAGCCAATCTGGTTTGATTGAAATCGTTGAATCGATAACAGGGTATGAAAATCAAACAAGGCTTGTCATTATACCGATAGTTTCCATTAATTTTGTGAGAGTTGCAGCTTAGAATAAAAGTTATGCCTTCTATAAGTTTTTCTTACTTTCCCACATAATCCTCAATGTGTATATAAGATAAAACCTGGTCCGAACCTTGTACGGATGCCTGTGAAGTTCATTTTCTAGTAGTGGTAGTTTCATAAAAGATTCACCTTGCATTTTTCAGATGAAACCGAAGGGAAATTTGAATGTGAAAAGGAAGGTGATGAAGGACTGGGAATGTGTCACCTGAAATTTTCTCATTTTTTTGTATAGCGCCATTGTTCATTTGTTTGGCGATCCAGACGAAGTGGAGTGTGGACTGTTTACAGCTGTACTCTGTTTTCCATTACTGGAGACACCATTTAATACCTTGTAACTTCCTATTTAACTATTAATTGAATGGGCGGCATGATGTAATCATCGCTTGAATCCGTAATATAGGGGTTTGTAAGGTGGAGATTAGTGAAATGCTAACTTTCAGTTTTAAAGGAGATCTTTCGTAAGTTCACTGAACTTATGGGAGGTCTTTTCTTCGATATTTTTTGTTCAAACGTAATACTCTACGGACCTAAATTCTAATTTACATATCTAAAACAGCTGGAAAACAGGGAAAAGGAATATGGACGGTTCCAAGGAATTAATGATTTATACAATGACTATTTGTATGAAGTGATTGATGAGTATAATCCGGGTCATAACTTTGTTTTAATTAAACAGCTGGCGAAAGTCCAGGAACGCGATGGAATATAATAATAATCATTCAAGAATTTAAAGGAAAACGGGTTCCATATAACCATATATGTTTGGGCATTCTCAGCAAGAGCGTTTGGGACATTCACAATTAAATGCCCACCTTCCGAAGAAAAGGCAGCTTAAGGAAAGCCCAAAGGGTAATGTCCTCTATACATAATTATATCGAAATAATATTATTGGATTTATCCTCTTATAAGGTTAAGAGGATTGCACTGATGAATGTGTTATCAAAAAAACAGGTGAATTGATGGTTATTTCCTCAACGGAATGTAATTAATTTTGGTCAAGTTCCTAACTTTCACGAACAATACCAGTTTTAAAAGGGGTCGAACGTGTGAATATTCGGAGGAGCATCGTCATTCATGGCTGAAAAGGATATTGGGGGTCGACGTATCTACATATGGTTTCTTATAAACATATTTATATTTTTCGAGAGTTTCGACATTATATTGACAATAATATAGTTACTCATTACAATTGAAAATAATTCTCAATATGGTACAGGGGGCACCAATGGTTATGTCAAAACGAAAAAACAGCAAAAAAGCGATATTAATATCGGCAATCGTTTTAATTCTATCAACGCTTTTACTTGGATGTACAAATGAATCAAAAGAAAATTCAACTTCAAACAAAGACAGTAAAGACATGCTTACTTTGGCTTGGCCGAGGGATATAGGTGAAATGAATCCGCATGTCTATAATCCTTCTCAATTATTCGCTACATCAATGATATATGAACCTTTGGTCAGCTACCAAGATGGAGGTAAGCTGAAACCGCATTTAGCTGAATCTTGGGAAATTTCCAAGGATGGGAAAGAATATACGTTCAACCTCCGTCAAGATGTGAAATTTTCTGACGGTACAAGCTTTAATGCTGAAATTGTGAAAAAGAACTTTGATACTATATTGAAAAATGTTGATTTACATAGTTGGTTGGGCTTTATTACGAAAGTGGATCATACGGAAGTAATTGACCAATACACATTTAAACTAACATTAAAAGAGCCATATTATCCTACTATTCAAGAGTTAGCCGTTGTTCGTCCAGTCCGATTCTTAGGTGATGCTGGATTCCCTAAAGATGGTGACACTTCTAAAGGTGTTACAAAACCAGTCGGTACAGGGCCATGGGTTTTGGAAGAATATAAAGCAGATGAATATGCTATTTTCAAACGCAATGAAAATTATTGGGGTGAACTCCCTAAAGTTAAGAAAATCAAAGTCAAGGTCATTCCTGATGCGGAAACCCGTGTTCTTGCTTTTGAAAAAGGTGACCTGGACCTAATATATGGTGAAGGTGCCATCAGTCTGGATGCTTTCAAACAATTAGAAACATCAGGTAACTATCAGACTAGTATTTCTGATCCGGTTGCGACAAGACAACTAGTTATGAATACGAAGAAAGAACAACTTTCAGATTTACGTGTTCGTCAAGCGTTACAATATGGATTTAATAAAAAAGCAATGGTTGACGGAGTTACTTCTGGGTTGGAAGAGAAGGCAGATTTCATTTTACCGACAAACCTCCCGTATACTTCAGACATTGATGTAACAGCGATTGATTATAATGTCGAAAAAGCAAAAGCTTTATTAGATGAAGCAGGATGGAAGCTTCCAAAAGGAAAAAACGTTCGTGAGAAAGACGGAAAGCCGCTAGAAATCGAGTTAATGTACGACTCTGCAGAATCTATTCAAAAAGCAATGGCCGAAACATTACAATCTGAGTGGGCGGCACTAGGTGTTAAATTGAATATCGTTGGAGTTGAGCTTACGGTACAAATTGAAAGATTCAAAGCTAATGATTTTGAATTGAATTTCTTTAGTAACTATGGCGCTCCATATGATCCACATACTTTCGTAAATGTCGTTGGTTCAGAAGGATTTGGTTTTAACGAAGCCATTTCATCTTATCCGAACAGAGATGAGTTGTTAAAACAAATTGCAGATGTTCCTGGAACAACAGATGAAAAGGAACGTCAAGAACTTTACTCAACCATTTTGGAATCACTGCAAGAACAAGGAGCGATTGTGCCTATTTCTTATATTAAGAAAATAGCTGTTTACCAAAAAGATGTATCTAATTTTAAATTCCCTGCTAACCGGGATGAACATCCATTCACAGGAATTAGCATCGAGAAGTAAGTTACAGGAGGGTTTTCATGGGCACTTATATCTTGAAACGAATTATGGCCATTATTCCGATCTTTCTCTTGGCCACTCTTCTTACGTTTGGAATGATTCACCTTTCACCAGTGGACCCAGCTGAGGCATATTTATCTGCAGCACATATCCAATCTACAGATGAGATATTGGCTCAGAAAAGACATGAGTTTGGCTTAGATCAACCCCTCCATGTTCAATATGTAAATTCTATTATTAAGATATGCCAATTTGATTTTGGCATATCTTATCTTTCGAATAAACCTGTTTGGGAAGAGGTAACCTATCGAATGCCAGCGACCATTCAGTTAGCTTTAGGTAGCATCATATTAGCTATCCTGGTCAGTGTCCCTCTTGGATTTTTGGCAGGCATAAAGAAAAACAGTGGTATTGACCATTTTAGTCGCCTTCTCTCTTTTTTCGGGGCGTCCATCCCTTCTTTTTGGCTTGGTTATTTATTGATTTTTTTCTTTTCTGTTAAACTCGACTTATTTCCTGTCGAAGGAATCGGGACTTGGCAACATCTGGTTCTTCCTTCCGTTACTTTAGCTTTGCCATTAATAGCTTTGTATACTCGACTATTACGTGCTAGCGTTCTTGAAAATTTACAGGAACCTTATGTCCTTTTTGCTCGCACAAGAGGGATTCATGAAAAAGTCATTATGGGAAAACATGTATTGAGAATAGCCATATCCCCAATGATTACTGGACTGGGGATGAATTTAGGAAAGCTGCTGACTGGAACCATTATCGTCGAAGCGGTCTTTTCCTGGCCAGGATTCGGTCGTTATTTCATTGAGGCTATTTTTAATCGGGATGTTCCTGTAATTCAATGCTATGTGCTTTTAGCTGCGGGACTATTCATTTTTAGCAACTTGATCGTTGATCTAATCCAAATGTGTATCGACCCACGCATCTCCAGAAAAGGAGGGCATCGTCAATGATAACAAGTCTTCGTATTATGATGAGAAGTCAGAAAGTGATTGTCCTTTGTTCAATAATATTAAGCTTCCTATTTATCATCACCATCTTGGCTCCATGGATTGCACCTAATGATCCTATTGCTGTCAATTTAGCTAATAAACTACAGCCATCTTCCTTTGAGTATCCATTGGGAACAGATCATTTAGGAAGATGTACGTTATCACGCATCTTATATGGAGCTCGCATTTCGTTAGGATTTGCTACATTAATCTTTATCTCATCTTTAGGCATCGGTTTGATTGTCGGAACCATTGCTGGTTATAAAGGCGGATGGGTGGACCAGGTGCTAATGAGACTGTGTGATGGTGTTATGGCATTTCCGAATCTTTTGCTCATTCTTGGACTTGTTGGTATATTGGGACCTGGCCTTAAACAGGTCATCATAGCATTGATGCTTGTGCAATGGGTGTATTATGCGAGAATTTTCCGAGGAATGGTACTTAGTCTAAAAGAACAAAACTATATAGCGGCAGCTAAAATAAGCGGTTCTTCTCAATGGAAGATAATAAAGAAACATATTGTTCCAAATGTTCTTCCTCCGCTCGCTGTTATGGGTACATTAGAAATGGGTTGGGCCATCATGGATATATCGGCCATGTCGTTTCTAGGTTTGGGCGTCCAACCACCTACACCAGAATGGGGAGCAATGATCCATGAAGGGAAATCCTATATTCGGACGAATCCAGAATTAATGCTATATCCAGGTTTGATGATTATGCTTGTTGTCGTCACCTTCAATTTATTAGGCGAAGCGCTATCAGAACGTTTTGGAGTCAAACGTCGTTAATAAAAAGGAATGAGAAGATTGAGAACAGAACGGTCGAATGTATTAACAGTGAGCGATCTACAAGTAAAAGTACAAACAAAGGAAGGTGCTACCACCCTCGTTCAGGATATTAATTTTGAACTGGAAAAAGGGAAGGTATTGGGCCTTGTTGGGGAAAGTGGAAGTGGCAAAACCGTTACGAGTATGTCCATTCTACAGCTTCTTGATCGGAAAACAACGACAATTGAAGGGAGCATTACCCTTCAAGGACGAGAATTAAATGGTTTGGGCGATAAAGAAATACGTGGAATTCGCGGCAAGGATATTGCCTTTATTATGCAAAATCCGATGAATTCATTTACGCCTGTTTTTACAATTGGCAATCAATTTGTCGAAACGATTAGGTCTCATACCGCATTGAATAAAAAACAAGCAAAAGAGCTTGCCATCGAGGCGATGCAAAATGTAAACCTGCCAAATCCCGCGAAACTGTTAAAAAGCTATCCTTTTCAACTGAGTGGAGGTATGCTTCAACGCGTGATGATTGCGATGGCCGCATGTTTACAGCCTTCCGTTATTATTGCTGATGAGCCGACGACTGCACTCGACGTACATAACCAATTACAGGTACTGCGCCACTTGGATAAAATCCGTTCTGAATATGGAACATCCATTTTACTCATTTCTCATGATCTTGGCGTCATTTCTGAAATGGCAGATGATGTAGTCGTTATGCAACATGGCAGAATTGTAGAAACAGCAAATGTGTATGAACTATTTGATAATCCGCAGCATGAATACACAAAGAAACTGCTAAATGCCCGCCTTAGCATTAAACATGAAGAGCCTATCACCCATATGTTGTGATAAATGGACTGCATTTTTTTGAGGGGTGAACAAATGAGTTTATTACAAGTAAAAGCAGTAACTCATAGCTATAATTCTCATACGTTTTTAAAATGGAAAGAGCCTTCTAAAAAAGTACTCACTGACATTTCCCTCTCCATTGACGAAGGAACATGTTTAGGGCTGCTTGGCACGAGTGGAGCTGGAAAAAGTACTTTAGGAAAAGTGATCCTTGGTTTAGAACGTCCACAGCAAGGACAGGTTCTGTTTCAAGGGCATGATATCTATACTGCTGATAAGCTTACCCGACAAAAGATACGCCGAGATCTACAAGTCGTCTTTCAGGATTCCTATTCAGCTGTCAATCCACGAATGACCGCGGAAAGTATTATAGGCGAGCCATTGGAAAACTATGAAAAACTAACCGTAGCCGAACAAAAAAGAACGGTGATCGAGTTATTGGAAAGAGTGGGCCTAAGTGAAAAGGATTTAAAAAAATACCCCCACCAATTTAGCGGTGGACAATTGCAAAGAATTAATATTGCTAGAGCAATCTCTCTTAAGCCACTGCTAATCGTCTTGGATGAATCCGTAAGCAGTCTGGATATGGTTAATCAAACACTGATTTTAGAACTATTAAATGAGTTAAAAAAAGACTTCGGCTTATCTTATCTTTTTATTACACATGATATTAAGGCGGCTTATTCAATCTCTGATACTTTGGGTGTACTGGAAAAAGGGGAATTAATCGAGCATTTCAATTCTAAAGATCAGTTTTTTTCATCAGAACATCCTGTCGTTGAACAGATGAGAAGTTCCATACTCGCTGAGCATCCGCGTTTTCGTTCTCTTCCAATGAGGATTAACAAGTCCTAGTTTAGAATATATCTTTGCCGGTTTCCATTTGAAAATCGAGGCCCTTGTTTATCATATTGGAGGAGTTGCAATAGCATACTTTATACTGGTTATTCGTTTACTGCGATTTAGCGATGTAGATTTCGTTATGACTAACGTTGAATATCCAGCTGCCATCTGGCAGCTCCTTTTGTTTCTAAAAGGGAAGTTGATTGCACAAGCTATCAAGCATTTCGCTGTAATGGGGAATGCTTTTTATTTTTGCCTTATAAATGTATAAACAATAATAATGTAATTTAATTCAATAATATTTTATTGTAAAAAACGTGTTAAATTCAAAATGACAATAAATAAATGAGGTGCTTTTCATGAAACGAAGTTCAACACTCTTTTTAAAGGTAGCTGTTATTTTTATCGGCATTCCGGTTCTTGCTTTGTGTCTATTTTTGTTGCCTCAGATAGCGAATGAAGCAAATGAAGCATTAGAAAGAGGTTCAGATTTGGCTTATATGGTATATGGCCTATTAATGGTTATGTATGTGTCGGCAATCCCCTTTTACTTCGCTTTGTATCAATCGTTTAACCTATTAAGCTATATTGACAATAACCAAGCTTTCTCGGAATTATCTGTAAGAGCTCTAAAGAAAATCAAAAAATGTGCCATCATAATCAGTGGCTTGTATGTGGTGGCCCTACCATTCGTCTATATCATGGCGGAAGTAGATGACGCACCGGGTCTCGTACTAATCGGAGTGGTCATGGTTTTTGCCCCCATGGTGATTGCTGTCTTTGCGGCTGTCCTTCAAAGACTTTTACAAGAAGCCATCGATATAAAATCAGAGAATGACTTAATAGTCTGAGGTGAATAACATGGCAATAATAATCAATATTGATGTGATGCTGGCTAAAAGGAAAATGAGCGTAACAGAACTTTCGGAAAGGGTTGGAATAACGATGGCTAACCTTTCTATATTGAAAAATGGAAAAGCAAAAGCGATTCGACTATCCACGTTAGAAGCGATTTGTAAGGCTTTGGACTGTCAGCCGGGAGATCTTTTGGAATACAAAAGTGAAGAGGGAACTCAAGGAGAATAGATCATTTAGGTAGGCTGCCGCGGCAGCCTTTATCTTATGGAACTACCATGAAAATAGACT
>NZ_JAGGQV010000034.1:0-38056 GCF_018613135.1 Bacillus sp. ISL-57 | reverse complement strand
TCTATTGCAAAGAAAAAATCACATTGGCCATAAATCCCATCTGCTTTAAGCATTTTATGAGCTTGATCTTGTAAAGCTAGATTTTCAGTTACATCATCATCATTATACTGATTAGATTTGGCTCGTATGTCACTTTCTTTATAAAACTCTTCTCTTTCAGCTGTAATTGTACACATACTTAATATTTCCACTTTATCAACGGTAATTACAGCTCTGCCTAATTGATCATGAGCTTTACGGTAATTGATAACTTGAAAATCCACTCTAGAACGTAATGGCTCACATAGAAAACTCAATAAACGTTTTTTTGCTTTACTCCATTTTGGACTATATAACAATTTACACCCCCAAATATTTTGCCCTTTATTTCCATAAGAAAAGGCTATCTTAAATACAGCTCCGATCTTCAGCTAACGCACCTGTTAGTTCATTAAGGTATTACTACTTATTCCAATCCTTAACTAACATACCGTAAACAATATGGTCAACATAATGGTCATACAACCATTCTGCTTGTCTGATACAACCTTCATTAACAAAACCTAATCTTTCAGGAATCCCTCTACTTTTCTTATTCTTCAAAGCAACCCTAATTTCAACTTTATCTAGTTTCAATTCTTTAAATGCATAATCAGTCAATGCCTTAGCTACTCTTGTCATAATTCCATTTCCTTGATATTCTTCTCCGAGCCAATAACCAATATATGCAGTTTTATTTGACCAATTTATTTGGTTATAACCTGCTACACCAACAATTTGTCCCTTATACATAATAAGTGTATTGACACTCTTGTTTTCAGCAAAACCTTTTAAACAAATATTAATGAACCCTTTTGTATCTTCAAGTTTTGTTGTAATATCCAGCCAAGGAAGCCATTCTCGTAGATATTCTCTGGATTGATTGGTTATTTCGAAAACTCTTTCTGCATCCTTTAATTCTAACAGTTTCAATGATAACTCCTCATCAATCTTATGTAAGAACATATTCATCCCCCTGATTTTTCTATTGGTTTATTTTGTATATTAACATATATGATTAATAGATAAATCACTTGTTTATTATGGAGCTAACCTGCCCCTTTAGTTCCAAAAGAAAAGAGCTGCCTTAAAGACAGCTCTAATCTTCAGCTAACGCACCCGTTAGTTTAAGTACAATATTTCACAACATCTTATTTTTTCTGATTTGTTCAGAAACCTAACTCCAGCAAATACTCAATATTATAAAAAATTATTATGCCTAACATTAGAAGAATAAGTGTAGTAACATATTGTTTTGAGTTCTTAAGGTACTTCCACTCCAGAATAGATTGAAATCCTAATATTAGAACAAAATAGAGTATCCAATACCACTTTATAACATTGGTATCCTTTGTAATAACAAACGGTAAAGTACATAAAAAGATAACTAAGATAATGCCTCTTACCCATCGGTCAACATTCTTTCCAGAAGTTTCCGAAATCTTTTTCTTTTCAACACCAACTAATTTATTTATTATTTTTTCTAAGAAGAGTATTAAAATTAAAAGCATAATAAACAACAAAAATCCCACAACAAATCCCCCGTTTTTATCTTTATTATACTATTAAATTTCCATTTACTGTTGAAGTAACCGGCCCCGTTAGTTGCATAAGAAAAAGAGCTGCTAAAGCAACTCCCTTATTGAAGTAAAGCACCGTTAGTTCAATAAAAAAACGGCATCTTGTTGAAGGAAAATTGTTAATTTTTATTTTTGTTTAATAAATTTAAAGTAAAAATTAAGTTAACAATACCTAATACCACAAGGGTTCTTGAAACAATTCTGGCAACATTTAAATTATCTATAAAACTCAACGAAAATACCCCAATTAGAATAATGATACCTAAAAAAATGCTTAAACTTATATTCATTTCAATCTCCCCCTCAACTAAATTTACCATACACCGCCTTAATTAAAGGATAATTCTTGTTCAACTACACTGCCCCTATAGTTGCATAAAGAAAAAGCTGCCTTAAAGACAGCTCTGATCCTAAGCTAACGAACCGTTAGTTCATTAACTTTTCATACGATAAAATTACAATTCCACATATTACGGATAATCCCAAAAAGGATAATACATAAAAATGAGGAGGCGTACCTCCCCCAAACACTACCTCGTTTTGAAGGGTTTCTACTTTATCCCATGCACTCTCAATATCTGGTTTATAGTTTTTTGTTTTTATATAACCGACTAACATCATAACGACTAAATAGATTACATGAATTGAAATTGAACCTATAATTGCTTGAAGAACCACCTTCATATTAACTCTCCTTTTTTACTCATTTTACCATATTTAACGACATGTGTTCTTGAACTAACCTGCCCCGTTAGTTCCGTAAGAAAAGGGTTGCCGTGTCATTATTGGAAAAGCACCTGTTAGTTGAAGAAATCATATCCTTGCTTAGTTTTTCAAATGTACGACATTGTCGCTTCTTTCTACCTGAAAATTTAAATCATCCTTAATATTAAGCATATTACCAGCATCTTTATAATTCTCAGATTCAAAAGATATACCATATCCATTATTCTCAGGATAACCATATAAATAGCAGACCACTTTTCCATCTTTCAAAAATACAATTTGATTCATTCCTTCATTTACAGTTTCGCTAATAGTATCCCATTTATAACCTACCGTTTCATATATATCATCTTTCGGGGTATATGGTCCAAATGAATATACTATATCCCAGTCAAACGGAGTTACATCTAATAAATTTATTGTTTCAACGGAATGTCCAATTGATAACACTTCTTCTTTTAATAACTCTTCGTTTACATCCCATAAATCCTTCTTTAATAGATTTATAAAGATAGCTATACATATTATACCAAAAGAAATAATCACTACTGTCTTCTAGATTTCATATCTATCCTCCACCTTGAACAGCAACCTTCCTACCGAAATTAGCGACTTCATTATAACAATGATTTCCAATATAGGTGTGAAATTCTTAATGAACTATCCTGCCCCGTTAGTTCATTAAAGAAAAAGCTGCCTTAAAGACAGCTCCTAAAGCACCTAAAATTAATCATATGGATTTATTATGTCTAAAACCTGTTTTTTGGTCCCGAAAGCCCATAGGTCAAAGCTAATGCAAAAGTAAAAAAAGAGAAAGCAATAAAAAATGGGCCATTTGATAAAACGCTGATAACTCTTATACCAAATTGCTTTGCCTTGGTTCCCAAAATCAAAGCCACTAAAAATCCAATATCAAAATCCACCTAAATGAAAAAGAGAATAATCTCTGTAAAAACATCCTAAAGACACCCTATCCATCCAGCAAAAGGCTACCAAATGGCAGCCTTGGATATAACTAACGCACCTATAGTAAAATCTTTATCCCACTGGACATTTTATACTTGGAATAATAAAAATAAAAAGCCCTTCTACACGAGAGGGGCTTTTTTGTTATTAATATTCACTTACAGAATAGCTTTTGTATGTTAACTTGTTGTTTTCAAAAATCACATAAAAGTCTGTGTCATTAGTGTCACTGTAACGGCTCCAAGTATAATCTTTTTGGGTAATGCCGCCATAGGTATATGTTGAATCTAATTTCATATATTCACCTGTGATAGATACCGTTTGATTATAAGTCATTCCTTTTTTTACATTCGTATATTCACTGTATGTTATGCCATTTTTAATCGGAGTAAAGAAATATCCTTTAGCTGTTTTTGTATACTTGACCCACTTTGTTCCTACTTTATCATAATCTACAAATGTTACTGTGGCATATGAAAAGTTTTTATTTGTTGCATATGGAGTTAACGTTACAGCTTTAGTTGTTTTTGCATTAATTGTATTACCTTTATAATCTTGGACCTTATAGGTAGTACCTACTAAGGCGCTCTTATAGAAAGTTGAACCGATCGGCTTTGTTACTGTTGCAGCTTCTCCTTTATTTGCTCCAACTCCTGCCAGTAATCCTAGAGCTAATACTCCTACGGTTAATGCCTTTGCTAGTTTTTTCATCATAATTTTTCCCCCAACCCGTTAGTTTTATGAATTTATATGTACATTTGTAGTATTCCTATTATTATTATAATCTACAGATTGCTCAACAATCAATGCTGCAATAATTATGAGGTGGTAAACTTTGCTTATTTCTCCAATGCTATTGCACAGAGCACCCCTACGAGGATGGAGGGGATTTTTTGTATGGCAAAAAAGGGGCAAACGTTTCAAGCGTTCCAAAATGACCTTCAAAAGCCGTTTCCTGTACGATAGGAAACGGCTTTTTTTACTTATTATATGGCTTCTTTTTATTTTTTACTTCCCCGAGACCAGATGACCACTGGAATCAATAATAAAGATAATAACCCTCCGATAAATGATAATGCTGTATAACTTGAGCCGGCCACAATCATTCCAGATAAGGCTCCGCCAGAGGCTCCTGATAATGCAATTAAAACATCCACCGTACCTTGGGTTTTAGCCCGATTTGAAGTGTCGGTTGAATCAACAATAAGAGCCGTCCCACTTATTAAACCGAAATTCCATCCTAATCCAAGTAAAGAAAGGGCAATAACTAAGAGAATCATAGAATCGCCTGGTGCAATCGCCGATATTAAACCGGCCAGAAGCAGCGTAGCTCCAGAGGCAATAGCCATGGCAGTACGGCCAAACTTATCAACAAGGACACCTGTGACCAGTGAAGGAAGATACATGGCAGCTATATGAAATCCTATAACGAGACCTATTTCTCCCAGATCATGTCCATGATGTCTCATATGAACTGGCGTCATGGTCATAATGGCCACCATTACAATTTGAGTAAGAACCATAATTGCCGCACCAACAATGATTCCTCTTTTGTTTACCATTTGTTCAGTATCAGCCGAATATCCTAATCGATTACTTTCTTGTTTGGACGCTTCTATTGTTCTTGCTATAACTAATGGGTCTGGGCGAAGCAAAACGAAAAGTACAAGACCTGCCAAGATAAATGCTGCCGCTGATAAAATGAAAGGGCCAGCGAGTGAAGGAACTCCAATAGAAAGAGCAAAATCCCCCATTACATTCACTAAATTCGGACCGGCAACTGCACCAAATGTTGTAAACACCATGGTAATACTGATGGCAGTGGCTCGCTGTTTATTGTTTGCCAAGTCCGTACCAGCGTATCGAGCTTGTAAATTTGTCGCTGTTCCTGCACCATAGATGAGCAGGGAAGCAAATAAAAGGAAAACGCTATTTATGATGGCTGCCATTATGACACCTATCGCTCCAAGCCCACCTATCAAAAACCCAGCTGTTAGACCTGTACGGCGACCGTAACGTTGAGAAAGTCTCCCTACGATTAAAGCAGCCCCGGCTGATCCTAAAGTAAATAAACCCGATGGGACTCCAGCAAATGCATCTGTGCCAAGCATTTGTTGTGCAAGAAGTGCCCCCACCGTAACTCCAGCCGCTAACCCGGCACCGCCAAAAATTTGTGAAATGCTTATAATAATTAATGTACGTTTGTATAACATCTTTTGTTTTTCCTGAGAATCTACATAACTCTGGTTCATTTGATATGTTTTACTGGACATTTGTTAAGACCTCATTCATCATTCTGTAATTTCCCCCCACCATGTACACCTTCCTCTTGTTGATTTTATAATATTTTTATAACCTTTACTTTTTTAGTTTAAAAACTATAAAATCAGCACATCTGAAATCTTCTTCAAATGAAGGATATTTTTCTAACATCTCTTTTGATGGCTTAGGTTCTATTATGCTTTCTAAAATAAAACCTGTTTTGATTAAAGTGTTTATGTAACTTGTTAATGTTCTATGAAAGAATAGCATTTTTTCTTTATCACCTAAACGTTGTTCATACACCCCTTCATAAAAATACTTATCTACGTTCCAATGCAGTTTTTTACCGCCCTTTGTTTTTTCCCAACCACTTTCTGGAGTAACAAAACAAGGATGTAAAATCGAAAATATAAAACAGCCTCCATCTACTAATAGACGATACATTTCCTGAAATGCTTTTTCGTAATCTGCTAGATCTTGAATGACCATATTGGATACTATTAAATCAAAACTTTTGTCCTCTAAAGAATTCAAGTCCTCACAATTAGCCTGCCTATAATCAACCAACAAATCATTCGGGGTTTTTTCTTTAGCAATTTCTATCATCCGTGATGAATAATCCACAGCCGTTACAGTCGCTTCGGACCTCGCTAACATTCGACTTAAATACCCTTCGCCACACCCGGCATCTAAAACGTTTTTATTCCTTACCGTTTCCATAAGTGATAATAAAGTTGGATTTAAAAAAACTTCTTTATGAAGATCTCCTTGCTCGGTATGATTTGCAGAATATGTATCCGCGAAACGATCCCACCTTTTAATCGCTTCTTCTGTACCAATATTCTGATTCATGTTGACTCCTCCCTGTTCTTTTGCTTTGAATTCATTCCCCTGCCCTGATAGTTGCATTAATAAAAAGCTGCCTTAAAGACAGCTCCGACCTTTTGTTAATGCATGACTACCACATCTGTTCGTCCTTGTTACTTAGCTTATATATAAAAGGCATCAAAATAATCACTAAAGCATACGCAGCTATTTCAAAAGCTAAGACATAACCTTTAGGTACTCCATATGATATGAACGGTACAATTAATAAAGATATAAATATAAAAAGGCTTAATAGCATTCTTGTTTTCTTGGAAACGTATTGGGATGAATCACAGGATGAACATCTTAACTTCTTTTTAAAGGTAAACATTTTAAAAAAGGCCTCTATCCAACCCCATTTATAGCCACATTGCTGACAGGTTGGCATATGCAACAAACTCCTTTCAATTAAATCAATATTACAAATTATATCATTTATTCCTAAACTATCCTGACTAGTTTGTTGTATAAAGAAAAAACTGCCTTAAAGACAGCTCCGATCTTTTGCTAACACACCCGTTAGTAAGTACAATCCTTCACAAAATAACTTTGGAATAGGAAAAAGAGGTGCCGCTGTTACCTGCATTGTTCAACTCAGCTCCATATCGTTCAATAGTTTTATTACGTTTTTCTTCCTAATATATCCGCAAATACCCCGATTACAGCCGATTATGCTTGATTAAATGACCTGACTGGCATGTAAGCCCCAAATGATAACGCTTCCCTTCACTATCTCGGCCTTTTCCTTGTGAATGTCCTCTCTTCCCTTGAATCTAAATCTGAGCATGTTACGATAACAAGGTTAAAAAATACGAACGGAATTACGAACAATGAACTTTTAGGAGGGCATAATGTTGAGGGATAAAATTGTTGCATTTTTAGGAGCCGGTTCGATGGCAGAGTCGATGATTTCAGGAATTGTGCAGATTGGGAGCATACCGGCAGAGAGAATTTATGTGACAAATCGCAGCAATCAATTACGACTCGAGGAAATGAATCACGTGTATGGAGTTCATGCGGTCCATCAGGATGCATTGCCATATGAAGAAGTCGATTTCTTCATTTTGGCAATGAAGCCCCAGGGAGCTGCAGCTGCTCTTGATGCACTCAAAGATAAAATAAGAGTGGAGCAAGTTGTGATTTCTGTTTTAGCGGGCATTTCCACTGAATTCATGGAAAATCACCTACAGCTTGGACAGCAGGTTGTGCGGTTGATGCCGAATACGTCGAGCATGATCCGGGAGTCGGCAACTGCCTTATGTCCGGGAAGACATACAGCGATGGACAATGTGCTAGCAGTGAAAGAACTGTTAGGCTGTATGGGAAAAGTGTTCTTAATTGAAGAAGAGCATATGGATATTTTTACAGGAATTGCAGGAAGCGGACCTGCTTACTTCTATTATTTAATGGAGCATATGGAACACGCTGGCGTTAAAAAGGGTATGGATGAAGCGATGGTCCGTGAGATTGTCGCCCAAACGATTTTAGGCGCAGCCAAGATGATTATGGTGAACGACGAGACACCGGCAAGTCTCAGAGAGAAAGTCACTTCACCAAATGGAACGACGGCATCCGGACTTGATGCGTTACGGAAAAATAATGGCGGCAGAGCCATTTCACAGGCGATTCATCATGCAGCGAAACGTTCGAAAGAACTGAATGATGAGATGGCAGTAGCGTACGGGAAATCGACTAATCCCCCGAGAGTACTGGGGAACTTCAGTACCATAAAAGGACGGTGTCTAAGTTAATCATCTCCCGAAAAGATGTGGTTATCAAATAACAATCCTATCAAATAGTTAAGAAAAAAATATAAACGTAAGAAAAACGGAGGACAACATGAAGAGAATCCTTAAGATTGCTAGCGCTTTTATCGGAATTCTGATCGGAGCAGGGTTCGCCTCAGGACAAGAAACCATGCTTTATTTTGTAAGCTTCGGGAACTTGGGCACAATTGGAGCTATCATTTCAGTCGCTATTTTTGCCTACCTTGGAATGATTCTGATGAAGCTTGGCAGTCGTACACAAACAGATTCGCATCAGGAAGTAATTTATAAGATTTGTGGTCGCTTTCTCGGCTGTATCATTGATTATGTTCTGAACGCCATCCTATTTGGTATAGGAATTGTCATGATTGCGGGATCAGGCTCGATCTTTGATCAGCAATTCGGATTACCTTCCTTTATAGGAACCATTCTCATGACTGTTCTTGTTATGATAACAGTTATGCTGAAAGTTGATCGTGTGATTAAGGTAATTGCATCCGTCACACCATTTCTGATTCTTGTCGTACTTATTCTATTCATTTATAGTATGTTTACAATGAATTCATCGTTTACGTCACTTGAACCACATGCGCTGGAACAAAATTCGGCTGCGGGACATTGGCTTATATCTGCAATAAACTATATTTCAATAACCATTGCAATGGGGACTTCCATGACACTTGTCATGGGTGGAAATGAACCTGATGAAAGGATATCATCCATTGGAGGGCTTACAGGAGGGATCGCTTTAGGTCTACTCCTTATAATTAGTCACCTCACTATTTTCTCAAATATTAATACTGTATCGGGCTTGGATATGCCAATGCTGGGAATCGCCAACAGTGTTTCACCTCTCTTAGGTATTCTGTACTCTCTCGTTCTATTCGCCATGATTTTCAATACGGCAGTCAGCATGTTCTACTCATTTGGAACACGCTTTTCAGATCCACAGACCACAAAATTTAAAGTAATCGTTATTTCATCACTGTTGATAGGATTTATAGCAAGCTTCTTTGGCTTCACTAAACTTGTTTCCTCGCTCTATCCAATCTTTGGCTATATGGGAATTGTTCTTATTATCGTTCTCATCATTACTCCATTCCGAATGAGTCGATTAACGAAAGAAAATTAAATTGAGGATTGTTTAACCAAACCTTTCTACTCTTGTGTAGAAAGGTTTTTTTGAGGTAATTCTTGTATTACCTCTCTTGTTTTATCAATATATAATTCTTCCTTATTCGCGAGGTATGATAACCTCTGATAAAAACATTTTTTAAATTAAAATTGTTTGTCGCTGTTTTGATGGCATCGTGCTAACCAATCATCCCATAAATCCGATTCTTTAAAAAAGATCACTTTACCTTCTTACAAAGTCTTTCTTCATATTTTCCGCCTACCAATTTGATGATTCTTATTAAACTAACCTGCCCCGATAGTTCCATAAGAAAAAGCTGCCTTAAAGACAGCTCAGATCTTCAGCTAACGCACCCGTTAGTTCAACAAGATAAGTGTTCATTCGTAATTCTAAGGTGACTTTTAAGTTCCTTAAACGGAGTAGTATAGGAGTCTTCATATTTCATAATATGTTTCTTTAACTTAGACCAATTCCTTTCGAGGAATGGATGTATCTGCGTGGTATCAGCAAGACTATACAGTTCAATTAAGAAATAAAGGGTTTCCCATACCAAAAAGTCATCGTCTAACTTAAATAGCAATTCAATGACATTTGGAATGTAGTTAAACGCTTCTCCAGGGGACATCTCCTTAGTAATTGATTCAAAAGAATTACTAAAATACCACTCGTCATCATCTAATTTGTCTTCCCATTCCAGATATATGTCCAATAACCTTTTATCCGTTTTAATCACGTCCCAAAGTCCAATTTAGCTATACATATTTTATCATTTCTTCTGCAACTAAACTGCCCCATTAGTTCCATAAGAAGAAGCTGCCTTAAAGACAGCTCCGTGGATAAGGGTTATTGATTTTTCTTTGCATACATTCTTGCCATTGTCGAAGGTGAAAATTTAATTCTATATTTCCCTTCAAGTTCTTTCTTTATTTTTTCCGTTAAAGTTAATCCTTGTTTATTGTGTTCTTCTTCAAGTTCAATCCCATTAGGAAGCAATTTATCTTCATCCCAATCAATCCATTCACCATACCTATTTACCCATTCAATCAATTCATTTGTTAACGTATTTGAAATCGGACCTAATTCCAAATTACAACCACATTGATTGCACCATATAGGGTCCGCCCCAACATCCCCTTCAACTTTCAACTCATATGTTTCTTTTCGTTCACAAAAACATTCCATATTATTTTCTGACTCCTCTACTACACGCTTTTTTATTATATTTTACATGACTTTTGTTAAAGTAACCTATCCTATTAGTTCAATAAGAAAAGCGATTCTTATTAAAGAATCGCTGAGTTTGTAGATAACTATCATCCGAAAAATTGAGGGAACCTCAGGCCTTTTCCCTTATCCCTTTTCGATCATGTAAAATTTCTTGAATGATTTCAATATGAACAAAAGACCATGATCTTTCATGAAAGTGAAGAAACACACTTATGGAAAGAATGGAAATATATATTATACTAAAGACGACCCAAAGCAAACTCCCATCTTTAAAAAGGAAATCTTGCAATTGATTTGAAAACAGAAGAAAAAGCCAAGGCCCAGAGGATATTATAATAGGAATGATCCCCGATCCGTTTTTCTCTTTTATCATACAATAATAAACTTTTTTTAACGTATCGCTATCAATCGAACTATAAAAATTTTGAATTTGTTCCACTTCAATCAGTTTCTTCATCCCTTTGAAAGATCGGTCTTTGTTTGAAGCTTTTTTTAATTGAAGATAAATTTTATGAGCATCTCCCCGTAATGAAAACATATATCTATCTTTCCCCCCTCCAAAAAACTCCTTACTAAAAGGTTTTGTAATAATCCGCATTTTTATGTAGTCTTTGTCTTTTACAGTATCTACTTAAGGGGATGACAAACGAATCAAAAAAAAGCCAGCTCGTATATATAAACCTAAAAAGACCATAATCATCGATGATTATGGCCTTTAGGTAATGAAAAGAGAGGGAATCACCTCTCTTTCTTAAACCGTTTTATTTAGTTTCAGATTCATTTTTACCCGTATCTTCAGCTAATTGTTCAAATGAATGGACCTTACCATGTGGATTCTGCGATTGTTTACGATCTTTCCATTGGCGTTCTTGCTGTCGCTTAGATTGAGTCATCTAAATAAGCTCCTTTATATAAAGTTAAGTAAAAAGTTTGAACCACGATAAGCGTACTCGAGCAGGCATCAATGCATGCCTTTCCACTCACCTTGATTTTTAGATGCTTTTTCTTTTTTTGCTTTATTTTTATGTGCTTGATTAGCATTTGCACTGCCGAATTCTTTAGAGAATTCAGAATCAATTTTGCTTGAATCAAACCCTTGTTTGTTTTTTTGATCTGCACCATTTTTCTTTGTTCGTTTTGCCATGTATACCCCTCCTTCTTATCTTTAGTATGAGATCTGAAAGAAGAAATATACTCCGAATAAAACCTGCAGTAGCATGAATCCGTCATGTAGTTCGGGTAAATAATAAAGTGAATAATGAGTTCGGATTCGTATTTAACCGTTCGTGCAGTACCATCCAAAATTATTGAATCTGAGGGTTAAATAATTTGGGGCTTATAGGTGATTTTTTAATCTCTTTTCCATCATCAGCTCTGCCATTTGTTTCGAATTTGGATTTCCTTCATTTTGTATTTATGAATGATGTACCTTTCTAAATAAGTTATATGATTGTTTTGGTCATTATAAAGTCCGTTTGTTCTTCATCACCCATATAAAAAGAGTGGGCTCCAGTTTGAACAAACCCAATTTTCTTATAAAAACCAATGGCATTTTCATTTTTTTCCCATACGCCCAGCCAGATTTTCTTTTTATTACGTTCCATCGCCATGTCCATTGCTTTATTTTGCAGATACTTACCAAGCCCATGTTTTTGAAACTTGTTCTTTATATAAATCCGCTCGACTTCAAGTGAATCATCACCCATTTCTTCAGTTTGAGCATCATTGGTATTGACCTTTAAATATCCAGCGACTTCATTATTAAAATAAACAAAAAAGAATTGCGAAGAAATATTGGATAATTCTTTTTCTAATTGGTTTAAGTTAAATGCCCTTTCCAAATAGGCATTCATATTTTCTGGTGAATTCTGATGCTTAAATGTCTCATTAAATGTTTCATAACTAATTTCTTGAAGAATGCGTGAATCGTCTAGGGTACACTTTTTAATATTTGTAGTCATTTAAATATGCCGCTCCTTTATAATAATCAATAATTTCTCTTGTTTCCCTTTTTTACATATTCCCAGTCTTTTTCTACATTTTTTCTTACTCTTTGAAGAAGATCGGAAATGGTTTCTACTTCTTTTTCCGAAAATCCCTCTAATGCAACGGTATTGGAATAATCATTTTCTCTTTTTATAAAAGGATAAACATTTTTTCCTTTCCCCGTTGGAAAGAGCTTTTTAATTTTTTTGTTGTGTTTATCTTCTTTCTTTTCAATAAATCCATTGATTTCAAGTTTTTTTATAGCACGAGCTGCTGTTGTTCGATCTACTTTTATCATCTCAGCTAACTTTTCCTGAATGATTCCTGGATTTTCACATATTCGCACAAGGTACAAATACTGCCCTTTTGTAAGGTCATGTTCTTTAAATTCGATATTGCTTATGGAATCTAATGCCCTTGCTATCATTCCAATTTCACGAAGAATTTCCTTCATAATGAACTCCTTAGCACATATTTTTGTTGCAAATGCAATAAAAATGACCTATATTAAATTTAATGTATTTTTGTTGCGTTTGCAACAAAAAACAAAGGGGGCGGTATAGTGAAATATGTTTTTTATGTATTAGGAATTTTAATATTAACCCTTGGTATTTCTTTCACTATACAATCAGATCTTGGGACTTCACCTTTTGATGCACTTTTGGTGGGACTATCCATAAATGCGGGGCTTACTGTGGGAAGTTGGGAAATCATAATAGCTTTGATCTTGATATGTTTTAATTCATTTTTAAAAAGGCAAAGACCAGAAGTTTTGGGGTTGTTAACAGCATTCATAACGGGTATCGGAATTGATATGTGGCTTTTTTTATTGCACAATTTGATAACACCTGAACTATGGTACAGCAAAGTTATTTGTTTTGGAATCGGCTTGGTTGTTATAGGATTAGGAACGGCAACATATTTACACACAAATTTTGCACCGATTCCAGTTGACCGATTAACATTAATCATACAAGAATTAACGAAAACAAATATATTATTTTCGAGAACAGCCATTTACCTCGCATTCTTGATAATGGCAATGATTTCAAAGGGACCAATTGGCGTTGGAACTTTATTAACCGTTTGTTTAGGGGGGCTAATACTCAATTACTTTATGCCATTTACTGAAAAAGTATTAAACCGCATATTAACACATCCTAGTACATCACCGAATTATGATAAAGATAAAAAACATTCAATATAGAATGATTTTTATCTTTATTGTTCATAACCTGCCCCGTAGGTTGCAGTTCCATAAGAAAGAAAAAAGCTGTCTTAAAGACAGCTAGAGTTTGTAGACAAATGGGTCTCTTTCTAAAAGGTAAAACAAAGTTGATTGGAGCGTAAGGTACGAGACTCCTGCGGGAAAACGTGTCCAGGGGAGACCCCGCAGGCGCAAGGCGCCGAGGAGGCTTCCCGGACCGACCGCGGAAAGCGAGTGCCTGGAGTGGAAATCACGTTCAAATTGTACAAGCCATAAAAATAGACAAACTCGATTTTCATCGAGTTTGTCTACAGTCTGAAGCTGTCTTAAAGACAGCTATCCTCATCTAACGCACAGTCAAAGCATTACGGGCAGATACTATTCCTTTACATCATTACCCCGTTTATCAATATACAGTGAGCCATCCTTTTGTAACTCTACATAGAATACATCTTTCATATTTACTTTAAAATTTATCAATTGGTTTTTTAACCACTCTTTGGAAATACCTGATTCTTTTAGATTTTTTTCTACCACTTTTCCATCTACTACAAGTTCCATTGGGATATACATTGGTTTTACAGTTAATACATTTTGGTCCTTTTTTGTAACAGGCTGATTTTCTGGCTTTAACATGATACTCAATTTTCCATTCGGTTCAAATGTTGCATTAGCAACATCTTGAACAGAAAAGACATTTTGTTCTCTTAATAACATACTTAAATCGTCCATATTCAAGCGTGATTTTTTAAGTTCTTCTTCAAAAATTTTACCTTCTTTAATCACTATTATAGGTTCACCATCGATGATAACCCTTACTTTTGAGGACTTTAATCCTAAATAGCCTACCAGGAATGTTAAAAATGACCACCAGACCAAACTCGTTAAACCATTAAAGAAAGGGGTTTCTGATTCTCCTCCTATATCAGCAGCAATAGAACCAATTGTTATACCTGTTATATAATTGAAGAAGGTTAATTGGCTCAACTGTTTTCTCCCCAATAAACGAGTTAATATTAATAAAACAATAATAGAAGCAGTAGCACGTAGAATCATTTCAAAAAAGTCAATTTCAGGCACCTGCTTTCCCTCACCTTCAATAAAATTTTCGGCTTTTAGTTTTTAATTTTTAATATGAATGTCCTATCTCACATTAATTCATTAAGGCTTATGTAGAGTTGACACGATCTGTGAAGGACAACAACCCGAATCCAATAAGGAATACGGGCAGAATCATTAAGAACAGAACTATCTATTTTTTACGATTCATTGCCGTCACCTTTTTTCATGTTAAAAGTCTTGATTCCACGTGATGTAGGAGGCAGCGGCCTTTGATTATTGCCTTCCCTTTTTATATTATGAGTGGAGCTTATAAATTTGGGTCTGTCTTTAAACGCCCATATTGGTCTCCTGAAGAATGTATCTCCTAGTCCTTCCGGGTTAAGTGGAGCAAGTGGTGACATATAAGGAACTCCGAATGAACGTAGGCTACATAAATGAACTATGACGACAAAAAGGATTAGAATCACACCATATAAACCCATTATGCCTGCGCAAATGATAAATACGAAACGCAGCAAGCGAGCCGATATTGTAATGGCATAGGAAGGGGTCGCAAAACTTGCAATGGCGGTGATCGATACGATGATGACCATTGCCGGCGATACAATGCCAGCCTCAACGGCAGTCTGCCCAATTACAAGAGCACCAACAATGGACATAGTTGAACCAATGGCTTTGGGCATCCGTATGCTTGCCTCTCGTAAGAGTTCGAATATAACTTCCATGATGAATGTTTCGATAACTGCCGGAAAAGGGACCGTTTCCCGTTGTGCTGCAATAATGACGAGCAACTTTGTCGGAATTATTTCCTGATGAAACGTTGTAGCTGCCACATAAAGAGACGGGGTAATTAGCGCTATTAAAAAAATTAAAATACGTAAAACACGTATAGATGAGGCTATATCAAAGCGGGCAAAGTAGTCCTCGATAGATTGAAAGAACTGAATAAATAACGCAGGCACCAGCAAGACAAAAGGTGTTCCGTTTACAAAAATGGCTACTCTTCCCTCAAGGAGATTGCCAGCGACCTTATCAGGTCTTTCTGTATAATCAATAGTGGGGAATGGGGTCATGACCTGGTCTTCTATCAATTGTTCTATATATCCGGATTCAAGAATGCTATCAATATTTATTCCTTTTAAGCGCTTTTTAACCTCCTCGACGATTCCTTCTTTGACAATTCCATTTATATACATGATGGAAACATCCGTCTTTGTCACCGTCCCAATTTTCATCGACTCTATCCATAAATCCGGACTTTTAATGATGCGGCGTACCAAGGCTATATTTATTGCATTCGATTCCGTAAATGCTTCTCTTGATCCGCGGACCACTGAATTTGTGCTAGGTTCCTGAACGGAACGCCTTTCCCCCCCTTTTGTACTTGCAACCAATGCCATGTTTATTCCGTCAACAAAAATGATGCTATCCCCTGATAATAATGACAAAAATAACTTTTCCCATTCTGTGATGGTTTCTACACCGCCAAGTGAAACCACATCCTCAGAGATCACCTCCAGCACTTCATGTGGAAGCAGCTTTTCTTTTAATTGAGGATTTTCCATGATGGATTCAATCAAAAAGTCTGTAACGCTTTGACTGTCTATCAGACCCTGTACATACAAAATAATCACTTTAATCTCAGGATTTTGACTCGTCTTCAACGTTCGGAAAATGATATCTGGGCTATTTCCCGTTTTTTCTTTCACGATATCCAGATTGGCCTTTATATAGCTGTCAATATATTGGGGTATTTTACTTTTAGATTGACCTTTTTCGTCCGTCTCTTGCTTATCAGGTTTTTCCCTTTGTCCTTTTTGTTTGAAAAAAGAAACCATAGCACCGACCCTCGTTCTTTCCTTTTTCGTTAATTTGTCCAAATTGTTCTTTAGGATAATTTAAAGAAAGTATAACCACACGTGGTAAATGAAATTTTCATCAATACGATAGCTCCATAAAAATCATTTAGTATTCTTAATGTATTTTTTGATTTTTTGTAGGGACAGCTCTCTACGTTATATTTTTTAATAATATGCTCCTACAATTGATGCTTATACAAGAATCAAACTTATAATAAACTGCGCTTGTTGTACTTAGCTGCAAGAAACTACAGATGTCAGCCGGATCTCCATTAGAAAAAGCTGCCTTTTAGACAGCTCCACCTTCAGCTAACGGCCCCGTTAGTTTAGTACTATTCTTCACAAACTACCAGTGGTTCATTAAGCTGAAATAACATTCTGTTGACGAAATTGTTGTATGGTCAACGTTTTTGGTTCTCTTTATTAGATAGGTATTCCGCTACATCTTTTGGAACTTTAAAATACAAATCCAGTATCTTGGTTCTAAGTTCGATATAAGGGCTATCTTTATATGTAATAATTGCAGCGAATTGTTTAAGTCCCTTTTCATCTGTATTTGGCTCTCCAAGTTTGACTGTATCTTCTTGGTACATCTTATAAATATACTCCTTAGTTGAAGTTGAAGGAGTATCTACAATACGCCATTTATTAATTTCAAGTGTATTAACAAATTCATTAACTTCATCTTGATTGTCTATAACGCTTAAAACCAATTCTGGATTTTCTTCTGACGATACTTCTATCTTTTGGGATTTATCAAGTCCAGGGTCTTCTTTCAGATCTTTTGTTTCATTGCTACACCCGAATATAAATACAGAAACAAATATAAGTAACATACAAACTTTTTTCATCATTGCCTTTCCCCCCTCAAAGAATCAAAACCATACTCACTAAATCAAGAAAATTTTTACTCTCTCAATATATTTGAAATTCATTATCGGAATTGATGATTATTTTATTGTTATTTTTTAATGTAATATCAACAGGAAATATGGCAGATGTTTTATCGGAAAATATCCACCTTCTACCAGGTTGGGCTAATATAATAAATACCCCATTCCTTCTTTCACCCATGAAATTAAGGGATTTTTTACTTATGGTATGATTATCACGCTCGTACACACCAATTTCCTTTAATTTTTCGCTCACACTTATAGTGTCTTCAACAATTAAACCTATTTCACTTATGTTTAAAATGCTTTTAACCGAAAAAGGCTCCATACTATCTTCAGCAATTCCATATCTTGAAATAAATTCTACTATATTACCAGAAGGATCATAGAAATAAAGAGCATGGGCAGGTAAATGTGCAAAATCAGCTTCATCTTCCCCATCTTCTACAAGTAAACTCACTCTTTCTTTTGCCCATGATTTTGCCTCATTAAATTTGTTAGCCGGTATGTTAAAAGCAAAGTGATAATAGGGGTCACCTTTTACTTCTTTTGTTGTAAACTCCATTTCACCTGTACCAATACCCATTCGGAAGCTATTCTTATCTTCATTAATTAAAGAAAAACCTAACGTTCCAATATAGAAATTTTTCATTTGCATTAAATCTTTAGTCTGTAAAACAATCGAGCTAATTTCCATTGATAATAACACCTTCCCTGTATATCTAATTATTGAGTAAGTCATTTATAAAACGTACTGACATTCTGATTAAATCATAATTATCATTCCGAGTAAATTTATTCTATTATTGCCTATATATACCAACTTAACTGATTGTTGCTTTTGTAATCTCACTTATTGATTGTTTGCAGGCACTGCCCCTTTAGCTGAATACGAAAAGCATTTCTTATTAAGGAATTGCTGAGACTGTAAACAAATTTGAAGAAATCGAGTTTGCCTCACGTTTTTTTATGGACTTTACAATTTGCAGCGGATTTCCGCTACAGACTCGCTTTTCCCGCAGGAGTTTCGCACCTTTCTCTCCAATCAACTTTGTTATAGCATTTATATAGAATTCCATACCCGATGAGTTGAAGGTGTTAGTTTGGGGACTTCATTTAAAATCAATTAGTACTCTTGAACCTTTTTGTAAATAATAAGAGTGTTAAACATAAATTGAGGAGGAATTGTATGCAGCAGAATCAACCATCTAAAGGGAACTCGGGTTCCATCATGAAACCGGAATTTGCCGGAACTGATGCACAAAAAGTAAAACAACAAATTCAAAAAGATGTAAGCGAAGGACAGGGTGCAATGACTTCCCGAGAGGCAGGAGCAATGCGCGATTAAAAAAGCGCCCGTCAACAATCGGGCGCAACAACATAGAACGGGGTTATGCTTGTTTAAGCTTTTAAAATTAAATAACTTTGTGAGAAATTAGGATTTTCCTTCAAAATGCCAGTCGTGGTCGGTGTATTCTATAATAAATCATAGTCTAACCTTAACCTCGGTACCGTCCTTAGCTCTGACATCAACTAGCACGATTCCTTTATAATTTTTCAGTTCCTTGACGATAGGCTTTAGCATATTTTTGTCTATTAACGGAAAGGTGAAGTCCAGTTTTTTTCTTTCAAAGTGCTCTTTTGTCCATTTGTTTACATTTTGCTGAAGAAATTTTGAAGATAAAATGGAAATAACAATATTTAAAATGGCATATGGAACTGGGATGGTAAACCGTACGTCTTTTGCTTTCACTTTTACATGCATCATAAACAACTCACTAATCAATGATGACTGAAACGGTATCCCCGTTTGCCGATTTAATATCAACAATTTGGCCATCTAATTCGTTTTCGATTGCCTCCATGATAAGGCTCATGTCTACATCTTTAACGTATTTTTCCGATTGAGGAATACTCGCTGCGATGCTGTGTCCAGCCATTAATACTACCTTGACCAGTTTTATAGGCAAGTTGACCGTGACGTTATCATTTTCGGCTGATACAACACGAATTTTTAATGTTTTATCTAAATATTTTGTCGGTTTTTCCAAAGGCTTTTTACCTGTTTCTTCTTTTTCTTTTAAGACTTGAATCAACTCTGATCCCTTATCTGCATCAATCTTTCCTTCTTGAACCATTGTTAACACTCTTGTAATTTCCTCTTTCATGATAAATTCCTCCCTATTCCTCTTTTAAGAGCTTAATGGCTTCTTCTGGTGTGATTTCGCCATTTTCCAACATGGTGACAACCTTTTTCACTGTTTGTGAAAGGCTTGTCGGTTTGAGCCGCATGCAGTCTTGAATCAGCTTTTGCATACAGCATTGCTTCTACTGTGTCAGTGATCATAACATCATACGTACCTTCTGCTACAAGATGTGGGATATCAAGGTTGTTTTCTACAACCGTTATGTTAGCATCACTTAGATACTGACGGACAAATTCTTCGTTTGTTCCGCCTGGATTTACCCCAATGCGCACAGAAGGCTTGTTGATATCTTCAATGGTCAGATACTTGTCTTTATCTTCCTTGCGAATCAAAGGCACCTTACCGAATGAAAGGTAACCTTGGGATACATAAGCGCTTTTTTGTCTGGCAGTGTTGCGGGTCACACCGCCCACAGCGATATCAAATTTGTCCGCTTGCAGGTCTTTCATCATCGTAGGCCATGTGGTAGCGACAAATTTCACCTCTACACCAAGATCTTTGCCAAGCTCCTTGGCAGCGTCCGCGTCAAAGCCTTCATACTCATTCGTTTCAGGGTTCAAATAGGTAAATGGTTTGTAGTCCCCCGTCATCCCTACCCGGATGTATCCACGTTTGATAATTTCATCAAGCTGGGAAGACTCCGCTTTTTTCAAATGCCCTGGTGCATTATTAGCTGCCGGTTCAGCCGAGACGTTTTGCGAGGAGATCAGGTCATGACTGACATACCCAGTACCTAGCAAGGATAAGCTGATCACTCCAGCCATCAGTGTTTTTTTCCAATTGTTAAACATGTGATTTCCCTCCGTTTTTTGCTGTATTTTTAATTAATCCATCAATTAGTAAAAATACAACAAAATAAGAGAATCACCTTCAAAAAACAAACATTTTTCCACAATTGATAGAAAAAGGACTGCACATATTAGTCATGTCTAAAATGTGCAGTCCTCATTTAATGGTATCTAGTTATGGACCATAAAAAATCATAAATAACATGAGAAATATGTTTAATGCTAACAATATCTTACCAAAGAGATTTTTTATAGCTAAAACAGAAAACACACAAGAAATCAAGAATGAGAAAATTGCTATTTGGGGTGTAAAATACACAAAGTCTAAAATGCCTGACATAGAAAAAAACAAAAGAAAAATGCTAATAAATAGAAAGATCATTGAAAATATTAATGCTATCGCGATATAAGTAAAAGTCCTGAGTTTTTTCAGATGTTGTTTCTCATAACTATTATCAACCATTTTTGCCCCCTGATATTAAGTTAGTTTATTCCTTAAAATCAACCTTTACCGAATACTATTCTTTAGCTGATCAATAAATACCTTCTTCCACCGATGGTTGCATAAGAAAAAGCTGTCTTAAAGACAGCCCCAGCCTGCAGCTAACGCACCCTTCGTTCAACAAAACTCGTTTTTTACCTTGTTTATGCCAGCTCCAGATTACCAATTTGGGGATATCCGTTAGTTCCGTAGCGCTTTTCTGACTTTCCTTGCAAAAACTAATGGATCATCAACAGCTTCGATATTAACGTAAACCAAATTCGGTTTATCGAAAAGCCACTCATTGTGTATGGATGAAACTATTATTCCTTGTTTAAGAATGGAAGCAACAAAACTCTCGACTTCTTTTTGCAAGAGTGCTACCCTGCCTAGGCACAATGCCCGTCCAGTATGATTATCTCTGGATTCAAATGAGAAAGAAGAAGTTACTCTAAAACGTTTCCCTAAAATTTTCACTTTGAGTTCATTTCGATTTATGGTTGCCACACATTTGCCACCCGCAAATCCCTCTTGGCCGCCGATAATCCTAGCAAACTTTTGACAAATCAATTCATCATTAGATGCCAATCTATTCATCTCCTCCCTAGTCTTAATAGGATATGAATTAATGAATAGATCCGAAACGGATATATATCTATTTTGGAATAAGAATTATGCTGATTACTCATATCTTATTCAAACTATCCTGTAAGAAAAGGGCCGATCGTCACAGCTCACTAATTAACGCACACATCCGTTAGTTCTATAAGACTTATCGCAGATTTGACACAGACTGTGAATAAGTAATCAACTGCCTTTTTTGAATATATCTTTGAACTAAAATAAGTAGGGAGACGGTGCAGTGAGTGATATAGACAAACGGAACAGATTAAATGAAGAACCATTTACTTATGAATAACGAAAAAAGGGGCAGTAGTAATCTATTACAAAGGTAAACAAATTAAATCTTTAAAGGATAGGGAGGCTCTGCGTCTAATAGAAAGAATCAATGAAGTTGAAAATAATATAACAGAACTACAGGTATTGTTAGCTAAAATTACGGGTAACTTTAAACGGGGTAACGAGAAGTTGGGTAAAAATAAATAAACTAAGCCTTCGTATTTCGAGTACACAACGCTTATGGAACTAACCTGCCCCGTTAGTTTAAGTGTACCACTTCACAAAGTAACATCGATTTTAATATATACATTAAAACTTTTCTTACTCACATTTCATTTTATATCATAAAGAGTACCTCCAAGAACAGAAGGTACTCTTTACACACGAATCATCTATTTAACGCTGCATTGAACTCCTTGTTATTCTTTTCCACTAAACTCTAAAATATTTAAACCTTCGGATGCTTCTGGTGCTTCAAAAAATTGATTAACGTGAATAAACATCGCTTCCGTGTCAAAAGCTGCTCTTTCAGGTTGTTCGTTACGCCTTTGTGCAATTTGACGTAAGCATTGCTCGTTATTTAGATTAAGGAAAATTAGTTGATGGTTTGCATTGGCCTCTGACGCCATATCCAAAAACCACTTTCGCAGTTTTTGAGTGTTAGCTGGAAAATCCATCACTACATCTGTACCGACACTTAATATGTTTTGGACATGTTTTTTCACCAACGGTTTGAGCTGCGCTGAGAATTTTAGATAGTCCTCAAATGATGAGATCTGATCGGGATAAAGAGATGAAAGCCATTCATCCTCAGACAACAGTACCGCATGTTTATCCATCGCCAATTGTTTTGATTTAGTTGATTTTCCTGCGCCCATTTTTCCACAGAAAAAGTATAACGTCCCCAATTGTTTCATATTTTTTAACCCCCCGGCTTATTTTAGTGGTTGTTGTCCCACCTTGAAAAACAAGAGAAATTTGGTTTAGATTCTTCATTAAAAACTTCATCCTCCTCAAAAATACTACCATAAAAATCCAAACCCTTGTTTATCTAAACTGCCCCGTTAGTGCCATAAGAAAAAGCTGCCTTAAAGACAGCTCCGATCTTCAGCTAAACGTACCCGTTATTTATTTATTTATTTATTTTTTTGAGATTCTAAATTTCTTTTGAGAAATAAAATAAGCTAATGTAGCAGTTAGCAATGTTACCAGTAATGGAATTGAAGTCTTACCAAACACTACTTCTTGACTTAAATTACTCTCTACCGAAGAAAAATCGGGAGTATAAGAAGCAGTAAGAATCAAACCTGATCCTATTTGGAATACCATATATATCATTACGAAACTGATTAAAAACACAAGATACTTTTTCAATATCGTCACCACCTATTACATTATTTTACCATATGCACCATTCCAGTTGTTCTGCCCTGAAAGTTCTATAAAACTTTTCGCGGAGTTGACACAAATTGTTCAACGATTTTAAAAGCTAAAAACCATCCCTTAAAAGGATGGCCTGAAAATGGACATTTATTTAAGTTTAAGACATTTTATTCAAGCAGCTTATAGTGGGAAAGTAGTCTTATTCTTTATTTCTATAAGCTATTATGGTCGTTTTTAGGGCAGCATAATTTCCAATCGCAGCATAACCATAAAACCAACCCATAAAGATACCTGCTACTAAGCTGTGCCTATGACTAATGAAAATGGAAATCATCAGGCCAAGTGCCAGTGCTATGGAAGGTACAATTTTTTTTGAAACATTAAAGTAAACTTTAATTATTTGAGTTAGGAGCATTATAACAGGTATTGCTATCACGGCGTCCCAAAAGTTTGTATGTATTTCAGGGAAATTCATTTAAAAAAATTCACCTCTTATAGATAGTATGGTTTGATTTTTTAGGATTTGAAATACTTCTATAAATTGAAAACGGGTCACCAGAATTGTTGCTAAGGGGCCCCAACAACACGTTATGAATAGAATTTGCTACATTTTAAAAATTATTCCAGAAACAAGGCGGATTTGAGGGTAGACACAAACCCGAGAAATACATAACGATTGTGTCACAGTACGAATAAACGGTGGACACAACTGGGTAGTTTTTCACTTTAATGCGAATGTATGATAATGCTAAGAACCGTATTTTCAAAAGGCCGCCAATTGGCAGCCTTTTGAAGTTTAAACTAACTCTAAGATTTCTTTGAAATTATTCATACAAAATCAGCTTGTTTTAATTCATCTTCTTGAGCAAAGTCAAAGTTCACACCAACAGCAATAAGTTCATTATTCTTAGATTCTATTAAAAAAAGGTCAACCAGTAAAACTGGCTACCCTTAACGGACTCGTTAGGTGTAATTAGATTATTTCACAATCATAGTATGTTCGGCATAAATCCTTCCTACTGAATCAATGCCTTCACTTTTTGAAATTTACTTTACTATTATTTTTTTTAGTTAACATATAGCTTTGTTTTATCATTTCGTAAATATCCTCCTTTGGAACAGTACCGTCAAGAATTATTGAATTCCAATGGTCCTTATTAAGATGAAATGCCGGAACTACCGAATGGTACATCTGACGCCAATAATCCAACAAACCGGGTTCACATTTCACATTAATCCAAATATGGCCATCTTTTTCAAATATCCACGCAAACACTTTCTTGTTATCTATATGTCGCATTAACGTCCAATTCTTATCACGAAATGGATAATCTTCATATGTATTACCCATTCCCAAACAGTAACCGATAGCTCCCTCTCTATTTTTCATTGTTATCCTCTTCTCTAACATAATAACTTGTCAGTTTTTTAATAAAGCTGCATCCTTAATTATAACCCCTGGACGCTTTATAGCACTAACCTGCCCCTTTAGTTCCATAAGAATGATAGCATGGATGCAGGAAGGGGAATTTGAGCATTAAATTTCAAAATATTACCTTATTTAATTATAATAATTAATAAAGTTTTTTGTAAATAAGGGGGAAAGTTTTTTGTTTAATTATATTTGTGAAACATGTGGAGTCCAATATGAAGGTTCTAAAGAAGTACCCAATCAATGTTTGATTTGCGGGGAAGAAAGACAATATATTAGTCCTAAAGGGCAGACATGGACAACATTGGAACTAATGAAAAAAGATGGAATATTTAAAAATTCTTTTAATCTTGACGAAGAGGGGTTATATAGCATAAATACTAGTCCGAATTTTGGAATCGGACAAACTGCTTATCTAATACAAGATAAGAATTTTAATTTATTATGGGACTGTATTACATATATTGATCAAGATACGATTACCCAAATTGAAGATTTAGGTGGAATCGATGCTATTGCGTTATCTCACCCTCATTATTTCTCTAGTCAAGTGGAATGGGCCGAAGCTTTTGACACTCCGATTTATATTCATGAAGATGAAAGAGACTGGGTAACGAGGCAAAGCGAAAAAATCATTTTCTGGTCTGGAGAATCGCTTGAATTACAGGAAGGTGTCATACTTCAGCGAATTGGCGGACATTTTAAAGGCGGCACCGTTTTAGAATGGAAAAATGGAAACAGCCAGAACGGAATTTTACTGACTGGGGATATCATTCGGATCGTTGCTGATCGTCAATGGGTAAGTTTTATGTACAGTTATCCAAACTTCATCCCTATGCCAAGTGTAACAGTCGAAAGAATCGCAAATCGGGTTAATGAATTGAACTTTGGCCGTTTATATGACGCATTTCACCGAGTAATTAAAGAAGATGCCCATAACCAAGTTCAAAAATCTGCAGCTAGGTATGTTAAAGCACTAAATGGAACATTGTTTACTACATAAATACAAGTACAAATTAATAATAAATCAAAAATAGTTTTCAATTCTTCTACCTTTTTTACAAACAGAAATGCTAATATCCGAAATCATAAAATTTTTTTCTCGAACTTTTTTCAAACCAACAAAAGCCACCAAATTGGTGGCTTTCTTATGCTACTAACGAACCCGTTAGTTTAAGTGCAAAATTCCACATACTCTTTGCAGTTAAATTACCCCATTTCTTATAAACAATATTAAGCCCTTGGTTCCAAAAGAAAAAGCGATTACCTGGTATAGGAGCCGCCTTCAACTATCTTTGCAAAGTCATCAAGAGTAGTTGAATACTTGATATAAATTCGTGGTAAAAGATAAAGTTCGTCTTTAATGCCCTTCTCAGAAAATAGTTCAGGAGTTGTCGTAAGTCCAAACAAATAATATTTCTTCGTTTCTTCTACGACTTTGTCATTGAAATTTCCGTATGGATACGCAAGAACATTAACTGGTTTGCCTGTTATTTTTTGAATTTTATCTTTGGACTCTTTCAGTTCATATTCATAATTTTTTATTTCCGTCAAATCAGGATGTGTAGCAGTATGAGACTGGATTGAGATTATACCCGAATCAGCCATCATTTTTAAATCCGATTTCGATAATCGGTTTGGTCGACCGATAAAGTCAGAAATAACAAAAATGGTACCACTTGGTTTAAAACGTTCGTTTTCAAGTTTCTGAAAGATAGCAAATGCATTCAGATTGTTTTTGTATCCGTCATCAAAGGTAATGAAAATGGGTTTTTTTTCTTTATAAATTTCTTGCCAACGATCAAAAGTTAATAATGTGTAGCCATGGTCTTTTAAATAAATCATTTGTTTCTGGAAATTATCAGGAGTTACGTATAGCTCCTTAGAACCCTGCCCAGTAAACTCGTCAATCGAATGATAAATTAAAATAGGTACTTTTCGTTGAGCAAAAACTTGTGATGGAAGAATTAAGATAAGAAGACATAGGAAAAACATTACAACCTTTTTCATAAAATTCCTCGCTTTGCATCCTTTTTTTATCTTTTCAATTTATTGTGCCTCAAAAGCATAGTTCTATTATGAATTCTCCCATATTTGATTCTATCTCCCATTAATCAATGGTGACTTTGATAATCCCAAATGAAAAACTAATTTCTTAAAACACTAAGGATTCGGACTAACTGCCACATTAGCTCTATAAGAAAAAGAGTTGCCAAAGCAACTCCCTTAATGAAGTAAAGCACCGTTTAGTTGAAGAAAATTTGTACTATTTAATCCTTAATAGATCACGCCTGCGGCGTTACCTCTTCCTTGCGACCATGAGTCTGGTGACGAATAACCCTGATCTTCAGCTAACGCACCCGTTAGTTCTATAAGGAATAGCAGTTTAATGGTATTGAAACCAAACAAACCATCCTTTTTCCTTACTTTTAGCTAAAAATATTTGACCTTGGCCTAAGTTAGCTCCAGTTGCTTTGGGGAAATCTAAACGTATAAGCCAAGACTTTTCAGCAATTTCTTTGCTACAAAAGGTCTTTGCCATTCCAAAATAGTCTTCTTCATCTTTATTGCCAACTGTTTCGGGAAAAGGTTTGGCTGTTACTACATCCCACTTGGCTTTTTTACTATTGTGTTTTCATACAAAAAAGCTGCCTTAAAGACAGCCCCTATTTAAGCAAATGCACTCGCTAGTTAATTAAGAAACCCTGTATGGAAACAAAGAAAAGAAATAAAGAGACAACAATGCTCATATACCCCCAAAATCTTTTTCTATCCTTTTGAAGTTCGACTAATCCTGTTACTAACATAATTGCCCCTAAGAACAACATAGAATACGGCATCAACTCAAAATTTTGAGTAATTATCTGATAGGCTGATAAAGCAAGAACAATTATTGCTAAGATAACTCTAACTATTTTCAAGAATATATTACCCCCTAAGAATTAAGTCGGTACAATTTAAAATTTAATCATACCATTTACACATTTTCATTTGTGTAGAAAATGGAAATTCCTTCTTTAACAAACCTGCCTCTTAGTGCCATAAGAAAAAAGCAGCCTCGTCTTAATTTATTTTAAAATCTATGTATATAACTCTTAACAATATCAAAACCTATGACTAGCAACACATTACATTCATAGGAGCTGACAACATGGCTAGAAATAATAACAGTAGAATTAGTCAGCTAAATCTGCTAAATTTCCATTTTCAGTTCGATTAATTCCATCTCTTAATGCAACGTTTGGGTTCTTTCTTAACCTCTCTCTTTTTTCTTCTGGAGTTTCTTGTCGAGTATTCAAGTCAAACACCCCCTATGATTACCGTATTCTCTAATTTCTTGGTAATACCTTCTCTAAACCTGCTCCGTTAGTTCTATAAAAAGCAATCAATTGAATGTTTGTTTATATAAATAACCATTTTGGAAATGTAAAACCAACTCTCCATATAAAGGAAAATTGGTTTTTTTCTTATTCAACTACGGATTATCTAAGCTATAGTGGTTAGTAATTATTTGTAACTGCTCCCAACACACCAGTTCTCACTTGTGGAATGTGTTTAACTTTCATTAAGTTTTCAGGTGTACCACTTATAACTGCACCTAAAATTTTTATTTGCTCAGTCTTTATTTCCTTGTTTTTACCTTTAATATACTCATACACCTGTTTAGTTTCTTTATCATAGTAATTTTCACTTTCGTGTGATGCACTCGCTTTTAACCATTTAATAAAGAGCTCCTCACTAGGAACATCATTTCTATGTTCAAAACCGTAAAAATTGAAGCCATTAGCCTGTATCGGCATGGTTTCATCATCCAAATTATCGTAGATATCAACCCAATACCATTGGAGTGAAACACCTTTTGGTATCAAATCCCTCACTTGTTGCGGCGACAATTTCTCAGTGAATGAAATTGCTAACTCAGCTGCAAGGTTATCAGGCATCTTTTTTAAACGAGGAAAATCATTTATCATCGAATCATACTTTACCTCCGGATGATAATATTCCATGATTAGTTGCTTCGTATATCTATCATAACTACGACCATTTTTAACCTGCTCTAAATGTATCGGTGAATGGTCTCCTCCAAAGGAATGTGCCCCACCAAACAGACTGTATTCTATTTTCTTCTCTCCCCAGTCTATCGGTTTTCCATTGATAATTTTATATTGCTCAAAGGTTATGATTCCATTAAATAAACCATTGGATATGGTTTGAGAACCTGTAATATGTACATTCGGATTGGTAAAATTATAATGATCATGAAGCCCTGAATCACTAATAGCCTTATCCTCTTGATATTGCTTAATTACGGGCAATAGAACAAAAAAACCGAGCATAAATATGCTTGAAACAATAATTGAAATAATTACATTACGTAAAATTGTTTTTCGTTGTGCTTTTTTGATTGTCTTTGCAAACATTCCAGTTTGTTCAATATTTCCATCAAACAAGTCTTCTATATGATCGTCAAACATATTTTCTTTTCTATCATTCTTTTCTTTCAATGTTCTTTCACTCCTTTTTCATAAGTCTTCTTAAATTGAGTCCTGGCTCTAAATATGTACGTTTTTAATGTTCCGAGCTTCATATCTAACATTTCGCAAATTTCCTCATAACTTAATTCCAATTCGTACTTTAAAACGAGTAAATGTTTATATAGAGGTTTCAATTGATTAAGCGTAGCATTGATTTCTTCCCGGTTTTCGATATGGTCAATATGTTCCTCAGGCAATGGCTGATTATCAATGAATACTTGATTTTCCATGGTTACAGTTACATTCCGGTTCTGTTTACGACAAAGATCATAATAGTTATTTAAAGCTACTCGGAACAGCCAACTTGAAACTTTTTCTGGCTCAACAGAATCAATATAGAGTATCAATTTGTATAAAGATTCTTGAACAATATCCTCTGCATCTAAGGGGTTGGAACCAATTTTAATTAGATATCTTTTTATTATTTGTATTTTTTCACCCATCAATTGTTGTAACAATTCATTATCCACTGGTACCCCCCTTCCATTTCACCTATTAAACGATTTAGTGAAGGAAATGTTTACAAAAAAGAAAAAAATATTTGCTAACTATAGTAGAGCATTTATAAAATAATAAGCTATGTGGCCACAAAAAATTAATCAACCTTACCGTAAGCTACTAAAATAGAAAAACGCTGCATACGGCCTAAATTGGTCAAATGCAGCGTTTTTGTTTTTGGGAAAAAGAGCCCGTATTCCTCTAAATTACTATCTTCTTTAAAATTTGAAATCAACTACACGCACCAACTTGGCGGCCTTCTTGTCGAACTAACCCACCCGTTAGTTTAAGTGTAATATTTCACAACAGAGGAATCATTATTTATTTTCTTTCTTTTCTAACACCATACTGTAGAACGTAAGAAGAACCCCTCCTGCAACCATTACTGCGGCCATCCAAGGCGTATGTTGTAATCCTATGATATCTGTAGTAAGTCCACCTACATATGCGCCTAATGCAATTCCCCCATTGAATGAAGCGATATTAAGAGATGAAGCAACATCAACAGCACTTGGTACATAACGTTGTGCTAAGGTCAACACGTATGATTGTAATATAGGAACACTCATAAATGCCAACAACCCCATAGCTACAACCGTAATAAGACCGACTACTTTAAACGGTGCTGTAAATGTAAATATCAATAAAATAACAGCTTGTACGATGAACATATTAAGTAAAGCATTAAGTGGTTTCCGATCTCCCAAACGTCCTCCAATGGCATTTCCAATTGCAATGGCTACCCCATATACAAACAAAATGATACTAACATTCTTAGCATTAATATCCATGATGTCCTGAAGGATAGGTGAAAGGTACGTAAAGGTTACAAATGTACCCCCGTATCCTAGAATGGTTACCGCTAAAATCAGTAATATTCTCCCGTTTCTTACTAACTTTAATTGATCTTTGTAAGATGGAGGGGTTTCTATTTTTAATTGTTGACTTGGAATCGCAATAGCATTAAGGATAAGCGCAATCAAACCAATA
Source organism: Bacillus sp. ISL-57 (assembly GCF_018613135.1). Lineage (NCBI taxonomy): Bacteria > Bacillati > Bacillota > Bacilli > Caryophanales > Bacillaceae > Bacillus > Bacillus sp. ISL-57. The sequence goes on along the minus strand of NZ_JAGGQV010000034.1, from coordinate 7,288 downwards.
AACGCAATTCCGTAAAACGGAATTCTCCAACCAAACATATCACTAATATAAGTACCGAAAGGAGCTCCAATGGCAGTAGCAACCGTAAATCCTCCAAATACAAACGCTATGGCACTTGCTTGACGGTTTTTAGGGACAAGACTAACGGCGACTGTTGAACCTATGGCGAAAAATACACCATGTGCGAATGCTGAGATTATGCGCCCCGTTAATACGATACTAAAAACAGGAGCAGCAGCCGTTATGATATGCCCAATAATAAACAAAACGATAACGGATAATAATACTTTTCTCCGCGGAACCTTAGCTGTTAAAGAAGTTAAAATAGGTCCCCCTACTGCAACTCCTAGTGCATACATAGATACAATTAATCCCGCAGTTGATACCGATATACCGAATTCATTCGCAACAGCAGGAAGAACACCTATGCTGATAAATTCTGTTATTCCTACCCCAAAGAACGTTGCGGCCAAAGCTATTAACGCAAACCGGTTCCCGTGTCGTGCTTTAGGCGATGTCTGTGCTAAGTGTTGTTCGTTCATTTGAAATCCACCTCACATTTCATCTTATTTGTATATACTGTATCTTCTATATGATTACTTTTAACCATCAAAGTGTTTTTCAGCACTATCATTCCCTCCTAATAATGATTTATTTGTTACAACCGTTATTCTACTCTGCGAAAATACATAAAACAAATTATGATTTCACGCATTAACGATAAATATATTTATAGGTATTTCAATACAGAATACAACAGAAAAAAATCATCCAAAGTAGATGGATGATTGACTAAAAATAAGAAGCAAATTACTGTTTTTTCCGGATTGTCTGGGTAAAATCATTTATTTCAGGAAGATGCTTGTTTTTTGTTTGATAGGCTATAAACAATTTATTATTAACTTTCAAATCTTCGAATATGATTTTGGATTTTGCCTCATCCATTGAATTTTCTAACAAATAGGTTGGTAGTAAACTTATTCCAGCACCGTTTTCAATTGCTTTAAGAATCAAATGTAAATTAGGAATGACGTGAATAGGTTTCATAATTGGACGTTTTTTAAAATGCTCTCTCCAAAATCTTCTTATAATCGGTAAGTCTAGCCCATAACTAATCCAATTTTGTGACGAAAGCCATTTTTCTTTTAGCTCATAGTTAGTACCCTCTTCTATTTCCAATTCTTTTGGGGCAACAATAACAAATTCCTCTTCAAATAACGTAATATATTCAATGCCTGGAACTGGATTTTTTTTTGAAGTGACAATTATATCTACTGTACCTTCTTTCAACAATTCCAATAGCTCATCGGCAGTTCCAAAGTAAGAAACCGTACATGTTTGAATTTCTTGAAGCTGATTTAGAATAATTTCATAAAAGTTTTCAATTGCTGAACCAATTCTGATTATAGAAAGAGTTGGAAATGAAGCACTTCTAAAACTTAATGTAGCTGCCTCTAAGGATTCAACAAGAGGAGCCAACTGTGAATATAATTCTTTTCCCCTTTCAGTAGGGACCATTTTCCTTGCGGTTCTTATAAATAGAAGCTCCCCAACCTCAGCTTCTAAAGCAGCTAAATGCTGACTCATAGCAGGTTGTGTCATGATACGTGTTTTTGCAGCTTCCGACACCGAATTATATTTATATATATAAATAAAGCTTCTATACCATTCAAAATCAATCATATTAAGAATCACTCCAATCATTATTCAGTTCCTTGAACTTATATTAACAAACCTATTATAATCGACTCCGTTTTGTATTTCTCAATTAAAAGTTGTTTATCCTTATACTTTTTCGATTCTTTACTGCTGTTCACCTTATTACCATACTGCCCCTTTGAGCATTATCTATAAAACCGAGGGAGTTCATTAAGAAAAAGCTGCCTTAAAGACAGCTCTGATCTTCAGGTAGCACCCGTTAGCTGAAGTACAATAATTCACAATCTTACTTTTTTAGATAAAACCATTACTAAAAGTTTTATTTGGGATAACTATTTTAAATATGTAAAAAAGCTTACTCAAAGAGTAAGCTTAACCTCTATAAACACTATCACATGTTCCAGGTTTTGGTTCATAAAAACAATGGTCTTTAAATTGACCAGTATGTGGTTGATCATACCATGTTGGAGGGCATGGAGCATGTGGATTAAAGTACCAAAGAGCATATCTAGCCGGATGCTGTCTCCAGTGCTTCAAATTCTGTTCTGCTAATCTTCTTTCAATACCCCTCGCTCTTTGATAAAATACATTCCCTTTTTGAACAGCTTCAAAAGAATAATTTCCTCCTTGTACTTGATAAATTACTTGTGGAATTGTTCTTAAACCTTTAAAGTCTAAACAATTAGCTACAAGACGATTCACAATTACATTTCCAACATATAACATTCCTTGTTTTCCTTCACCTTCGGCTTCTGCTCTCATCATCCTTGCCATTAAGTCAACGTCTGAACTTGTGTATTTTGCTCTTGTCATTTTTCCACCCCAAAAATATTGTATGAAAAATAGCCTACAGTCATGTCATTATTTATATAAATGCTTAGTTATAATAACTTACAGCTTCTAAGTAAAATGAAAACTATTGCATTCTTTTTTCCCTTTATTCAACTAACCTGCCCCTTTTGTGCCATAAGAAAAAGGCTGCCTTAGCAACCTTTTCTTATCGTTGAAGAATCGTTGATTAAAACTTCCTGTTCAATAATTTTCATTTCAAAAAGTAAATCAGCTTTTGATAATTACATATTTTTTGTCTTGCTCCGTTTGGTTCTTGAAACAAGACTTAAAACAACAAATGCAAATAAGCAATGACCGATTTGGTCTGCTAATTTGTATATTATTTAACCCTTTTCTAATAGTCCTTTGACTGACCTTTCTTTTGTTTGGATAGGGCAGATAGAATGGCTTGTCCGCCCACCTCTTGATTTCTCAAAAATTTCTTGGTCAGACTTAACTTATGAACAATTTTGTAAACGATCATCGCTGAAACGATACTGATGATGGCTCCGACAAGAACATCTGCTGGATAATGGACACCTACCCAAATTCGAGAAATGCCTACAAGAACAGCCAAAATTCCCCATAAAAATCCCCAACCCCTTTTGAACAACCAGAAGGTTATGCAAAATGAAAAAAATATGATCGTATGGTCGCTTGGAAATGAATTATTGACTGCTTTTTCAACTAACTTATTAACGTTGGGCAACTCAGCAAAAGGTTGATAATTCGAGTGGAATTGCCCTGCTATTTTCGCCAGTATTTCCGAGATAACTAATGCAATAAATGCACAGATTACCATGATTCTATTTTTATTACTACGAGAAAACAAAAACATCAGGACTGCCAATACTAAGAAAAAAATCATGTATTCAGCGATGAATACAAAGAAAGGATTTAAATCCGTGTATAGTTTACCTAGATTATTAATCATTCTAAATAAATTACTATTCATTTCGGACAAAGCCATTGAAAAATTCCTCCTGATTGTATTATCACTTAACCCTTCATTATGCTACATTATGTAAATAAGATGAACTTCAATTAAACCTATATTTTACATCTTTCAGACAGAAAGTACATCATCAACGTGACGGTTTAATCCTCCATTTATATTAAACTATCTCACTCCCACCTTAAACTATCTTGATGGAATATTTAGAGTATGGGCTCGTGTTGAGTGCAGCGAACAGATGGGTAACTGAATTTGAAAATGAAGCAACCGGATTGGCAAAGGAAATGGGATCAATTTGTGCCTATGTTTGTTATGACGCAAGTTGACGTCGTCCTTTTGATATATATAACAAGGACTGAACCTTTTGGATTATAAAAATTACCAGAGCTATATAGCTCCTTTTTTGTTTTATAAAAAAAGCCGCCAATTGGCAGCCTTTTAGAGAACGAACGCACCCGTTAGCCATCCATGAATCCCAAAAATCAGCGCTTCACCACAGAGAATGAAAATTGGTCTCTATGCCGATAATGTTTTAATGGCTGGCGAAGAAGATCGTTAAACCATGGTGCCTTTGATCCCATCCGTTAGTCTGACTCCGACGACCATGGTGTACCAAAGGACATCCTCTCCCATTATAACGGAACTTCAAATTGTCCTTTTCGCTTCTGCTCCAAACTAGCGATAAAGGAACGCATCAGCTTCATGGAAAACTGAAAGACTGGGCTTTGAATAAAGGTATATGCAAATGTCATAATAAACACTGGACCGCCAAGGATGAACCCGATAATCAAGATGAGGCTCTCGACAACGATTCTTGCCCAACTGACCGATAACCCGGTTTTTTCCGAAACGGAAAGCATGAAACCATCCCTGGGACCTGCCCCAATTCCCGCAGCCACATAAATCCCTCCGCCAATTCCGGTTATGATGATACCTGTCAACAATATGAGTATATTCAACCACCAATGCTTCGTTTCATGAGGAAGAATGTTGAGATGCAAAAAGAAATCCATGATCGGGCCGATTGACAAGGCATTTAGAAAGGTACCAATATTAATATACTTCCTATCCACGACAAAGACGATCAACACAAGTACTAAACCACACATGACACTCCACGTCCCAATTGTGAAACCGAACCACTCGAACAGGGCGACGTTTAAAACCTCCCAAGGATGCAGCCCCAAGGATTGAACATTCACCGCAATCGCATTCCCTAATCCAAAGAAAGTTAATCCGAGAAAAAAAATAAAATACCGTAACAGCCGCAATGACATCTCTTCACCTCTACACCTTTTATATCCATCTACTATAGATGAAGCAGGTTAAATGAACAAGATGATCTATCCAAATCAAAAGTTGTTACCAAATGATTAACAGTGAAGTACATAAAGACGTACCTATGGATGGTAGGTACTCTAAATCCCATTTAGGTTTTTTAAGAAACTTGTTCAACTAACCTGCCCTTTAGTTGCATAAAATTTATTGAGTTGACAAAGACTGAGACATAAAAAAAGACGGTTTAACCGTCTAATAAATAGCTTTCTTAATAAAAACTCACCTAGAATTAATCCTGGGAATACTTAGCCATCTTAACCAAACATAAATGTTTTTTTTCGATAGCTTATTGAAAAGACTAACCCCATCGCTAACATATTACCAATTAATGAGCTTCCTCCATAACTTATAAAAGGTAATGGTATTCCTGTTATAGGTACTAGGCCTATATTCATCCCGACATTCTCAAAAACATGGAAAAAAATCATGGAAGTAACACCGGTGCAAATGTAAGATTCAAAACTATTTTTTACGTCTAGAGCTAACTTCACTATACTCGAAATAAGGAGAAAATAAATTGTTACCAAAATACTAGCTCCAAAGAAACCATATTTAGAAGAAATAACGCTAAATATAAAATCCGTATGTGCTTCAGGAACATATATACCCTTTTCCAGATAACCATATACCCCTCCTGAACCAATGGCTAATAATGCTTTGGTTAGATTATAGCCTTCACCTGATGCATAAGATTCTGGATCGATCCAAGCATAAATTCTTCCTAATTGATAGGTTGCGAACCCCATTGATTGAAGAATATCAGGGTTGAAAAAGACTAAGTATATTAGAATACCAGAAATTAAGGAAATGATAATAAAAATAACACTTATGATTTTCCATGATATTCCCGAAACAATAAAAATCCCTGTAAAAATACATATTAAAACTAAAGACGTACCTAAATCTGGTTGTAGCATAATTAAAAGTATAGGAAGAGCTGTAGCAGCTCCCATCTTAATTAACAGTAACAAATCTGTTTTTAAAGTTTTATCTAAATATCTTTCATGATGTTTTTGTACTAAGAAACTTAAACAAATTATCAAAGATATTTTTGTGAATTCAGCTGGTTGTAGTGATCCGATTCCCGGAAGTTGAAACCAGCTTTTGGCTCCATTTATTTTACGAGCTATTGATTCAGGTGCCAAAATTAATGCGATTAATAGAATTATGCTAAATGAGTAAATAAACCAATTCAAGCGAAAGATCTGTTCAGAATCTAAATACATAATTCCTGCGATTATTCCGATTCCCACAATATACCAGGTTATTTGTCTAAATAAAAAATTCCCTTCATATTGGCCAAAATCTTGAGCATTTAATATAGCTATACAACTTGTTATAAATAGTAAAAGTAAAAGTGTAATCAGGTTGTAATCCAACTTTGAATTTTTCATTTTTTCCCCTTGTAAATATTTTCTTATGTTTATAACATAACTTAATTATAGTAAAAATGTGTATTTTTTTATTAAAAGCACTTTTATTGAAAGCGTGAAGGATTGTATGGAGGGGTAACCAATTAAAAAAAGGCTTAAAATGTTATCTTTTTTTGTTATACGATTTTATTTATCTTTTTATTTGTTCTGGGATTAAATTTCCGCACTAACATTTCCACATTTACATATTATTTCACAAAAAGTAATTAAAAGTATACAAGTAATTCATTAATATCAATAATAATCCTTTAGCTTATAGAACTAACCTGCCTCTTTAGTGCCATAAGAAAAAGGCTGCCGCAGCAACCTCATTATTGAAGTAAAGCACCCGTTAATTCATTTATTTTTCTTCTACATTACACAAATCTTCTGCTATCTGCTTTATTCTTTTATACCCCATTCCTTTTCTTTGCTCTAAGGATAATGGGTGGTTTTTTGGTTCTAATTCTATAGAAGGACGTAAACCTATCGGACGAGTGTGGACCAATGTTTTTAAGTTCAATGTTTCAGGATAACAAGGAATAGAAGTTTGCAGCCAACCAAACATTGGTTTCAAATTCTTTTCTCTAAGGAAAATTATTGAGGTTTCATTCCAGTTCCAACTCATATAAACTTCCCCTATTATCAACTGTAATTACTTACTTTCCTCATCACCTTTAACATTTTCTTATACAACTAAACTGCCTCGTTAGCCATTCATGAAGCGCAAAAATCAGCGCTTCACCACAGAGAATGAAAATTGGTCTCTATGTCGATAATGTTTTAATGGCTGGCGAAGAAGGTCGTTGAACTATGGTGCCTTTGAGCCCATCCGTTAGTCTGACTCCGACGACCACGGTGTACCACCGACTGTCGCGCCTTTATGGGTAGCACTCATGGGAGATTAATCCTTTTTTGGTCGTCGCGCTAGCCTCTACTTAATATGCTGTGATTGGAGGTTTTTGTTTAACGATTGACCAAACTCAATCAGATTACTCATATGGCTCAGCCTTTTTTTAAAAGGCGTTTTTACTGGGTCTATTTTGTTGTGGTTTTTTCTGGATTTTGAGCTTTTTTAATTTTCATGGGAGTT
>NZ_JAGGQV010000033.1:0-32926 GCF_018613135.1 Bacillus sp. ISL-57 | reverse complement strand
AATGTAATAAAAAGAAACCTACAGGTTCATTCTCACTTAAAATAACATCCGATGTTGCCCTTCTGTCGCCTCTAAAATCTTGTTTGGTAATGCAGTGAACTGCACTTGTTCTTCAGGAAGTTCAAAAGAATTTAATACATCTAAATATTCATTCGAAAAATGTTTTAACTCAACGTAATCAACTTTTTCCATAACCTTATTCCCCCTCAATTTATTTACAGATTATCATCCAAACATACAATTGTAAATTATTGTTAGTCAACTAACCTGCCCCGATAGTTCCATAAAGAAAAAGCTACCTAAAAGACAGCAGCTAACGCATCCGGTAGTATAATAAGGAGTTACCTTTTATTCCTCGTTTAATTGCTTTAACCACTCTTTAAACCAATCTTGAGGTAACTTTACTTTTGAGAGGTCTAAATTCTGCAATTCTTTTAATGAGTAATTATTTACCAAAAATAAATCCCATTGACATTCAATATCTCGTGCTATCCCAAAAGCTATTTCATCAAGTTCATTATATGCTTCAGCTTCAGCTTCATCTTCCTCAAAAGCCATTGTGAGGTTATCACACCACTTAATAAACTCAAATTGTGAAAATCTGTTTTCTTTTCTACATACGGTATTTAACAAGTTCTTTAAGTTTTCGGACGAGAATGGAAATTCTATAGTGGTTTCATTCCAGTTCCAATTCATATATACATCCCCTATTATCAACTGTAATTACTTACTATCCTCATCACCTTCTACTCTCTAATTTAACATTTTCTTATACAACTAAACTGCCCCTTTAGTTCACTAAGAAAATGGAGCTGTTTCCAGCCCCATATAGAAATAAAGCACCTGTTAGCTTAATAACTTAAAAGAATATAACAGGCTTTTATTTACCTACATATTCAATCTTAATCCCATTAACCTTTTTATCCATTTCGGAAGTTTCAGAAGATTTATCATAGATAACTTTTAGGTTCTTTTCATTAAGCCATTCAATCGAAAAATCTTTATTTGACCTAAATGTATTTCCTGATTCATTTTGGAAATCATCCTCTTTATTTAAAATCGATAATTGGGGTGAATATCCCGTTGTCGCACCACAACTTCTTTCGAAAATGTAAGCCACATTCTCACCACTGGGAGAAGGGGTTTTTTGTTTAATATCGTTTCCACACATATCCTCAAATAAGAAATCCAATAGATGTTTACCAGCCATAAATAAAAATAATATTATGATTAGCGTCATTAAAATAGTTTTAAATCTTTTTGTCATTAGAACCACCCAGAATTCAAGTAATAGAAATTAGTTTTTACAAATACACTGTTTTTCTTATGTTCTTCTTCAACTATTCTGTCCCTTTAGCTCCATAAAAAAATCTGTAAACTGCCCCAATCAATCAATGTTCTATAACTAATGCGACTCGTTGAAGAACAAATCTAGTTTTTACTTTTTCGATTATAATAAAAAGAAATAAGAAGATAAGTACCATAGAGGCAAGATATAAAAAATATTATAAGTTCTAAATTAACTGTTCCAGTCTTAAACCAAATAGTTAACGCAGCTAAAATGACTGCTATAAGGCAGGCGATAAAACCTTGAGTATGTGGTTTCAACATCAAAACCTCCTGTCCTGTTCTTAAAGGCTTACCTTAACCTATATTAGCTTATTTTTCTATTCTCCTATATGGAAATGTTTCACAATATCCCTCAACTAACCTGCCCCGTTAGTGCCATAAGAAAAAGGCTGCCTCAGCAACCTTCCTTATTGAAGTAAAGCACCCGTTAGTTTAAGTACAACATTTCACAATCTTTCTTGTCGAAAAAAAATGCGACCTTCTACTTGAACTATCGCACCCGTTGAACAAGAAGGGTGACAATAATATGTTAAATCTGTGTTGTGAAGTTCTTTCTATCAAGGGCTTTACCTAAAAACAACTTTTTATAATTGAAATACAACGCTATTCCAACTAACCCCCCAATTGTATTTAATAAAACATCATCTATATCAATTGCTCGTTGTCCCCCTCCAGAATACTTATATCCTGAAGTGATGAAATTATCTAGAAGCTGATACATCTCGATAAAAACTGTTGTTAAGAAAATAACTATTACAGCTTTATATTTGTTGTTTATAATCTGTAAAAATAACAATGCAAAAGCTAATGGTAACAATAAAAATAAATTTCCTACCGTTTGTATTATTGTTACAGGTGCAACAACCTTACCAAATAAATTACTATAAATAGTTTTAAAAGGGATAAAATTTATTCGTTCAATATTCACATATAGATTTCCTACATACTCTTGCGTTATGTAATAAGGAATATCAATGTAAGCTACAAATGAATGTAATACAAATAAATATATGACAAATACAAATAAAATAACAAAATTCAAAACATTTTTCACTTCTGATTTACTAATTAACCATATAGAGATTATTAAAACAATTCCAAAATTCACCACTAAGTTTAAAAAATCTAGAAGCTGTACCCCTTCATATATGTAAGTTCTATAAGCATAGATAAAATAGAATAAAGCCCCTAACAAACAGTACCATTTATTCAGTTTTATATTAATCATCTCCTTCCTCCTTCAAAAATTTGGATAATAATAATTGTATAATAGCCAATACTATGAAACTTGTCACTAAAAATTGTAAAGTTGAGTTCTTCTTGAACTAACCTGCCCCGTTCGTATTATTATCCATAAAAATCCCTCCGTATTTAAAAGTCGCCCTTAGGCACTTTATTAAATTGTTCAATATCCTGATAAATATCCATAAAAAATTTAATATACAAAAAATACGACTAATCAAAACCTATCACCAATCCAACATTGAATTGCATATAAAAAGTCCCCTCTCAATTAAGAGAAGGGTTAATATCTGGAGGGAGTGACCCTTATGGTTAACATATTAAAAGTATTTTATCCATTCAATTACTTTATATACAGAAATAAAAAGACCCTCCTTAAGAAGAAGGGTATCAAGAGATGGTTTTCATTTTTAAAAGGGTTATTGAAAGTGTATTCATTCAATTAATTTCTATTCATTCTGCAAAGCAAAAAAGCCCCTACTCATAAAGAGTAAGGACTTTTAAGTCAAAGGTGCTTTGAAAGGAAAAGCCTTTATTATATTGCCTCATTCAATACATTTATATACCCATGTAATCAAAAAGTCCCTCTCGATTCGAGAAGGGTTTTGAAGATGGAAGTGTACCAAGAGGTCGGTAGCTTGTACATTATTGTTGTTTGTATTGGGGTTCTTCTTGTTCGATTTGTTGAATACGTGGTTCAATGGTGTCAATAACGGACTGAGTTTGTTTAGCCGCATTCTGGTAAAGCTGCTTTGCTTGTTCATTGTCCGTACCCAGTGAAAAGGTTTCGAAGCTTGCCTGAGCACTTTTCAAACCTGCAAGAGTTGTCTTAACGTCATTGATTACTGTCATGAATAACGCCTCCTTTTTTATAAAGATATTACTTTTAGAATGATGAAAACAGGGCTTTATATACCTTCAAAATTTATCCACATTTAATACCTAAACCCATCATTACAAAGTATATGATAATAAATAGAGCAACCTTTGATTGATTTCATTGCTATAAACGATTCCAAATTCTCTTTAAATCTAATGGCACGAATACTTTATCCCCATGTATTTCCTTATGTATGATGAGATGTGAAAAGCATGGATCTAAACTTAACCCTTCTGTTTTATGTCTAGCTGGATTTATTCCTAAAAAATTTTTAAGGTCTTCGGGTAACTGCATAACACTAACTCCTTTTTTATTTTTTATAAAGAACATTCTTAATATGTCCATTAAGAATATTTTTATTGCTAATTTGAGCGATTGCACAACACTTCATGTATATTGTTTACCCTCATAAACTAAACCACCCCGTAAAGGATGGTTTTAGCAAATTGGACATTATTTGATGAAGTAATTTATTCTATTCTGTTCTACCTCAACTTAAAGTAGAACTGTTTCACCTAGATTTAGTGCCTTTCCTTTACTATCTAAATTTTCAAAGTGATAAATAGAGGGATATTCATTTACTTCCATAAATTCTGCTTCCAGCTTTTTGGTATGGTGATCTTCGATACGTTTACAGATTCTTCGATTCCGGTTAACCTAGCAGCTATTGTCTTTCTTGAATTGTTGAGCTAATACTTCCTGCATTCGAATGGCAAACTGCAGCCAATCGATCTTTTTCCTTATCATATACTTCTTCCCTGTCACGTGGACCAATAGCTATAATTTGCTTCTCTAACATTCCTTCGTATTATCATGTATTAGACGAACTAGTCCTCTTACTTAAAAAAAGGCAGCTACATGCTGCCTTTTTTATGTTATTAAAGTGCCTTTCATCAATATCCTCCGTATCCATAAGGGTAATAATATGGATATGGTACGACATATGGGAATACAAAAACAACATATGGGAATCTTTGTCGACGATATCGGCGATATCTTCTTCTGCGAGGACGTCCATAATCATCGTAGTAATCTCCATATCCATATTGTTGCCTGTTTCCTTGTTCTGCATCAAATTCTTCAGGAACTAGCATAGTCACACTTTCTTCATCCATATCATCGATAATGCCATCAACCTTTGACCCGTCGCTCAATTGCCCTATAACATGGTAGTTCATATATTTCCTACATAGGGTTTTTATATCGTCAGGCTGATAACTTCCCTGAACTTGATGAGGATTCATTGGATTATTGTTGTTGTAGTCCACTAAAAATATCCCTCCTTTACTTACTTTAGGATATTCACCCAGTTTGGAATTGGTACCATGACCACCCACGCCATGTTCTTGTATGTTAGTCCAATTTAAGGGACTAACCTTGGAATACAAATGCTGGCCTCAAGCCATAAAGAAACTGGTGCAGGGGTATTCCTAGTGTCTTGACCTACCATGCAGTCTCCCCACCTTCCCTTTACATTGCATAGTACAGCTAATAGTTTATCTCTCCATTTCCCAACCACACTGACGACTTTTTCCTTTGTTTTTAGTTCTTGCTAGATGTCGTTGCTATCATTTTCGTTCTCTCTGCATGTTCCTTCCTGCCTGTTCAATGCCCTTCTAATGGTGCCAAATAAGTCGAGCCCTTTTTCTTGCGCTTGAATTTGACCTTTAACTTCAGGAACTCTAGCTTCCATTTTCCCTAGAGTATGGAACTGTTTTTCAAGATCCATTCTTCCAGAAACACCTTCTTTTTTCATCGTATCTTGGTAAGTTTTCACGTGTAGAAATAGCCTGGTCATACTCTGAGGCTAGGATAATCGGTTTGATGTTGACGTTGCACCTGGTGAAACTCTTTTTCGGTATGGAAGCCGAGCTTTTCACGGTAGGCATGTAGCGTTTTATCCCGTAATGTTATTTGGTCTTCCGCCTTAGAAATTTCTAGTTCAGCTTTTTCCTTTATCATCCGATTTTCTTTTAATTTAAAGGGGTTCATCCAATTGATCGTTTCCAATTGGTGTTGGGCTTGCTGGCGTTGATTTTAAAAATATGAATCCAACGGTAGGTTTCAGAAGCTCCCTCTGATGGTTTCATCTTTCCATCGAATCTGTTGGTCATCCTTATTCACTTGAAGCACTTTACGTTTTACACCAATTTCTTGCAAAGTAGGTTCACGATCCATGTTCAAAAGTTTAGAGGCTTCTTGTAAGTGGACACGTTCTGCAGGCGTGTTGAAGCGTTCGGATTGTTTCCGTTGTTCTTGCTTCCGTGCTTTTTCCCGTTCCAAAGCTTGTTTTTCTTCCCGGTATGTTTGAAGATCCACGACAAGACGATTGTATTTTGGCGATCACGATTGATCGTTCCTCGGTCCGTTTGGAACCCACACTTTTCCATTTCATGAGCCACATGGCCAAGATGGACCGTTGGAAAAATAATCAGATTTCGTTTTACATGGGATTTATGGGAGATACGGTCTTGAATGCCATTAATCTGGTACAACAATGGTCAGTGGAAGAGAACCATTGTTTATCGTGATGAAATTCCACACGATTTTCCACAACCTACCGATGATGACATCCCTTAAGGAACTCTACTATATACTTAGTCTTTATAATCATCATAAACGTCATAGTTTTTATCGTCTTCATAATCGTTATATTCATTTTTGTTGTTATGGTCATTCCAGTGATCACTTTCCTTACGTAAGTTGCGCCTCTGTTTAAATTTTTTTAGCACAGATTTTCTCAACAGGGCTAAAAAAACTTCAGATTCTTTAAATTCATTACTTTTATTGATTGCTTGCAAAAATTTTTCATTTTTCATTTTTAGTCCTCCTTAATTAATGACTATTTTATTTTATTAATGCAATTAATGGAGCTGGTTGGGTAAAGTCTGATTAAAAGTGTTCCGTAGATAATTTCTGAGTGTTTGTTTGAGTTTCTTCCTTCTTTCTAATGTTACAATTTTAGCGGTTTGATGATTTGAAAACTGCTTTCCTTTAATCTGTTGATCTGTTTGGTCCAGGTTAAACGAGATTTCCTTTGCTGCATTCTGAGCGATTTTTTTAGCATTTTCTTCACTATCTGAGGATGCTAGAACATAACCATAACGGTCACCCATTGATAATGGTGGACGTAGCTTTTTCCCTTGGCGGGGCTTAATATATACTTCTTCTACTCCCGGATAACTAGCTGCTTTATTTCTACCTGTTACATTTACCAAAATTCCTTTCTTATCTATTGTTATATAATGGACATAAATGTTTTTACTATGCTTTCTTTTAAGATTCGGCTTATTTCCTAAGAGTAGTTGAATTGTTTCTTCAACTAGATTAATACCGTAGCCTACTTCAATGATTCTATTCATCGCTCCCCCAGATATCCTTGGATTGACTTCAATTAACTTCCATTGACCATCTACTAAACGCATTTCAAGATGACAAGCACCATTTTTCATTTGAAAAGCCTCTACAATTGTAGTTACCGCATGAAAAATTTGATTATATAACTTTTTATTAATATGTGGTAATAAGCTATAACCTGTTACAATAAAGCGTTTTTGAAAAGTAATTTCCTGCTTAATGATTGCGACAATATTAACTTTCCCGTCATGAACAAGTGTTTCAACCAAATATTGTGGTCCTGTCAAATATTCTTCAACTAAAATAGGTGTTAGCTCATATTTTTTTTTAAAATGCTGTATAGCTTCAGTTAATTGATCGGGGCTATTTACCTTTAAAACATCTTTTGACCCAGCTGACATTGGAGATTTAACCACTAAAGGAAAACGATTATTTTGTTTTTGAACAAAATTTTGCAAATCTTCTCCTGGAGTATATATTGAGAAATATGGTGACATGGGGAGGTCTTTAATGATATTTCGAGTCAATACTTTATCTTCCATATTAAGGATATGGTCTGGTGACTTAATACTTATACAAAATTCCTCTGTTAATGATGCTGCAACATTTACATAAGGATCAATAAAGCTTAATATTAACTTGATTTTTTTACCTTGACTTTGGATATTTTTTATACTTTTTTTTAATGCATTGTAATTCGATAGTTCTGTGTGTATCAATTGGTGAACATCGGGAAATTCCAATCTTTGCTCAATGAATTGTGGTTTATCAGTCAATAGCACTGTAAAAAAGCCCAGACGCTCCGCAGCTTTAATTGCATCTCTGCTTGAACCTGATTTGTTTGTGCTAATAAACACAATAGTGTTCATAACGTTTATTATCCCACCCTCTGCTGAATTTCATGATCATAAAATAGAATATAGATATTGTACAAATATTGTTCTGAAAAAATATAAAAATGGGAATATGGATAAGCCTTATTTAATATTTTTTTAAGAAAGCTAATTTAATGAAAAGGGGATGGGGCTATTATGACCTTAGTTGGCATGCTTCATCATAGGGCAGACCCACAGAAAGTTACAAGGACCTACGCTTATTCTGTTGTGGCAAAAGCTGAAGGGGTAAACTTTTTTTACTTTACTGCAGGAAAAGTAAATATACAAAACCAGACCATTTTAGGGAAAATATATGAAGATGGAAAATGGGTTGATAAGGAATTCCCTTTTCCCGATGCCATTTTTAATGCAAGTTATCCTACCAGTGAAAAAGGTGAAGAAATCGTAGATTTTTTGTATGAAAGGATTCCTTTCACAAGCCATTCAATCGGAAATAAAATGAGTGTGCATGAGACAATTCAACAAGCAAAAGAATTTGAACAATACCTAATCCCTACACTTGAATTAACAGGCCTTGACATTTTAACTAAAATGGTCGACACTTATCCGAAAGTTATTGTTAAACCGTTATCTGGTCATCAAGGTGGTGGTATAGCTTTTATAGAAAAAGAGAAACAGAGAAAATATAAAATTAATGAAGCTGGGCAAATTTCATATTTTGATAAAGACCAAATGCTTGAATTTGTATCTGATAAAATTAGAATACAAGATTACCTCGTTCAACAGTACATTTCCTGTAAAACAAAATCCGGGAATGTATATGATTTTCGTTTGCATGTACAAAAAAATGGAGAAGGAAAATGGGTGATTACTTCTATTTATCCCCGTATAGGGCCATCAGGGAGCATTACTTCTAACTTGGGTAGTGGTGGATATACAGGTTTTCCGGAAAGTTTCTTAAAATATGAGTTTAAAGACTCATGGTATGACATTAAAAGGACTCTTGAATACTTCGCTATAAGTTTTACAAACCATTTTGATTCATTATATGACAGTACTCTAGACGAATTGGGAATTGATGTAGGAATCGATGAGAACCAAAAAATATGGATTTTTGAAGTAAACTGGAGACCAGGGATACCAGTAATATTCAATGGTGAACTAGACGTAGCAAGAAACACAATTCTTTATGCGAAGTATTTAGCTGACATGAATAAAAAATAGGAAAAGTTTAAAATTGATAATCCATACTTTTTAATTAAATCATCCATCTGGTGCAACACTAATTTTGCGTTGTATGGTGACAAACGGGCTTGTTAGTGGAAGAATTTTTTTTTTGAAGAACATATTTGTAAAATCCTTTAAACGTGAGTTGTTGCCGGTTTACATGGAATGCTGCATATATTCAGGCAAAAGGGGTCCAATTGCAGATTTAAATGGAGATATTACGGCAGTGGAAAAAGCCAGAGTAGTGACTGATTTATATTTCCATTATGGAATAAAAAAGACAATTTCCCCCCACTCTAAGGAAAAAATCGTCCTTTTGGAGGGTTTATTTTAGCATGGCTTTTTTACTGTTGTGTTTTCATACAAAAAGGAGCCGCTGATCAGCTCCTGGTAATGAAGTAAAGCACCCGATTGTTGCACAAAGGAATATTTTCTAGAGACAGGGCCAAGCAATTATCACTCTTATTTACGGTAAGGGCTAGCTGCCTTTATTCACTCTAGAGAGCGGGACTGGTTCCAATTACGACAGTAGCGTCCAGTTCATCGCAATTTGCCACCTGTGGAGTTAGCCCGTTTCGAGCAAAGATTTCAACGGTTTGCTTTGTCTGTTGCTGGCTAGTCTCGACCAGTAAATGACCGTCGGGTGCTAGCCAGAGTGGCGCCTCAGAAGCGACCCGTCGTTGGACGTCCAGCCCGTCTGTGCCCCCGTCGAGCGCCACCCGTGCCTCATGTTTTCGTGCTTCTTGGGGGTAACAACTTGATTGCCTCGGTAGGTACGTAAGGTGCGTTTGCGACCAAGATGTCGACGCAGCCACGCAGTTTTGTTGGCAGTGGCTGATAGAGGTCCCCTTCGTACACGTTACCACCGATGGAAGTAATGTTGCGGCGTGCACACTGCACAGAAGCTTGGTCGATGTCAACTGCATACAACTCTATCCATCCCAGACCCGCGGTCAACGCGGTGCCTACCGCACCCGTGCCGCAGCACAGGTCAACTACGATGGCTCCTGGCATGGCGAGGGCAGCTTGCCTGGTGGACGAGAAACTCGGTGCGGCGACGGGGTACGAAGACTCCTGGTTCCACAGCTATACGAATACCTCAGAAATCCGCCCAACCAATTATGTGTTCGAGGGGAAAACCTGCTACACGTCGCATGACGGCGAGGGCGTCTGGCGTCCTTGCTTCTGAAATAAGCAACTGGGTCTCATCTTCTGCGAAAACACAACCTGCGGTCCGAAGCCTGGTAATTATACATTTTTCTTTTTCGTCGTCCGTATAAAAATTAATTTGCTTCCCCATTTATTTCCCCACTCTTGATAACTTATTTTTGTTTATTATTATAGATAATTCGTTAAAAATTGTAGGAATCCTTCCTCCACTAACCTCCCTCAATAAAGAAAGCAAAACCTCTCGATATCTCCGTTTTTCTTAGATTTTCATAGTAGTTTACCTGCCGGTAATCACTTAATAGTTGGGGGAAAATCACTTGAAAGGATAAAATTAGACCTTTGGAGAAAAAAGAATTATAGCCCACTAACCAACCACTTACAGAAATTGGTGAATGAGTTAAATTATAATCGCACTGGTGGATGTCCACATTCTCATGGAGGTCAACCCTCCCATGCCTCACAGAGTCTTCGCTCTCAAATTCCTTCGTCCAACCTTTCCATGAGGTGGATGTCAGCCATGCTGCCCCACAGGGTCCTTGCCCGTAATTTAGTTGCTTTGCCGACTAATCCGTGCTTCAAATGATACCCAAATATACATAACCAAGAAACTCGCCTCTACTATTTTATCTAATCTAAAACTGAATCAAGCTGCTAGTTCCACCTTCTTTGATACTCGCATATGAGGAATATCCTTTAACATCTTTTCTTCATTAAATTCAAATTGCTTTTTACCCATGCTAAAGAAAATAAAGGATCAGTTTATTACATAAAGCAATAAGGGACTGCATCTTCTTTAATGGATTATCTGGACGTTGAGTATAGTAGGCATGTAATGCCTTAAATGCTGAATTCTTGGCGACCAGAATCATACAAACCCTGAACAACAGGGCTCGCAGCTTTTTCCGTCCCCTCTTTGTGATGGTTGTTTTCCCCTTATGCTTACCAGAGGTATTTTCTTTTAAGTTTAAGCCGGCCAGCTTAATAATTTGTCGGGGATGAGTATATTCCTTAAGGTCACCAACTTCTGAAAAGAAGCCGGCAACAGTGTCTCTACCAACACCTTTTATCGCTAACATTTGTGGTACACCTAGTATTTCATCAAGTAAACAATCTATTTTTGTATCTAATTCTTCGAATTTTAAGTAGATTAATTCATATTTAGCCAGAAGCGTTTTCAGCTCCAGTTTTGCCATTTCGGAGCCTTGTCGAAGTCCGATGGACTTACTGGCTGCTTGCTTTAACTTACGAATTTTGCTTAGACCTACACTTCGGGTCACGGTTTTTTTTAAGTGGGCTAACAGTTCGTGTTCAGTGAAATTTACTATTTCATGTGGTAAAGCATAGAGCTTTAAGAATTGTAATGCTGCTTTTCCCTCCCACTTCTTAAATACCGTTAGAAATTCTGGAAAGTACCGATCAATCCAGTTATGGACTTGCCCTTGGACCGTCTGAAGATCCTCTGTTAAAAGATCACGAATTTTCTTCGCCACCCGTAGTTCGGCATAAACTCCTTGTGGTATCGTAGGTTCGGCGTATCTTCCGTCTTTGACCAACTGGGCAATGACTTTAACATCTTTCACATCATTTTTAGTAGGAGAATTATCATCAAGCTCCTTGCTTTTCTTGACGTGCAAAGGGTTTACAGCTACAAACTTAATTTCATTTTCTTTTAACATATGAGCTAGGTTGAACCAATAATGCCCTGTCGGTTCCATCCCAACCATCACATTCTCCATACATTGTTCTTTCTTGATTTCCATAATCCAATTAAGAAAATGCTCGAATCCCTCTTTTGTATTCTCAAAATAACAAGGTGATCCAAACTCCATTCTTCTAAAGTCCTGAGCACGTGCCACATGCTTGAATTTAGCAATATCCACCCCTATAATAAGGGTTTGAGAGGTAATTTGAGCAATTTTCTTATTTTGGTTATAATTCATTTTAAAGCCTCCTGGTATTTGAGTTTTGTCCTTTTCGTTGCCGAGCTTCAGGACTCTCTCATTCTACCAAGAGGTTATTTTTTCGTTCAAACCTCATTTTCAGTTATTACAGGAATGCTGCCCCTTTAGTTGAAGTAAACACAAGCGATACTGTACATCTTAAACGCACAGTGAATGACGTTTGCTTTCACAATATGACTGTATGGATATGTGTAGTACAGTCTCTCGGTTTATACGTACTGCGTAACATCCCTTTAAGGTTTATTAACTGTACATAATTAACTTCCACATCTATCCTCTTCTTCTAATAAACCTCCATAAAATGTTGTGGTTTAGGATGTTATTGTTGTATGAGGAGGTTTAAATATGTTAAATACACCTATTAAGCCGATGCTTTTACAACCAGCTACAGAAATCCCCAAAAGCAATAAGTATATTCACCAATTAAAATTAGATGGTCACAGGGCTTTATTTCACTACGATAGAGGAAATATAAAAATTTTCACCAGACACCTAAATGAAGTCACCTATAAATACATTGAGCTACAAGGTATCAAATTGCCTGTAACGACTTGTATTTTAGATGGAGAAATGATTTGCTTTGACGGAAAAGAAAACCCTCCAAAACCTTGTTTCGACAGTTTAATGGTACGTTTTCAAATGTCTAATCAGGAAAAAATCAAAGAAATAAAAGACCTGTTACCTGTTCATTTTTCTTCATTTGATATTTTGTATTTGAATGGTGAATCTCTTATAAACAAACCTTTATCTGAACGCTTAGATACCTTAAGCACCATTGTAGAAAACACTCCGTTTATATCTACTTGTCCTACTTATTCAGACGGTGATGAACTTTATAACAGAGTAGAGGATTTAGGACTGGAAGGTGTGGTTTCTAAGAATTTAAGTAGACCTTATACATTGGATTCAAGACCACAAGACGTATTTCTCAAAATAAAGAACTATCAATATGATTCGGTAAAAATAGGAGCAATTCGTAAGAAAAAATTTGGTTGGTTAATGTTAGATCAGGATAATCAATACAAAGGTATATTGGAATTTGTTCCTCCAAAAGAAAGAAAAGCCTTTTACGAAATATCTAAGCAGCTAATCACTAACGAGGATGAAAACTATTTTTATCTTGATCCATTAATAAAGTGTGAAGTGAAATTCCAATGCTTGTCTAAAAAGGGACTTATGAGAAGCGCAAGTTTTCAAAAATTTATCATTTAGAAATGCTGTCCATATTTTTTGTACAGCATTTCATTTTTTTGTCCAAGAGTACAACCTCTTTTATGCACAATTTACATTCACAGTTTGTGTCTTATACGACATAAAAGACATGTTCGCCTTTTGCAACTATCCTGCCCCTATAGTTGCATAAAGAAAAAGCTGCCTTGAAGACAGCACCGATCTTCAGCTAACGCACCTGTTAGTGGATTTGAGTCAATATTTTGGACACTAAAAAGTTAAATCTTAAGCTGTATTTCTAATTCGGTCTTCAATGGCTTGTGGGGTTTGATAGCCCAAGCTGCTGTGAATTCTTTTTCGGTTATACCAACCTTCAATAAATTGGAACATCGCTAATTTAGCTGTTTGATAGTCTAGATATTGTACGTGGTTGACTTCTTCCTTCTTTAATAGGGCATGAAAGGATTCAATACAGGCATTATCGTACGGGCAACCTTTCTGACTAAAGGATTGCTTACTATGATGGCTTTGGATATGTTGAGTAAACTCACTGCTTGTATATTGTGAGCCAAGATCGGTATGAAAAACTAAGCCCTCCGAGGGCTTTTGTGGTAGGTGTGCGTTATTGAAAGCTTTTATGACCAGTTCTGTCGTCATTGAACGAGAAAATGAATACCCTACTATTTTCTTTGAATGAAGGTCCAATACCGAAGCTAAATAACACCATCCGTCTTTTAACGTGTGGATATACGTAATATCTGCTACCCATTTCTCATTAATGGTCTGAGTAGTGAAGTCTCGTTTTAGCAAATTATCCAATTGAATAACCTTTTCTTTAGATGGATAGGGACGGTATTTTTTCTTAGTAATAGAACGAATTCTCGCCTTGCTCATTAAACGTTGACACGCTTAAGACTTAGGGAAAACCCTTTGGTTAATAAGCTTTCATGAATCTTTGGAGCCCCATATCGTCCCTTGCTTTCCAGGTAAATAAGATGAATTTCCTTCGTGAGTTCTTGGTTTTCCTGTTCGCGATTTGATACGACTATTTGAAGGGACTGATAATGGCTGCTTCTTGGGATTTCTAGTATTTCACACATCTTCTGTACGGGATATTGTTTCTTGTGTTCCTCAATAAATTCGGTAAGATCTGTCTCGGTTATTTTTTCGCGAATATGGCCATAGCCTTTTTTAAGATTTCAACTTCTTGCTTTAACCGAAGGTTTTCCTTCTGTATGGCGGCTAATTCCTTTGGAGTCATAGACTCTTCCCCTAAACCGATAGGGGTAAATTCCTTAACCCATTTATAAATGGTAACTTCTGATACGCCATATTCGCTGCTTAATTCTTTGACCGAATTACCCGAGTGATAAAGATCTACAATAGTCTTCTTGAATTCATTATTATATTTTTTACCTGTATTCTTACGTTCCAAGACGGACACATCCTCTCAAAAATCATTGTAAGGACTTAACTAAAATGTGTCCATGAAACTATACTAACTCCAGGCCCGACTCAATTAATATGACCAATAAAACCATTTCAGGCTATTATTATAATCCTGAAACCAAATCATTTATATTAGGGACTTTTCCATACCCTTCTGTGATCTTTAATCGAATTCCTTTAAGGGAAAAGAGATATCAACATCTTATTGAACATATACAAGGAAACTTGTTTAATTACCCTTATGGGAACACAAATAAATGGGATTTTTGGGTTCACATGTCTAAACAACCTATTATAAAGAAACATTTACCTAGGACAAAAGAATATCAAAACGTGAACAGTGTATTAAAGGCATTTCAAACATGTGAAGCAGTTTATTTAAAACCAGCTACAATGGCTGGAGGAAATGGGATTTTTCATGTAAAAAAAGCCAGTGAGGGCTATTTATGGTCAGATGGATTCGGGAATAAATTTCCCATTAAATCAAAAGAAGAGTTTATCCAAACTCTTCAAAAGAATTTAATAAAAAATAAAAAGTATCTCATCCAAGAGGAAATTCCTTCTTTTAATAAGGAAAAAAATAAAATAGATTTTAGAGTATATCTTCAAAAAGATTATACAAAAAAATGGAAGTATTCAGGTATGGAAACAAAAGTTGGTCAAAAGGATAGTATAATTTCAAACTCAAAAAATAGGGAAAGAGTCATCCCGGGTGAAACTGCCTTAAAGGAAATCTATAATTTAAATGAAGATCAAACAAAACAAAAGGTAGAGGAAATTACTCAACTATGCATTCGAGCATTGAAGGTCATGGAAAAAAAAGGGTATAAACTAGGCGATGCTGCTGTGGATTTGGTAATTGATAAAAATAAAAAAGTCTGGTTATTAGAAGTTCAGCTAAATTATGCTGCAGAAATAAAAGCAAACAGAACAGAAGATGAACAAAGGATTCTCCCCTTAATACTCCCCACACCTTTTGAGTATGCAAAATCCCTTTCAGGATTTTAATACTATTATCATAGAATATTAAAAGAAGTAACGACCATCACATTTTTTAGCTATATGCCCTTACGATACAATGCTCCTCTCCGTTTCAATAGGTAGAAAATTAAAGATATGCCCATTCTATTTCACTTTACTCAGTCCACTGCCTTTCGTCCATGAGAAAGAAGCTACTTTAATAGCTGGAACAAGTTGCTATTTAATTGTTTCCCAAGGACGCTTGCGCTTTTATAAAAAAACGATTGCTTGAATACATTACCAAAAATCATTTACAACATAAGGCAAACGGGGTGAAAAGGAGAAAATGTTTACGTTGCCTTGGACTATCCAAGCTTGGTAAAAAAGTATCCAGTTTGATCCGGTATATCTAGGAAACCCCTGATTCCCTTCTTACCTTTTAAGGTATAAGGGTTTTAAAGTCCGGAAACCTAATGAATTAGAATGCCTTCGATAGAAGACTAAGGCCTAGTTTTAAGTTTCATTTATTGTGTTTAGAACCAAACGACTATCCTAGGAATGTGGACAGGAATACCAAGCAGAAATTAATATTTTACAACTGTAATCTTGAAACTCTAGAAATTGTAAAAATATTAAATTAGTTTGGTTATTTATTGTGAATAGAATGATAAATTATCTATTAAGGAGAAAATTATGGAAAAATTTAAATCTACTAAAGATACAGAGAGTTTAATTATTGCTATTACAGGAAGTGCAGGGAAAACAACAACGAAAGAAATGATAGCATCGATTTTAAAGCGGCGAGGCAGGATATTCAAAACCAGATATAATTTAAACCTGTATGAACATACCGCTATTTACGCAGAACATATAAAACCCATTCATTATGCAGCTGTTTTGGAATACGCAGTACAAGACCCAGGTGATATTGTCAAGCACTGTCAAGCGATTCAACCACATATCGGAGTCATTACCAATATTGGCTCTGCTCATATCGGAAGGTTTGGAGGGTCCGTTTCAGAGCTAGCAAAAGCAAAAGGAGAACTTATCAAGGGAATTGATCCGAATGGAATGTTAGTTCTAAATGTAGACGATAAACGTTCCAAGCTACTTCAAACAAACACCTTTAGGGGGAAAATCATATCAGTAGGCATAACCAATTCAGCTGATTACCGTGCCTATAATATACAATATAATGATAAAGGCATGTCTTTTGAAATTAAGATAGATGCAGGAAAACAAATATTCCAGATACCTATTTATGGTACACATAACATCTATAATGCACTATCAGCAATTGCTGTCTCCCATCATTTAGGTTTTACAATCGAAGAAATGAAAAACGGACTTAAAACATTTAAACGACCGCATCGTAGGTTAACAGTTCATTCACTTCCGCAAGGGATTCGGCTTATTGATGATAGTTTTAGTTCAAATCCTCATGCACTTAAAGCAGCAATCGATGTCCTAAACCATATAGGAAACAACCATAAGGTAGCAGTTTTGGGCTCCATGATGGAGTTAGGAAATTACTCGGTTGCTGGGCATCGTGAGGTTGGGGAATATTTAAAAATGAAAGGGATCGATTATATATATACGTATGGAGCGGAAGCCGTTGAAATAGGAAAAGGAGCAATCGCCTCTGGTTTTTCACCCAATAAAATTATTCACTTTTCAACGAAAGATGAGTTGCATCGTTATTTAGTGAATCATATCCAACCTGGAACAACAATATTAATCAAGGGATCACATGCTTTAAGTATGGATCAAACGGTTGATTTTTTAAGACGTAGCTTCAAAGTATAAACTACTATCCATATTAAAATTAAAAAACTTTACTTTCTCTACCCCCTTCTCTAGTAAGCTATTGATAATCCACGATTACAATCTGCCCATATTTCGTCCGTAGAAATTTCATTGTCGGCGTATTCCTACATTTATAAGAGTTTATTCCTTAAAATATAGTTTCCGTGTATTGCTAAATAGTAAAAGTTCACATAAAAAAGGTGGACTTTTTATTACTCCGATTTTCCCCTGAAAAGAGTGTTTTACTATATATGGACAATTCAGTTTAATTAATGCTAAGAGGTTTAGCTTCGTTATCTTTTTCTTTTTTAGGGGATGTGATGCTTGAAAAGCTGTTCGTAAAAGCACACTTAACGAAAAATAAAGCCTGTATCCAATTCGAGGATCAGGCTACTTTTCTACTTATAATCAGTATTATGTAAACTCCACAATAACGGGCTAGGTAATCAAATTACTCTTAGAAATAGATCATACGAGGTTTAAAAATCTGCATGATAATCCCATACGTCCCCGATGATTGACAGCTTGACAATATGAAATTTTTCAGTTCAAATTCCTCAACAAAAAACATCCCATGAATAGATTATGACAGATTACTGGCCCCTGCTTTCATATCATCAAATATATATAATAGAAGGGTTCTCCAAAATCAATATCAGTAATTCATTATGATATCCATATAATTCATTGTTTTATTCATACGATAACTTGTTATAATAGACCACAGAAAGGAAGATGATTAATGCATGCTATCCAATTTGGAAATAAAACAATACCGTACACACTCTCAAGAAGTCATCGTCGTAAAACGTTATCTATTTCTGTTAATCAGCATGGAGTGTCTGTCATATCTCCTTCCGATGTAGATATAGAAAAGATTGAAACCACTTTACATAAAAAATCTGTTTGGATCATTAAACAACTTTCTGATTTCAATGAAATGCATACAAGCGTTCAAGAACGTTTCTTTTTGTCTGGAGAAAAGCTCCCTTATCTCGGCCGGCAATATCGCCTTAAAATCATTAGAACTAATACTAATGAACCCAGCTTTCGATTTTATCAAGGTCGATTTTTAGCAGAACTCCCAAAAGAAACTTCTGAAGATGAGCAGCGAGATGTTTTATATCCATTATTCGTAAATTGGGTTAAACAACGGGCAAACAAATTTGCCCATGATCGTTTAAAACGATTTACCTTAAAGCTTCAGCAAGAACCGAAAAAAATCGTGATTAAAGACCAAGAGCAACGATGGGGAAGCTGCACACCCGCCGGCAACATCTTATTAAATTGGCGGATCTTTTTAGCTCCTACGTCGATAATTGACTATGTATTAGCTCACGAACTGGTCCACTTGAAGCATATGGATCATTCAAAACAATATTGGGAGACATTACGAATGCTGCTACCAGACTATGAACAGAGAAAAGAATGGCTCCGAGTCCAAGGCGGTACTCTAAACGTATAAAACTGACCAGAAATCAATGATTTCTGGTCAGTTTTTATCCATATTGAACTTCTGCCAGAGCTGTAAAATAGCCAACAAGCATGGAAGCATCACTCATAGACATGTTTTTCTTCAGCAGAATAATCTTTAGGTCCGCATTTAATTTACGTTTAAAATCATTTTTACGGGTCCAATCCGGTATCGGTGTCACCCGATCCTCTATGAACTCGTGAACTACCACAGTGATTTCTTTTAACTCACCAATTTCTTTTTGACCTTCAAATACCTCTACTAGTTTATTAAAATAAGGCTCTTCTTCCGGTTTTAACCCACTTTTAGTTTGTCCGTCTACCTTGTTCAAGATCTCATCTCGGGCAGAATAGAGCTTTTCTAATAATTCATAGATATTCATTTGACGCTCTTTAAACCGTTCTAACAGATCTTCAACTTTTTTCTTAAGTGACGTGTAGAAAACTTCATCTTCTTCAATTCGAACTGAAATTTCCCTTTTAATAGCATGTTCAATTTGAGCAGCCTTGGTCTCTGGTAAAACATTTCCTTCTACCTCCTCCTTAAAAGAGGCATCTAGAATGGAAATCGGATCTCGAACCTCGATTCCTTCGGATTGCAAATGTTTATACACGAGATCTCGGACCTTTTCCCCACAATCTGAAATGTCCAAGCCGTCTTCAATCGAAAAACGAGATTTCGCTAATTGACGAATCAACCCTAAATGTTTCAAGTCTCCGACAAATGACTCAGCTTTAGGGCTCGGCATTACTTTATCCATGCTTTCGGCAAACCGTTTAAACGTCATCTCAAAATCGGAACGGACATCTTCATCGGCCAATCGGAGAATGCTTTCTTCACGTTGAGATTTCTTCAATCCATCAAGAAACCGCATCGCAGATCGATGACGTTGTTCCAAACGAGGTATTTCTTCGTCAATGGACTGCAGAGCGCCCTTCACGTCATTTGCACTAAAAGTATCAAGCGCTTGATCCAAAAACCGAGAAACACCAAAATAATCGACAATAAGTCCATATGTTTTGTTATCATCATAGCGACGATTTGTTCTTGCGATCGCTTGAAGCAAATTATGTTCCCGTAATGGTTTATCAAGATACATGACTTGTTCCACGGGAGCATCAAATCCAGTCAAAAGCTTATCACAAACAATTATCATCGCGAGCTTATCTTCAGAGAAAGGCTTTTTGAACCTTTCAATCAAAGATTTTTCCTGCTCTTTGGTAATATGGTGATCGCGAAGATCCTTTTCATCATTATGCCCAGCTGAAAAAATGACGTCTGTCTCAAATTGACCGGCTGCATATTGGTCAATTAATTGTTTATATTTCACGGCGGCTGCTCTAGAAACGGCAACCAGTTGGGCCTTATAGCCGTTTACTAGAATATGAGATTCAAAGTGACGAACAATATCGAGGGCGATTTCCTCCATCCGTTCGGGGGCCGTCAAAATAAGCTCTTCATTCACGTGTTTCTGTTTAATTCTTTCCCGTGTATCTTCATCATATTCAAAAAACACACGGTTAAAGAGTTCATCTAGGGACTCCCCTTTTACATGGACATTCGGCAAACGAGATTCATAATAAATCGGGACTGTCGCTCCATCTTCTACTGCCTGTTCTATTGTGTATTTATCAATATAGGAGCCGAATTTTCCAGTTGTAGAACGTGTTTTCTTGTCTATTGGCGTTCCAGTAAAACCAATAAAGGTTGCATTCGGTAGCGCTTTCCGCATGTTTAGCGCTAACCCTTTATATTGTGACCGATGCGATTCATCCGTCATAACAATGATATTCTCTGCCTCCGAAACGACAGGGAAGATTTGATTTCCGTCCTTATCTTCCGCGCCTTGGAATTTTTGAATCAAGGTCATCACCGTGGTTCCAGGCCCTTTTTCCAACTGAAGTTTTAAATCGGCCACTGAAGTGGCTTGTGTTGGATTAGGAAACCCGCAATGCTGGAAGGTTTTCGTGATTTGTTCATCCAGATCCTGACGATCAGTTACCACCAAAAGCATTGGGTTTTCAAGACTCTCCACTCTGCGCAGTTTCATGGCTAGATACACCATGGTTAAAGACTTGCCTGATCCTTGCGTATGCCATACCACCCCTCCGCGAAGAGATGGCTTGTTTTCGGTAATGATTCGATCAAGCGCTTTATTTACGGCGCGATATTGCTGGTACCGAGCGAGCTTCTTCACTTTCCCATCAAAAACAATGAAGTTTCGCATGACATCTATAATCGCTTCTTTTCGAAGTATCCCGGCAGCCAAGATATCTTGAGCTCGGTTACTACCTACTTCCTCTACCGTTAATGGATAAGGATCTTTCCATAAGCTATAATGTTGCGGCCTCGCTAAGATGGTTCCCGCCCGTGCCCGGTCCCGACTTGTGACAATCAGCATCTGATTGTACCAAAACAATTTTTCATGGGTCTCCTGATAGCGATCAAATTGACGAACCCCTTCTGGCAACTGTTGGTCCCACTTCAATTTAGGGCTTTTACATTCTATCAATACCAAAGGTAATCCATTTATATAAAGGACGATATCTGGTCGAATGGTTCCATTCGCATTGGTATAGGAGATTTGGTTGACAACCAAAAAGTCATTCTTATCGATATTATCAATATCAAAGTCAAATAAACGCACAGTTTGATTCTTTTTCCCTCCCCCTAAGTCTTGAAGAACGGAAATCCCTTGGCCAAATAACCAGTCAAATATCGTTTTATTGGCATCCCATAAATCTTCTGATTGAAGGGCAACTAACTGTTTTACGACCTTTTCAGTATTCGCTTCACTGATCCATTCATTGAGCCGTTGAATAGCTTTGGACAAACGAGCTTCTAAAACAATGCTACCTCTTCCATTCCGTTCACCGTCTAGCTCCGAACCTTTTATATATGTATATCCATAACTTTGCAATTGCTCGATAAACGGTAATTCCACTTCCGTATATTCTAAAGGTTCCATACCTACTCACCTCCATTCGGAAAAAGGGGGACGGCTCACACCGTCACCCGTATCTTTCCGGTTAATAGCTGTTGCATTAAGCCTTTTTTGAGTTCCGAATATTTTTCTTTTTCTTGTTCGTAAATTTTAATTTGTTCATCGACAGATGTAAAAATTTTCGCAATTCTGATTTGTTCATTTAATGGAGGAACTATCATATCAAACTTTGCTACTTCTCCTACATTCAAATTAGGCACCCCTCCACCTTGAAAAACCTTACCCTTGGCCATTCTTTGATAATTTTCAGAATTTAACAGATAGGAATAAAAAAGACTATTATATCCCTCTTTCAATCTAATTAAGGTAAGACTTACATAGACACTAAATTCCCAATCAACACTAACAACTGTAGCTTTTCCAAAATTTGCTCCTACCCTTGTATATAAAATATCACTTTTCTTTGGTTTTACTTTTTTGGTAAGCTCTTCATGATATTCTTTTGATATAAAATTATATTTGTCTAAAATTAATTTATTTTCCTTTACATTCTGTGAGGATAGGAAAGGAATTCCTTCCTCTACGTACTTTGGAGTACTAGCTACACCACACTTTAATACTTCAGTTATTTCAATGAATTTTTCAACCTTCCACTCAACAGGAATCTCCCCAAACTCTGTCTGCCTAAATTCGGTATGCACAATCCCTCTTGTCAGCAATTGCTGCATCAAGCCTTTTTTAAGCGCTTTTGTTTTAGTGATAAGCCGATCAGTGTTCTCGATATGCTCATCGACGGTGGAAAGGATTTCGGCGATTTTTTGCTGTTCCTTTAAAGGCGGAAAAGAATGCTTTATTTTAGATATATTGGTTGCACTTAAACTAGGTACTCCGGTAGCTTCATTGTATTTATACCAATCAATTGTTTGAAATAAGTAATAAATGAATTTCGGGAAATTTTTTTCAATATTAATATCGGTATAAAATAAAGTGTCAATTGTCCAGAAAGGCTTTTCCATATATTGAGGTTTATCAATTGTACCCTTTCTGCCAATTAATACTGAAGGTTTTTCAAAAAGAGGTGTTCTTGCCCACCCAATAATCCCACCTGTACCCAGTATAGGAATATCACTTTTTTCTACTTCAACATCTTTTTGATTTTTTCCGTACCCAACCTTTAAAACCTCTCCTAATGTAGCAACGTTCCATTCAATCGGAATTTCACCAAATTCCGTCATATTATATCCTTCACGAACCTCTTTCACAGCCGATACCATCATACTTCACCAATCCCTAATTCTTGCAAATAGCCATTTAGTTTTTCTTTTATATTATTTTTGTTGGTTTCAAGTTCTCTAATATCCTGTAAAATTGCTGCCAAATCAATTTGTTCTTCTTCTTCCGACTTATCCACATAACGGGTAATATTCAAGTTATAATCGTTTTCCTTAATTTCCTCTAAAGAAACAACACGAGCATATTTCTCCATATCTTCATAACTACCAAAAGCAGTAATAATCTTTTGAAGATCTTCATCGCGTAATGTATTCTGGTTCTTACCCTCTTGAAAATCACTTTCCGCCGCAATAAACAATACATTCCCTTTACGTTCTGCAGGCTTATTACGATTGAAGATTAAAATACAAGCAGGAATACCTGTACCATAAAATAGATTAGAAGGAAGACCTACAACTGCTTCCAGTAAATCAGATTCAAGCAACCCTTGGCGAATTTTCCCTTCTACTCCACTCCGGAAAAGAACACCATGTGGCATAACGACTCCTGCAACACCTTCTGATTTCAATGAAGCGACCATGTGCTGAATGAACGCATAGTCTCCCGCATTTTTAGGTGGAATACCATATTGAAAACGGCCATATGGATCGCTTTCAGCTGCCTCACGTCCCCACTCTTTCAAAGAAAAAGGAGGATTGGCAATAACCCGGTCAAATAACATGATTTCCCCGTCTTCGATAAGTTTCGGAACACGAATTGTATCTCCCTTTTCAAGCTTATGGTCTGGCAGACCGTGAAGCAGTAAGTTCATTTTGGCGATGGACCAGGTGCCGAGGTTTCTTTCTTGACCATATAAGGATATGGACTGCGGATTCCCACCACGTGCTTTTACAAAGTCAACGGACTGAATTAACATACCCCCAGACCCACAAGTAGGGTCATATACACGC
Source organism: Bacillus sp. ISL-57 (assembly GCF_018613135.1). NCBI lineage: Bacteria > Bacillati > Bacillota > Bacilli > Caryophanales > Bacillaceae > Bacillus > Bacillus sp. ISL-57. The sequence continues at coordinate 8,917 of NZ_JAGGQV010000033.1, read as the reverse complement.
ATGCCTTCTTCTGGTTTGATTAATTTAACAATCAATTCCACGACTTTAGAGGGTGTATAGAACTCCCCGCCCTTTTTACCGGAATCATCCGCGAACATTTTAATTAAGTACTCATACGCACGTCCCAACATATCCGGTTCTGATAGGTTTTCATTGGATAAATCCAAAAGGGAAAAATGCTGCAACAATCGTTGTAACACGCTATCCGTCAAAACTTCTTTCCGGTTGAAATCGATCGGCGTTAAAACCCCTTCAAGCGTGGCATTTTCATTTTCAAGGGATTCAAAGGCTACATTAATGGAGGAACCGATGTCTTCTGCCTGTTTGCGGATTTCTGTCCATCGTGCCGCGTCAGGTACGAAGAATTGGTATTGATCCGGATCATTAGCCAGTAACTCCCCGATTTCTTTTCCGTGTTCTCGTATTAATTGCAAATGTTGTTCTTCAAACGTGTCATTCAATCGCTTTAAAAATAACAATCCAAATATATAACTTTTATAGTCACTGGAGTCGACTGATCCGCGTAAGATATCGGCTGATTTCCATAAATGTGATTCTAGTTCTTGTTGCGTTAATTTACTCAAGGTTTTTCGCTCCTCTTTGTGTCTATCTTCCTATATATATCTATTGTAATAAAAATTCCTTCGAAAAAGTAATTTTTTAAGTAAATACTGTTTATTTCCTATTCGATATGACTAATCGAGCAACGTACAATATATTAGAGACATCACCAATCAGAAGGCGTGGTTTTATCAAATTAAAAAGAGGTGATTTCCACCTCTTATATTGTGCATGATTTTCTCAATACTTATATAAATCAAACAATATGGTTGTTGCTGACTTGTTATTAGAAGTATTATGTAAACTACTTAGGGATTCTTTTATCTTTCCAAAAATTAATTCCAAGCTATTGCGTTATATCATTCTCAATGAATGAACGTGAAAGAAAGAACAAAAAAAGCCCACCACAGCAGGTTTTATTTTTCCCTTACTTATTCTCTTTCTTTTTTTTCACCATTTCTATACCATTTGAAAAGGCATTAAGGTTAAAAACTTGATACAAATTAAATATAAAACTTTTAACTTCACATATAATATTAATGACTAAAGTTAAATAAAAAGAAACAAGTATATTAGCTAATATAAAATTAACCTTGGGTGGCAATAGTTTGAGGTACCATTCCGGATCAATTATTTTAAATATCGTTACTAGAATAAAACTAAGAATAATAATAGATAGAAAACTAATAGATAGAATAAAAAAATAAAGGTTGTATGTCTTAAAAAAAGATTGTTCTTTTATATTAGCAGTGAGTAATCTTTTTAGAGAGTTTCCATTAGTCAATGCTTGAAATAAAGCATAACCAGTAAAGATTATAGCGAATAAGGCTAATGTAATAGTAATAGATGCGTCTAATATAGTTGTAAAATTCTTTATGTAGTCTTTCTTAAATATCTCAAAAGAGATAAGGAAATAAAAAATAAAAAAACAGGCTAATACTAGGCATCTAGTCTTAGAAATATTAAATATTCCGCATTTTACACTTAATATAAGCACTGATTTAAAATCTTGTTCTTTTAAAAGTTGATCTAAATTTTCAACTAATCTTTCATCTTCCCCCAATGTTATACCACCTTTACAAGAAGAGTTTTATAACGTCTAACATCTTGAGATAAATACTACTGTTCTCTGCACTTGTTTGGTTTAATTCCGGTTTATTATCAAGGTTAACTAAAATATCTTGCGTGTTATGTTCTAAATCGTTTTCATCATCCAAGGGCAAGTATAGAGTTTCTGTAAATGAGTCGCTTGTTAGACGTTTTTCATTTCCATATTTATCTTCAATGATCATATTGGGTTCTACGGTACCGTGAGTCTCACTAATTAAATTGATTACTCCTTCATGATTTTTAGGTGAATTAACTGTATAGTTTCCAGTTTTGCTTCCTAATTCTTGTAGTTCTTCACGCATACCCGCAAATAGAGTACCTACTGGCATATCACCATTTAATGGATATAATCTTATAGTCAATTTTTTAATCTTATTTGCATTTCTAATTTGATCATTAATCTTATTACTAAATGGTATTGGAACAATATTAAGATTAATGTTTGGGTGTTTTTGGTCTTTTTCTTTGTTAATATTATATTCTCTTATATATTGCTTTATTGTATACGAAACAGTGGAGGCGAAATTTCTAATATCTGGGCTTCCATTTTGATTTTTTACAAAAGCCATACGATGATTCTTTAACAGGATAACAAATGTTGAATAGGGATCTGAATCGTATCTTAGATTTTTTTTAACTACACCTTTTCCTTCCTCATATAAAGACTTTATCTCTAACTTTGTTCTTTTTATTATTAGACCAGTGAGTACCATATCTCCTCTAGGTGACTCGATTACTTTAACATTATCGATAAAGAATTTTGTTCCTTTAATCTCTCTTCTTATACCACTTTTAAGGGCTGGTAAGATTATCTTGTCAAAATAATACAGCATTGGTTCATCATCTTTTCCAAATGTACAATTAAAGTTAGCTATATTAGCCTTTTTATTTTCTCTCATTTTTCCACTTCCCATTTTACAGAATTATTTGAAATATTTTTTTAATCTACTTCTAAGAAAATATATAAATATACCTATATACTAATAGTAAACATTAACATTTAAGTAGTTATTTGTATATATAATATTTACTGAACAACTTTATAATTTTTATAATTTGATTTTTAATGTAGGTATTTTGTTCATCGGCTACCTATTGAGTGATTTCACGACCTTTCATAGTCTTACGAAAGAAGGTTTCGTCACTTTCAACGATACCTTGCAATTGATTAAAATCAAGACTTCCTAATGCTTTCAAGATTTTATGCCTCCAATAGAATGCAGTGGAGATGTGAATTTTAAGACGTTCAGAAATTTTTGTTAGTGTATATCCTTCAACCATTAGTTCTTAATGGTAATAGTTAAAGGATTATATTAATTGGTCAGCATAGTAACCCCTATGCTAAATCAGCCTTTGCTCCCGCTGGACAAAAGGCTATTTTTGACGAGTTTCTTCTATTATATAGAACTACTTTGAAAGTCTCTTTCGTATTCTTTAACCAACTTATAAAAAGTCGTCTTTTTAACGTCTAATTCTCCCATTGCCTTCACAGCTGTCACTTCTCCTGATTTCCATCGTTTATAGACTTCTTTGAACTCTTCAGTAATGGTTGCTTTCGGTCGGCCAAAGGCTATGCCATTCTGCAAAGCTACATCAATTCCTTCACGCTGCCGTTTTCGAATTCGTTCCCGTTCCTCTTCCGCCATCCAGGAAAGGATTTGTAAAACAAGATCTGCGATGAAGGTCCCTAAACTATCCTTAAATTGAGTTGTATCCAATAAAGGCATATCCATCACAACGATATCTGCTTGGATATTTTTCGTGATGTCATTCCATTCTTGTAGAATTTCTTCCTTGTTTCGTCCAAAACGATCTAGTGAATGAATATATAGGACATCCCCTTTCCGGATCATCCGTTTTAATAGTTGATATTGTTCTCTGTTAAAATTTTTCCCACTTTGTTTATCTATAAAGATATCTCGTTCATCAAGCCCCTTTTCTTTCATGGCTTGAAGTTGTCGTCCTTCATTTTGATCTTTGCTGCTGACGCGTATGTACCCAAATTTACGAATATCCATCTTTTTACTCCTTGTTCTACTTTTCTTTCTCTTATTCTATCAAAAACGTTCGTAAAAGTGTATGTAAAATAAAGAACGTTCGTAAAGTGTTTTTAAACTTTAACGAACGTTAAAATAAGAGGATTTTATTGAAAAAATACCCGTTCGTAAAAGTGTACTTTTACGAACGGTAACAACAGTGCTTTACCGCCCATTTCGGAAATTTTATACGCTAAGAGAATTCCAAGCTAAAAAGCCGATCTCCTCTACCTTAAGGAATCGACTTTTTTACTTCTTCTTATAGAGCTAACGCACCCGTTAGTTTAAGTGAAGTACGTCACAATCTTGTTGATAGAATAATGAAAAAAGCGACCTTCACCTTGAAGAATCGCAATTGTAGCTTAATAAAATTCCGATTAACAAATTCTTGACCTTAGTTTGGATCATAAAAGACTGGAGCTGAATCAACGTTCTTAATCCATAAATATTCTTGCCCACTAATACCATCTTTCACCCATACATCTCCCTGAAAATCCTCTGCCTTCCTTCGAAACAAAGTAAGATAAGATCTAACTACTTGAGGATTTTCGTCAAGTTCATTCTTCCTTGGAAACGAGGTTTGTTTTTGCTCTCCTGTTCTTATGTTTATAGCGTAAAGTGATGTGAACATATTTGGTACAGGTCCTTCTTTCCACTCCTTGTTCTCTTTCGCACGAGCCACAATTACCAAATCTTTAGAGAACCATTCCAGATCGAGGTCTACAAATCCTTTAGGTGTGTATTCCTTTTGTTGTTTAGATGTTGGGATTTCAGCAATCGTCATCTTCTTGTTTTCAACAAAAAATCTTCCTTCTCCTGAAATATAGGCCAATTGATTGGCTAGAGGAGCCCACTTAAACCAGTCTTTAAACCCTAACATTTTTCCCACTGATTGAAAGTGTTTTCCTTGTGATGATAGGACACCTAACGTATTGCTATCCATTGACCAAGAAGCTGTAGGAACAATTAAAAAGCTAACCCACTTCCCATCAGAACTCCACTTAAAATAATCAGCATCAATCCCAAACAAATCAGGTTCTTTAGTTTGAATAGTGTAAAAAGGTTTTATTTTATCTTTAGAAAGATTTGCATCTACTGGAATTCTATAAAGTGGGATTGGGCCCCATCCAGTAGGGAGTAAGCTGGATTGTGAAGCAACGATAAATTCTTTTCCGTTCGGAAACCATTCAAAACCACTAACCCCAAGTGAGACATTTTCAAAACCCTGTGGACGACCGTTCTTTGTTTTGGTAACGTTTAATAAACCTTGATCATCGTAAGCCAGTTGATTATTTATCGGCGACCATTTAAAGTCAGATGTTACGACCCTTACATAAGGTTGGTAGCTTTCTTTTTCCTTTGTATCATAAATGAATAAATCCGATTTTTCCCCCTTCTCATCACCATCAATATAACCAATAAACCGACCGTCATATGACCATTTTTGATTATACACATATCGATTCTTTGTAAGTTGTATTTCTTGATCTCCCTTTTTGATCCATAGTTGGTGGTCACGGATAAATGCAGCAGTAAGTGGAGCTTCTGCACTGGCAATTGTAGATAAATCAAAACTGAATAATATCAGCAGTAACAATATCCGAAATAACAAGATCATCCCTCCTTCTTTTTAGGATGGCCATATACGTTATCACGATTCTCATTTCGCAATTAGTATGCACCTTTTTATTTAAAACCTTCTTCAGGTATCTGCCCCTTTAGTTCCATAAGAATCCTCTTTATTCGAGTTTATTCCAAGTTACAATCTCCACATCATTAATTTCAACCTCTCCAAGACTTAATAAATGTGGTATGTATGGAAAAAGACCAACTCTGTTACCCTTTTCATTTTCAATTTTGTAATATTCTACTGAAGCTGAGGGTATTTCTTTAAGTTTTTTATAAGTCTCAATATTCAATAGCTTAATTTCATCTTCTTCAATATCTTCAGCAGGACCTTTGTATTTCTCTTTTGTGTAAAGATATATAGCATTCATATTACTTGTTAGTTGTACGAAGACACAAAGATAAGTACATTGGGGACATGAATTTGAGTACATAGAGTTATTAATCCACTCAAAACCGCACCAATTCAATCTCTAACTGTTTTGAGATACAAAATCGAGTACATTATATACAGTAATATAAATTTATCTGTAAACACAAAGGGGAAGGCAATATCTATACCCTCCCCTTTTTCGAACACAACTTATTTTTTTAATCTTCTTGGTTATTTTATAAAAAAGATTGATTATTTTTGGGATCTTTAATGGACTAACGCCCCGTTAGCCATCCATGAATCGCAAAAATCGGCGATTCACCACAAAGAATGAAAATGGTTAGGAAGTGTCAATACTGATACTGACCTTAATCCAGTCAACCCTAATCCATAGACTAATTAATTAACGCCCTCCTCTTTTTTTTAAAACGATTGAGAAGGGTCTTCTTAAGTATTGTCATTTTTCACTTTTAAAGAAACTTATTTTCATGGTAGTTCTATAAGAAAAGCAAAACTTATTCAACAATCGCACCCTTTAATGGAGTAACATGACTGGAGTTTTACAATATCAACAAGAGTAAAAAAAGGAAAATCCTGTATTAATTCATTCTCAGACTATAACTTCTTCTTCACTCAGTGTCGCTATAGGGTGCAAGAAATGATGGTCGAAAGGGATTAACTTTTTACCTTCTTGTACTTTGTTCACCCAGTCCGGATTGACCAATGCACTCGTTCCGATTGCGATTAAGTCAGCATCTCCCGAATCAATGAGGAGCCTTGCTGCCTCCGGTTCTCCCAATTTGCCATTGGCGATGACGGGAAGGCCACTGTATCGCTTAGCTAGCTTGGCAAGCGTCGGTCCGTCCTCCACGAAAGCCGGGACAAACGCCTTATATTCGGTCGTATGGATGTAACTTGGAGATGCAGCCGCTAATTGTTCAAAAATAATCTTGGCATCCATCTCTCCGTTTGCCCATTTATGATGAAAGTCGTTTACTTTCCCTTGTGAGATACGAACACCTACCATGTAATCTGGGCCGACGACAGCACGAATGGAATCCAGCACTTCCACGACGATGCGGATTCGTCGTTCCGTTGAACCGCCATATTCATCTGTTCGATGGTTCATATAATCGGTGATGAATTGATCGAGCAGGTAGCCATTCGCTGCATGGACTTCCACCCCATCAAAGCCGATATGCTTAGCACGGAGGGCAGCTTGTGCGAAGCTGTCGATTGCTTTGCGGATTTCCTCTTGGGTCATCTCTTTCGGAACAGGGAACTCTCCGCTCCCTCCATGATCTTCGAGCATCTTACCCACAGGTTTTACTGCTGACGGAGCGATTGGCGTAAATCTGTCATGCTGAACAAGTGCACCCGCATGCATTAACTGTGCGACAATTTTTCCACCTCCGCGTTGAACCGCCTGAACGACAGGTCTCCACGACTCAGCTTGTGCATCATTGGCTATGCCGGGTTGGTTTTCATAACTTTGGCTGTTCACTGTATCGGGATAGATGCCTTCCGTGATAATGAGACCGAACCCACCTTTCGCAAAACGGGTATAATAACGGACCATACGTTCATTTGCGAGCCCGGACGGTTCTGCACTTGTTCGGGTCATCGGCGATAGTACCACTCGATTTGGTAACTCCAGGGAATCTAACTGAAATGCAGAAAAAAGATTAGAATAGTTACTCATATTTAATTCCTCCTATAATTTATCATATCAAATCCATTTTTTGTCAACTATACGGTTAGTTTTATTAATATGATTGTATTCTGTAAAATCCATATAGTAAAATGATTAATATTGATACATCCATTAATATTATTGATGGGATAAGTGGAGGTTTTTCTATGGAATTAACCGATCTAAAAGTGTTCATGACAATCATGAATGAGGGCAGCATAACTCGAGCAGCAAAAAAACTAGACTATGTTCAGTCGAACATTACAACACGGGTTCGCAAGATGGAGTCAGAGCTTGGAATCCAGCTTTTTCAGAGAAATCCAAAAGGCGTAACGCCAACTGAGAAAGGGCTCGTTTTGAGCAAATATGCCTCGGATATCTTGCTTATGATGGAGGAGGCCATCAGGGCTGTAAAAGAACCAGATTACCCATGCGGACCGCTTGTGATCGGTGTTGTGGAGACGGTCGCTTCCTCTGGGCCTTTTATTCGTGCGTTATCCAAGTTTCAAAGCAAATACCCTGAAGTTGCGTTATCACTGATCACTGGGACGTCGCCGCTTAATTACGAGAAAGTGTTGAACCGCCAGTTGGATGGCGCTTTCTTTACGGGCGAATTCGACTTATCCCAGTTGCAAGTCGCCTATGAGATTCGAGAAGAAGTCGTCCTTCTGACTGCCACTGATGGAAATGAATCTTCAATTTTTCCGGACGTTGATAATGCAGCATGGGTTGTGTTTTCAAAGGGCTGCCCTTTACGTGCAACTATCGAAGATTGGCTTCACGGCGTCGGTGCAGCTCCCACTAACATCGTTGAGATCAGCACACTGGAGACGATGCTGAACTGCGTACGAGCAGGAATCGGGTACACACTTCTAACCAAATCGGCCGTTGCTGTGAACGATGATCGCGTACGGGCTCATCCGGTACCGGAACAGTACCGATTCGCAACAACGCGACTGGTTTCCCGAAAAGAACAGTTTAATAGCAAAACGTTCGCTGCATTTGCTGAATGTGTCAGAGAGACGGGAATTTGATTGAAATCTAAAATGCATTTTTAGTTAACATAAAAATTTATTATATGAAGTTAGCAAAAAAACCAATCCCATATGTATGTTCAAGGGATTGGCTTTTGTTTATTGTTTATTTTTTATCGTTAATACGCCACAAGGAAGACCACTTCTACCTCTATTATGTTCTAAAAATCCGAAAAAGAGCTGCCCAACTCAACTCTCTTACTGAAGTAAAGCACCATGAATCGCAAAAATCGGCGATTCACCACAAAGAATGAAAATGGTTTGGAAGTGTCAATACTGATACTGACCTTAATCCAGTCAACCCTAATCTATAGACTAATTAATTAACGCTCTCCTCTTTTTTTAAACGATTGAGCAGGGTCTTCTTAAGTATTGTCATTTTTCATTTTTAAAGAAACTTATTTTCATGGTAGTTCTTTAAGAAAAGCGAACCTTATTAAACAATTGCGCCCGATTGTGGAAATTCGTTGCTTAAACCTTACTT
>NZ_JAGGQV010000032.1:0-44975 GCF_018613135.1 Bacillus sp. ISL-57 | reverse complement strand
AATGTAATAAAAAGAAACCTATAGGTTCATTCTCACTTAAAATAACAATCCGATGTTCCCCTTCTGTCGCCTCTAAAATCTTGTTTGGTAATGCAGTGAACTGCACTTGTTCTTCAGGAAGTTCAAAAGAATTTAATACATCTAAATATTCATTCGAAAAATGTTTTAACTCAACGTAATCAACTTTTTCCATAACCTTATTCCCCCTCAATTTATTTACAGATTATCATCCAAACATACAATTGTAAATTATTGTTAGTCAACTAACCTGCCCCTTTAGTTCCATAAAGAAAGAGCTGCCTTAAGACAGCTCCGATCTTCAGCTAACGCACCCGTTAGTTCATTAAGAAATTCAGTTTATAAGTCCTTTTAAATATGTTTTATGATATTTTTTTAAGAATCCCCAAACAATAATTAGAACCCCAAACACTACAAAGAACAAAATCGGCAGCTGAAAAATATCCATGTAATCTCCTAATGCCCATGAATTATTTGCTTCAATAACATTCTGGTAGGTATCCTTATATTCATATTGAACAATCCAATTATCCTTTGTACTCGCCACTGTTCCTAAATCATAATCATCGCTAACAATTCCTTCTTTATTAAAAATTTCATACGGATCTTCTATCATAAATGTTGCATACTGATATTCAATGGGGTAAGTGGTAGAAGGTTTTTGTGTTATATTAAATTCTTTCAACCAATCTTTTAATTGAGCGTTCTCTTCTGTGTTAAATATTGCAAGATAATTCAAATGATCCTTATGTTCGTCGAAAAGAGTTTGAATATCCTCTTTTTTGGAGTCAGAAATCACATCATCATCACCTACAATGGTTAACACATCGTTCATGATGATGCTTCTTTCTTCCTTGAAATTATATATTTCTAAGGAGGTATTTACAAAAATGATAGCTCCTAGCACAAGTGAAACCAATGAAAATAATAAGATATAACGAGCAAATCTCTTTTGTACACTAAAAAATTCTGATAATCCTTTAATCATGTGTTTTTTATCTCCAAAGTTTTCAATAGCCATTCTGCTCGCTTCTTCTTCTGATACTCCCTTTTCTTTTAACTCATGGGCAGCCTCTAATAAATGCGATTGCATTTCCTCTTTTAATTCGTCAATTTCATTTTTATCACCATCAACATTTCGATAAACAGAATTAACATACTCTTCAATTTGCTTCAATCTTTTCTCCCCCTTCCAAAAACGTATCGATTAATTTTTTTACAAATTTCCATTCCGAACGCTTTTTTTCAAATTCTTCTTCACCCATGGCTGTAAGCTTGTAATATTTTCTTCTTCCTCCTGGCCCTTGTTCATCCCCCCAGTAAGAAGAAACCCATTCATTCTTTTCTAATCTCTTTAAAGATAAATAAAGCGTACCTTCTTTTAATTCAAATTGGTCATCACTCTTTTCTCGGACGATTTTGGCTAATTCATAGCCGTACATATCCCTCCTATGTAAAAGAGAAAGGATGAGAGTGTCTATATGACCTTTCAAGACTTCCTTATTAATTTCCAATTTTCCCACCTCTTGGTATAAATATATTTTACATTACCTTATAATGCAAGGTATTCCTTCAAAAAAAACAGGTTGTTCCTTAATTAACTATCCTGCCCCGTTAGTTCCATAAAGAAAAAGCTGCCTTTTAAAGTCAGCTCCGATCCTAAGCTAAAGCATCCGTTAGTTAAATTAGAATAGTGATATTTCAATTCCCATTTATGTCATTGAAGATATATAAACCTACACCCAATATAAAAATAAGAATAAACACAATCCACTTTGTATAATACCAGCCCTTTATTCTATCAATAACCACAAAAAGAGTAATAATAATAATAAGAGATATACCCAAGGATACACCCAATGTTATCCATATGTTCCTATATTGGATAGGAAGTAATTCAGTTATTAGATAAAAACTTCCAAAAAAAAACAAAATGCCTGGAGGCTGCTTCCTTTTATATTTTTCAGTTCGTTTGGGGTATAATTCCATTTACTCTTAAACACCTCAACTATAATTCCTAAAGTGATAAAGTTCAATTAACTCATATTTTCTTCAACTCTTGCACCTGTTAGTTGGAACAAGCTACTTACATTTAATTACTGTACTTTTATTATATCATCTTAATGAAATAAACTGCCCCGTTAGTGCCATAAGAAAAAAGCTGCCTAAAAGACAGCTCTGATCTTAACACACCCGGTAGTTCAACAAGAACACAGCTTAATAATAGAGTTTAGAGTTTTATTTCAATCACTTATTAGTACAATTATTATTTTTCCCTAAGATGATTTAATAGTGCAATAGCTAATAAAATTATTGATAAGCCAGTCCCTGAACTATCAGGTCCTTCATCGAAGAAAATTGGAGAAACAAAGTGATTTAAAACTGTAATGATTACAGCAAATGTAACCAAAGAAATATTTGTTATCTTCAAAGGAAAAACCCTCCTATTAAGTATCGAAAGCAAGTAAAAATTCTCCTATTATAACTCTTATGGAACTATCCTGCCCCGTTAGTACCATAAAGAAAAAGCTGCCTTAAAGACAGCCCCAATCTTCAGCTAAGCACCCGTTAGTTCTATAAAAAACATTACGAGCCACTTGTAAATGCTATACCAAAAATACTACGAACCATATAAAAGCAATACCAAAATCTAATAACATCTGACTCTTATTTTCCTTTTTTAAAAAACTTTCAAATCCATCTATTATTGAACCAATTCCTAATAAAAGAATTATATATTTTATGAAATTAAAATTAAAATCATTAATTATAACTAGGATTAAAATTAAGCCCATTAATATTCTCATTAAATATCCAATCAGTATAAATGGTTTAGTACGTTTAGTACTTTCTCTTTTTTCAAAAAACAATCCCATTACATATTTCAACTTATTTGACACTAAATTTCCCCCATAAACTACAAACTGAATTTAATAAACTATACCATAAAGCAAAAGGGTCTTCGTCAACTAACCTGCCCCTTAAGTTGCATAAAGAAAGAGCTGCTGAATCAGCTCCTGGTAATGAAGTAAAGCACCCGTTAGTTCTATAAGGACACAGTAAAAAAAGTCCCTTATTGGGGCTGTTTTTATTTAGATAATATTAAATTAAATAAAAGCCTGTGACCAAAACAAAAAGGTAAATAAACATAGAGTATAGAGTTAAGATGTATTCCTTTTTTTCTCTTTTATATTTCCATTCCATGAAAGTACGAAAACTTAATGAAATAAGGAAGTACCCAATAAGCAAGGGGATAGTATTATCAACAAACCATATTAAGATAAGAAACGCTATTAGCATAGACATTTCAATCCACTTGTGATATTTATTAACACTTTTATAAAAATGACCCTCACTTTTACCAATCTTTAATTTCTTCTTCAACCAACGTTCAAACACTATTGCAATAATTAAAAAAGCTATAATAAAAATGATGTAATTTAACAAAAAACTCACCTGCCCTGGCTACCAATTATAAACTATTTAATGATGTGAATTATTTACATTGTTCCTTTTTTTAAGCGAAAACCCAGCAGCTAATAAAGATACTGTCGCTAAACCAACTCCAATAATCATAGAATAGTCGAAATAATTTATAAGTGCCATACCACTAGAAATAGCTACAATAAACAAAAGTAAAAAGAAAACCGTATAATTCTTTTTTATAATTCCTCACCACCCTTTAACTATATTACCAAAAAAATCAAAAAAACTGTTGAACTAAACTGCCCCGTTAGTCCCATAAGAAAAAGCTGCCTTAAAGACAGCTTTTTCTTATGGGACTAACGCACCCGTATTCTTTTATTATTTTGATTAATTTCAAGTGCCTTTATTAATGATTTTTTCAATGTTTCTATAAATTTATCGCATACTTCAGGCGATAGCATAGATAAAGACAAATAAGGATTTAAATCTTCGTGTTCAACTAGTAAAAGATTACCATTATTAGTTCGACAAGCATCTACCCGTTCAATTCCCCAATCTAGATTGTTCCATTCAACAAAACGCTGTGCAAATGATAAATCCTGCTTGGTTGGAATATACTCTTTTAGTTCCCACCTTTTGTATTTGTCTGGTGCATAAAGGGCATATTGAAACACTTTGTCAATGAAGTAGAAAGAAACCTCATATTCAAAGTTAACAAAAGGCTGTATTAAAGTATTTTTTTTATTTGAGTCAACTTTAATATCAAGCTTACTTTTAGAGACAAACTCAAAACCTATTGAATCTGCTCCATCTTTTGGTTTTATAATGTACTTTTCTACATCAGGTAAATTATCTAAATCATCCAAAGTGTCAATAGTTGGAATAACAGGGTACCTAGCTTTTGTTAGCTCAATTAGATACTCTTTCCCATTCATGTCACCTTTCCCATTAAAGGAATTGTAAGTTTTTAAATTATTAGAAACCACCCTATTACGAAATGCCTGATATTTATCCTTGTAACGTACAACCGGCCCTGCATTTCTAAATACAATTAAGTCAAAGTCTTTTTCAAACAATTCGGTGTCTTCAGGATGACAAATTACTACTTTATAATCTTTCCTTAGTTGAGAAGTAAGAAATAAATCTTCTTCACAGTAAACTCGTGATCCTTGCGCTTCATAATATAAGTCTGTTACAAACAACAATCTTTTCATATAACTCCTCCTGCTGATTATTTATATAGATCTGAACGAAATCTTAATTAGAATAGTGAACAACACATCTATGTATGTATTTATCTAATTTATTTACTAAATCCTAAAAAGTACCTAAAAATAAATAGTAACTATACATTTATCTTTAGGTGCTTTTTTAATAACCTAATAATTTATTTTGTCAAAAGTCTTTTTCTCTTAAACAAACCAAATAAAGCTTAACTCAATAATCTTCATAAAACTTGTTTGTTCTTCATCTGCCTGAAGTAATAGCCCCCTCCTAAACGAAAAGTTTATCCCCCTTTACAAAAAGCAAATTTACACTCATTACAAAAGACCCAAAAAGACATTTGTATATTGGAAAGTTTTATATACCGACTTTCTATATAGTACTATTTACATATAAAGATAAACAAGGTAATTTCGACCTATCTACACAAATTCCGTCATTTTATACGTTAAATTATTGTATATGTGTAAAAGAAAGATGGTTTTTATCAAAAGAATGTTAATTTGTCTACATCTACACGAGTAGCAATGCCAATTTGATTTCTGTATTCATCAAAAATTTTTAATTGTTCATTTCTTCCCCATTAAAAGTTTTAATCTCACCTTATAACTCTTCCCAATGCTTAATCAACTAATCTGCCACGTTAGTGTATAAAGAAAAAAACTGCCTTAAAGACAGTCCCGATCTTAAGCTAACGCACGTGATATTTCACAAGGTCTAAATAGCGTTTTATCCATTAAAGGGCGAAACAGCAACAATGAATGAAAAGATTATTGCTAATATTGCATCTTGTCTCGTAGTTGTTCTTATCAGTGGCATCCAGCTAATCTTACCCATTAGGCTAACAAGTCTTGCAATAATAAAAAAGATAACAAAAAAACTAAAAAACGTTCCAATCATAATATCACCTTGCTTCATTTTTCTTTTATTGTAACATTCATCTTCAACTATCCTACCCCGATAATTCCATAAAGAAAAAGCTCCATTAAAGATAGCTCTAATCTTCAGCAACCTTTATCAAAGGCTGTTTTCGTATAGATTGTTGTTTTTAGTTAAACAAGGAATGATATGCATTTTATGGTAATTTATACGGTATATTCAAAGAGCAGGTTGGTTAAGGAAGAATTTTTATATTTAAGGAGACAGCAATGAAGGCAAGCATACAGTTTAAATTAATGATTTCAATAGGAATAACATACATTCTTTTTGGCTGTTCAACTACGGATGAATGGAAAGAATCAGTTTCTAAATCTTCTCCTATTAGTAGTTTTTCTTTTTTGACAAGTCATTCTCCAAATTTTCTTCATATTGCTTTTTTCCTTCTATATCAATATCCTTTGATGTATTGGGTAATTTGTGTCACCTTAATAATTACTTTTGTTCTTGGGATTTACTTTATTCTAGCAATGATCTAACTCCTCTTTGATATGCTTCATTGAAAAGCTCTTCCCATACGGTTTAGATTGATCTAAAAATGCCTGAACTTGGCTTCTCCTTTTGCCACATCCAGACCAACAACTGGATTCATTGTTTTTTCCTCCTCTACTTACTAACCAGTACCCCTAGTCCTCCATGTAGTGTCATAGCTTCGCTTGTTATACGAGATCTGCGTCCCAACCAGCCTCAAACATGTTTCTACAAGTAGGGGGCCGGACAGTTTAGTTCACGGGATCAAGTCCCACGCACCCGTACGTCCTACCCTGGCTACTGATATAATAGATTCTATTAAAAAAAGGTCAACCAGTAATTTTTACTGGTCGACCTTATAATACGAACGCACCCGTTAGTTTAAGTAGATTTCTTCACAAACTTTTTAGTATTTCAGTTAATACAGGAATGCTGCCCCGTTAGTTCCATAAGAAAAAGCTGCCTTAAAGACAGCTCCAATCTTCAGCTAACGCACCAGTTAGTTCTATAAGTAAAATCTTGCCTCGGCAACCCAGGTTTTAAAACCTCTATCAGTAGTTTAAATAGGTAAATTTAAATTTTCTATCAATGAGTCATTAAATTCAGGAGAATGTTCAATACAAAAAGTATAATTATCCCTTTTTAAAAATAGTTTCTTAGAGTCTAAAAAAGAGTTATCTATTTTTTTTGAAAGGTCATTAATAAACTTTCTATTGGGTGTGCCGAATGTCACCACCATCTTTGGTGGTAATGCCTTCATAGCGATAGGGATCCAAGGTCTTTGTTTTGAAACAACTATTGCATGTGCTGTTCCACTAATTACGAAATTAAACATATCTTGATCTTTTTCCGTTTTCATTCCCAAGTCACTTTTCAACCAATCTCGAAAGCTTGGGACCGAATCCACAGGAAATCCAATCTCTCTTAAATACAGTGTTTTTAACATACCGGATGTGTTTATTTGATCCTCATTTACATAATCATGTGCAATAATTTCGAGTAGGTGACCATCACCATCACGAAAATATAGATTTTTTCTCCCATTCGTTTCGTCGATAAACTGGCCATGTTCTTGTCTTAAAATCAATAATCCTGATTGTTTTACAAAAGATGCTACTTCGTCAAATTGAGAATATGAAACTTGAAAAGCAAAATGCGCTGGAGGAATAGGTTCACACGCTTCTTTAAAACTTAATGTCGTATATGGCGTAAGCTGAAATCGAATAAAATCTTTATATTCAGATATAATGGGTAGCTGCAGGCGGTTAGCATAGCATTGTTTTACACCTTCTATAGAGACTGTTATTAATTCTAAATCTGAAAAATGAGTAATCAAATTCTTTCCCCCTGCTACATATAGTCTAGTTCTCTACACTAACTATTTTTTATATTCTGCCCGTGAGTGCCATAAGAAAAAGGATAGCCTCGCACCCCTTGTCAAACTCAAGCATACGTTACTTGAAGCAGAATCAGTTGTGAGCAGTATTTCGTCTATACCAATCCTCTAATGACATGTCTCCAAAATATTCCTCAAAGTCCAATCTTAAAGGAGCAATCAATTCAAGAGCATTTCCGTCTGGGTCATCAAAATAAATAGCTGCGTGAGCTTGTGGATTGTTATCAAGAACTAAAGGTTGTTGTTCTTCAGTTAAGTCAAAGGTTGTACGAACTTCGATTCCTTTACTATTTAACCAATCTTTTGCTGATGTCATGTCCTCTATATCTATTTGTAAAGCTACATGTCGTATTGAAGGATGGTACGGAATTTCTACATGGTTTGTTTCCCAAAGACCAATCCAACTTTTACCTTTCTCAATCCAGAAGAAAGCTAATCTATCATTTTGATATGCAATTTCTAAATCTAACTTTTTATAAAATTTTATTGAGTTTCCTAGATTACTTACAGGTAAATGTGCCTCGTAAAGACCCTTTATCATTTCTCGTCCCACCTCGTTATGATATCTATAAATTCCTTATATTTACTGTATCATACTAATATTTGGATTCTCTAGATATAAGCCTGAATGTACGAAGACACAAAGATAAGTACATTGGGGACATGAATTTGAGTACATAGAGTTATTAATCCACTCAAAACCGCGCCTATTCAATCTCTAACTGTTTTGAGATACAAAATCGAGTACATTATAACCAATACAGTTATTTAATTTATCTGTAAACACAAAGGGGGAGGCAATATCTATACCCTCCCCTTTTTTGAACACAACTT
Organism: Bacillus sp. ISL-57; assembly: GCF_018613135.1. Lineage (NCBI taxonomy): Bacteria > Bacillati > Bacillota > Bacilli > Caryophanales > Bacillaceae > Bacillus > Bacillus sp. ISL-57. The sequence goes on along the minus strand of NZ_JAGGQV010000032.1, from coordinate 36,670 downwards.
ATTTTTTTAATCTTCTTGATTATTTTATAAAAAAGATTGATCATATTTGTGATCCTTAATCAACTAACGCACCCGTTAGTTTAAGTAAAATCCTTCACAAATTGATATCTATCCTAGAATTCAATACAACAAAAAGGTTCTAGAACCAAAGCCTTTTTTCGTTTAATTTACCTTTTAAATCCACCTTCTGAATGAATAATCTGACCTGTAATCCAATCTGCTTCATCGCTCACTAGGAATTTAATAGTTTTTGCAACATCTCTCGGTTTTCCTATTCTACCGAAAGGAAACATCGGTTTTAATTCATTTTTTATTTCCTCTGTCATCCACCCTGTATCAGTTGGACCTGGATTTAATGCATTAACCGTTATTCCTAAAGGGGCTAGTTCAGCCGACAATGTAATAGTTAGAGCATCAACTGCTCCTTTTGTTGTCGCATATGCTAATTCGCCAGGCATTGGTCCTTGAAACTGACCTGAAGTAATATTGACTATTCTTCCACCTGATTTCTTATTAAATCTTTGAGCAAATTTACTACTTAATAGTGTCGTTGCACGAACATTTACCATGTAATGTTTATCTAATTCATCGGCAGTTAAATTAGAAAAATCGTTGTTAGTTGAGTATGCTGCGTTATTAATCAAGATATCAGGATAACCAAGTTGTTCAGAAACTTTATTTATAAGTTGTTCAGGTGCATCATATTGAGTTAAATCCAACTCCATACATGATACCTTAACACCTTTTTTTATTAATTCCTCTTTTAATTTCATGGGCTCATCTAATTCAATGCTCCAAGGCATTTTTTTATCATATTCCGTCCAATAAGTAAAAAATATATGATATCCCGTTTCAGCTAACTCCTTACAAATAGCAGCTCCAATCCCTTTCAGACGGCTTACACCCGTAATAATTGCAATTTTCCCTTTTAATTGGTCCATTATAATATTCCTCCATTACAAAAGTAAATTTAAGTCTTAATACTTCACTAACCATTCATAACAAAAAGAATGCTTCAGCAACCTCTATTATTGGAGTAAAACATTCGTTAGCGAAATAAGAACTTTTTACCTTCTAACGAATACCGAATATTCCATTGGATTTTCGAATCCTAATCTTTCAGCCAGCTTTATCGACGCAAAATTGTTAACATCACAGTCCCAATTGGGTTTCAAATTTCTTTCAATACAATGTTCAATGAATATTTCTGCAACATTTTGAGCTAGGCCCATTCCTCTATACTTATTTTGAGTTGCAATATCAATTTCAGCAAATTGTGATGAACTAAATATAGATGTACACTCACTTACAACGGTATCATTATGTAACAAACAATAACCAAAACCATTCTCTAGAAAATTTGATACTGAACCCCAATATTCATTATAATAAGATTCATTAAATTCCAGACTTTCAGTAATTATTTTTTCATCTATTCTCTTTACTATAAAATCTTTAGGGACTTTTTCCTTTTTTATTGTTGAATATGTATCCTTATTAAAATGAAAAGAATATCTTTGCATTTGTCTTAACTCTTTTTCAAACAACTTATTTATAACTTGATCCCATTCTTTTGATGGAGAAAACAAAGTGAATCGCTTTTTATCATTTTTTCTACTTCTATAAATCTCTAAAAATATGCTGTTAAGACCATTGTTCATTTCGTCTCCACCAACAACAAAAATACCTGAATCAGTACCAACTAAAACTGTTTTTTTTAATTCATCCATATAAACCTGTCCAGGAATATAATTATTTAATACAGAGTAAGCAAATGTCGGATAAGTTTCTTTATCATTTATTTTCAGTAAATTTATTACCTTTTCAAATTCATTATTCATACACTGGTTCCCCTTTTGTTTTTTGCTATTCCTCATACTTTTTGCAATTTCCTTCTCACTAACTTGCCTCGATAGTTCCTGATGAAAAGAGTTCCAGAGCAACCTCCTTATTGAAGTAAAGCACCCATTAGTTCAATAACTGAATGGAACTCTATTAAAAAATTAATCAAAATAAACGGGTTCTTGAGGATTTTTTAAATTCCTAAATGCCATCTCAATTTGTGTTTTTGTATTCCGAGCTATTGATAACTTTGGTAGTTCATTTTCAGCAAAAAACTCAACTGCACTCGTTTCTATGCCTTTTACTGGTCGTCCGCCAATTATTTCACATTGGATAAACATTTTATAAACGTGATAAAGCGAAGGAGGATGCGGGTGACACTTCTTATCAAGTACACCCAACAATTTGATTGCTTTTACTTCAAATCCTGATTCTTCTTTTACTTCTTTAATTGCGACTTCACTTGGAGTTAATCCGATGTCACCCCACCCACCAGGTAGCGCCCAGCCACCATCAGTATTTTCTCTTACCATTAATATTTTATTGTCCCTAAAGACCACAGCCCTAATATCTACCTTAGGGGTTGCATAACCTGTTTCACTTGCAAATAAATCTTTTATTACTGTCCTATCCATATCTGTTTGTTGTGATAATATTTCAACGCTAATATTTCTTATTAATTCAAATCTCTCTAAGTCATAAACATCTTTTGAATAAGTAAGTCCAGCTTGTGCAATGGATTGAAGTTGTTTCGCCCAATCAAGCCATTTAGGTTCCATTTACATCACCGCCAATTTTTAATTACTAATATTACCATATATACCTCGATATTGATAAATTCTAACTGACTATCCAGCCAATATAGTTGCATAAAATAAAGCTGCCTTACAGACAGCTCTGATCTTCAGCTAACGCATCCGTTAGTTCAACAAGAATAGGTGATCATCTTTATCAGAATCGCCACCGTTAATTTTATTGCATTATTAGTGGTGGGTAACCTGCCTCACCCAAAAAATATGCGAATATTGTAAAGCCTAAAATAAGAAGTGCAATAATGATGACTGCAATCGATAAAATTAAGTTTTGTTGGCTTTTAACCGAGCATATACCAGCAATTAAACTTGATAACCCTATAAATAAACAAACGAAGGCGGCTACCATATTATTTATTTTTGGTAATAAAGTTCCAAAGAATAAAATAAAGAAAACTACTTGCAGACTAATTCCAAGTTGAGGAAAGTTTCGAGCCATTAAATTACCACCCTAACATTGATATTGAAGACAATTTCCTGAAAATTATACCATAAAACACCAATTCCTTATGGCACTAACCTGCCCCGATAGTTGCATAAGAAAGAGCTGCCTTAAAAGACAGCTCTGATCTTCAGCTAACGCACCCGTTAGTTGAAGAAAGATTTTTATTTCTTACCTCTTTTCTGTTCTAAAAATATAGAAAGACCAAGTACAATTATTGCAATTGACACCACCGTAAATAGCCAAAATAAGTCTATATCTGTAAAATACTCAATGGTACTTATTATCAAGTTTATAAATAAAAGTATGAATAGTAATACATCTTTTTTTGTTAGTTTCCTTTTTTCAAAAAACAAACCCATTATATTCACCGCCTATGGTTTAAAAACTAATCAAAATATAACACATTATTCTTCCACTAAACTGCCCCTTTAGCTGCATAAAGAAAAAGCTGCCTTAAAGACAGCTCCGATCCTCAGCTAACGGACCCGTTAGTTCAAGAAGGATCAGATTCTATAAACTGTTCATAATATTTTTTAGGGTTACTTATTTTGTTTTCAATGAAAAATTCAGCCTGGTTTTTAACCATATCAATATAGTCACTATCACTTTGACCCTTACGAGTATTCTCGATACTGCCGTCAACCTTAACATAATTTGATTGTACATTTACAATTACCGTCATAATTTTCTTATCTTTAAACGAAACTGTTCCTATAACTTCTTTATTTTCTAAATCAACAGAAGGATAGTCCACTGTTATCCCAGAGGATTTGAACACAGTAAACCCTGGTATTGGTACCTTTGGTCTAATATATTTAAATGTAATATAAAGACCAATACCAACAATCGGTATCAACAAAATTTTCAAGACAAGCGAACCACCCATTACTGTCCTCCTAACAACAATTCTCTTTCCTAAATAATACCATAAAGTTAGAGTTCCTTCTTCAACTAACCTGCCCCGTTAGTGCCATAAGAAAAAGCTGCTTTAAAGACAGCTCCGATCTTCAGCTAACGCACCCGTTAGTTCATTAAAGGCTGTCGAGGGTTTCTCAACAGCCTGAGCCAATCAATGTATTAATGATCGGCTTTTTTCTTACCAGAATCTCCAAATAACCAAAGTAAAAGTGAAAGAAATGCTACGAAATAGAATGCGTATGCTAAATTCCCTAACCAATTTATCGTTTGTCCCCTGAAGTATTGCAGACCAGAGCTTGCAAGATACTTGAGTATGATACCCACTATACAAATAATGAAGAATCTTTTCTTTGTTATTGCCATAAATTCATACCACTCCTATTCTTTGGCGGGCAATCCAACTAACCTGCCCCTTTAGTTCCATAAGAAGTAAACAACTTTATTATTTTTTATATAACTATATTGTAAATTAAACATCTATATTATAACTGCACAAAACCTTGATAAATGAAAAAGGGTGCTACTTAATTAACAGTAGCACCCTTTTTTCTTACCTTTTAGATTCTCTATAACCAGCAGACTTTGCTTCTCCTTCAGTACAAAAAGTCTGTTCTGGATTTGTCTTGTCATAGAATTGTCCACCTGGTACATGGTAGATTTTTTCTCCCGAGCTTGATGTATTACCTTTAATATTAAGGCATGCTTTTTCAGTTTTCGCCTGATCTGCTTCCTTTTTATCCTGTTCTGCCTGTTGTGCCTTTTCTTGTTCCTCTTGTTCTTTCTTAGCTTGTTCAGCTTTATCCTTTTCTTCTTGTTCCTTTTTAGCTTGTTCGGCTTTTTCTTTTTCTTCTTGTTCTTTCTTAGCTTTGTCCTTTTCTTCTTCCTTTACATTGACGACTTTATTATCTACCTTTTTATCGGAATCATCTTCATCGGTACCACCAAATAGTGCAACACAGCCCCCTATGAGTACTATTAAGATGAAACCTAAACAACCGCAACCACCACAGCCCCAATACCACTTTTTCTTTTTCTTTTCTTCGCCTTCTATAGGTATTGCAACCTTTTTCTTATCTTCCTTTTCTACTGTCATAACTATGTATCCCCTTTAAGTAACTAACTTTCCTTTGAATATAGCATAGTATTTTAATAAATAGGTAATCAGTCTGAGATTTTCCAATTTAATTTTGCGAAATTTTTTTCCGGAAAAACGGATATACAACGTAAAGAGGTACTCTGTTAAATAATATTGTTGATAAAAGAATATAAATTGAGGACCTCAAATCAGGTCCTTGATTTTGTTCCTATTTAAGCTACTCCGCCCATCAAATGTCACTGTTTTCCAAATCAAGCGAGTAGGCTTCCGATATATAGTGTGTAACTTTTCTAGGGGAGTTGTATTTGTCATTCTTACTAAATATAGTAAGTCCAACCTCGTGTACATCAATAAATGTATCGACCTTTTCAAAATCAAGGTTTTTAAATTCAGTAGGTTTATCCCAGCTTCTTGTTGGAACTAAATTCCCTTCAGAAAGTCCCTGTCCAAAGAAAATAAACACGCTCAATCCATTTAAAACTAAATCAACCGTACAATCACAAATTACTTCTAGTGTGTCAACCGAATCAACTTTGATAATAAAACCGTCAGAAGCAAATTTGTAGGAAGGGATTCTCTTTTCTAAAATAATCCTTTCAATGTGTTCAAAAATCACAGATTCCAGCACAAAGAAAACAGGAAAGCTTAACATATTTTGAATCAACGTAAAAAGAAAGTCAGTTTCTATGTCTCTAATTCCAACATCGATTGATTTAAATATATCTTTGGGAAGGGCAAAATCATTTATTATGCTATCGTGTGAGCTCTGAACGAAATAATCTTTTTTCAAATTCTTCCCTCCTACTTAGGTTATTTTTAAGGCAAGCTATAACTTAAATGTCGATAATCTTAATTTATCATAAGTAGCATCGGTGGATAACAAGCACCTATCAATAACCATTTTGCTTAACGTTGTAGAATCATTACGGAATCTAATTAAATCCAGGAATTGAAACCAACTCAAATAATGGTCGAGGTATTTTGTTGCCACACCATTAAAACGGTCCATCCAACCTTTCAGACGGCTGTGATAGTTATTGACATTTTGGATATGGTAAAGCCCTTTTACACGTTCCTTCCCATCTGATTTGAAGGGGATAGTGCTCCAATCCTTTATCTTTTGCATAGGTTTTGAAAGCCCGCCAAGCATCTGTACAAAGGGTATTCGATTTAGATAACTTGGAGCCGATTGCTTTCTCTAATCGTTTAACATAGCCTTTTCAATAATAGATTTATTTAATCCTACTTGTCTTATGCAACTAACCTGCCCCTTTAGTTCCATAAGAAAAAGCTGCCTTATAGACAGCTACGATTTTCAGCTAACGCACTCGTTAGTTGAAGATGATTTAAATTATTTTTTTGATAACTTCTACAATTTCATCCCTTGTATATAACAATTTATTTTTTATAATTTCAGAATCGTGATCTAAAATGCAACAGACAAAACCGTTCTCGAAGACTAGATTCACAGGTGCAATTTTATTAGCTAAACTACACCCTAAATCCTTGGTTTTATGTAAACCTCCAGAAAGTCTTGCACTAGTATAAGTTTCCTATTCACTTTAGGAAAAAGTACCAATTACCTTATTTCCTTCAGTTTAAGTTCCGTCACGGATATTAACGTAAAACCTCGTGCAGTCTCTCAGCAAACTTCTTATGAAGCTCTGAATTGTAGCCCCCATGATGCCCAGGAAACTCCACAAAATTTGCTCCTAGTTGTTCCGTTAATGCTACCGAGCATCCATAAGCAAAAAATTCTCTTGAAGCAATGCCACCGGCTGGAATTACCTGCATCGATGAAGATTTTAATGCAGTCTTCAATGTATCGATATCTAGTGAATAGTTTATAATTCCCGGGATTTCATGTTCAACAAAGTAAGTTGAATTACTTAAAAGACGCTCTGTTATCACATCCTTCGATTGCTCGGAATTACTTGTGTCCCTTTCCGAATTTGACAATAACTTTAAGACTTCACTTTGATGATTATTCTTAAGGGATTCCAAGAATTGCTTTGCCTGTACGAGCTCATTACCGATTAATAATTGTAATAAAACTGGTTCGTGTGGTATCAATATTCGTATTTGCTCCGGGTGGCGCATGGATAAATCGAGTCCGATGACTGCACCAGAGCTGCTTCCAAATACGTACGCCGGTTCATCAGTCAATTTAGCTAGCAGGCGGTGAGCATCGTCACTATGTGTCTTCACCTGGTAATTCTGAGTTTGATTGAAGAGACTACTGCGGGAATGTCCACGGCGATCATAGGTAACAACTGTGTACCGGTTAGCAAGATTGTCTGCGACAAATTGGAATTTATCTGCATCTCCACCTCCACCATGTATCATCAAAAGTAGAGGACCAGAGCCACGTACTTCATAATAGAGTGTCGCCCCAGACACTGCCAAAGTCCCTTTCCTGATTCCAAGCATCTATAACTCCCTCTCCTATTTTTCTTTTCCCTTTTAGACATTACATATATACCGATGTCGTAATTCTATATATTCTTGGGTAACATTTATAATTCCTTCTTCAACTAAACTGCCCCGATAGTGCCATAAAGAAAAAGCTGCCTTAAAGACAGCTTCGATCTTCAGCTAACGCACCCGTTAGTTTAAGTACAGTTCTTCACAATCTTGCTAATGGAATATAAAAAAGGCGACCTTCCTCTTGAAGAATCGCCTCCGTTACTAAAATATCCTTACTTTTTTGCTTTCTTGAAAATTTAATCAAGAACACAATCAATGAAATCAATAGTACAAATATAATAATTTGAAAACCTACATCAAACCAGTTAATTTGGCTCCCAACATTAATTACTTCATCCAAACAAAAATCCCCCCAGTAATACTTAAATAATAATATGGCAACTTAAATTTATCCTACTTGTGTCCCCCTTTTCAATTTAGAATTATTCTCAATATCCTCGTTTTCTTCTTCTACAAACCTGCCCCTTTAGTTCCATAAGAAAAGGAGCTGCTGATCAGCTCCGGTAATGAAGTAAAGCATCCGATAGTTAAAGAAAGACATACCTAATGAATGAATTTCCAGTTGTAAAAATGAGTAATACACCACTACCGATGAAAACAATCCGCCAGAACCAATAACTACCTATAAAAGGTAAAATATCAATTTTTCCTTCTTCAACTTCCTTTATACCCTTATACAACCACTTGTACTGAAACAAACCAATCCATAGAAAAATAACTCCCGTTACAAAAACAAATGAACCACCTATCATTTCCTCCATTTCATCGAACTCCCTTTTTCATCCTACCATTATCTTAGTATATATTACTCTTCAACAAATCTTCCCCTATTGTTGCATAAAGAAAAAGCTGCCTTAATGACAGCTTTGATCTTCAGCTAACGCACCCGTTAGTTCATTAAAAAAGCGATTCTTATTAAAGAATAGCGCCCGATTGTTAAACTGTCTTACTTCATGCTTTATTTTCACCAAATAAGAAACGCAAGATCAATAATAAAAGTGAATATTAATCCATTAGCTGTCTGTATTATAAAACTAACCAACAACTTTTGATAAAGATTGATATAAGTGCTGCCCGAGTTTGGTGTTCTGGGTAGCCAATGAAATAGATCTCTTTTTCCCGAAGTTAGTAATCGGTAAAGCGAAAAGCTGTTGATGACCAATATGCTTAGCCATCATTTCAGGGACAATAGTTATTCCCATTCCAGCCGTTACAGCTCCAAAAATAAAGTCACCAAAAGCTACCTCGCTTATTATATTAGGCTTTTGACCCAACGAATACATTTGTTCGATAATACGCTTCCTTGTATCACAAGGGGCTTGATGAACAATCAGTGGCTCTTCACACAGTTCAGCTAGATCAACCGTTTTTCGCGATTGAAAACGATGACCTAAAGGAAACACCGCATAGTAAGACTCCTTAAACAATTCACAACTCCACAACGAATCTTTTATATACAGTGTATCAAGAACGACTGCGTCGAGTCTTCCTTCTTGTAATGACTGTACCAGTTCTTCAGAAGTGTTTTGAATCATTAATGTCATAGGTCTATTTAAAAACTGAATTCCCTTGATCCTTGAAGGTAAATAGTAAGTTGCCAAACTAGACAAACTTCCTATTGCTATAGGAGTCGTCCGGTAAAATTGTCGTAACTCTTGACGAACCGCGTTAAGTTCGGCAATGACAGGTATAATACGATTGTGGAAACGCTTGCCAGCTTCCGTCAGTTCAATACCTGTAGAAGTCCTATGAAACAATACTACGTTAAGGTCATTCTCCAGATTGCGAATATGTTTGCTCAATGCTGGCTGGGAAATGTTAGTTGATTTAGCGGCCTTTGACAAACTCTTTTGTTTAACTGCTTCAGAAAAGCTTTGCAACCACTCTGTATTCATTAATTCCACCCCAATGGGTATAACCATTGGTTATACCCTTATAAAATAATGATTGTTCCATTCCTCTTATCCCTCTGGTAATATTTCTAACATCTTAACTCATTCTAACATACACATTGTTTTAGGGATCAGAACATGGATTCCCTAATGTCAAAACAATTGCAATAGCCTAGGTCGATCAATCTATCAAATATACATGTTTATATACGAGGGGGGTCCATTTATGAAAAAAGTTATATTATTGTCAATTGGTATGTTCGCCTTAGGGTTTGATGCCTACATAATCGCAGGTATCATCCCAGGAATTAGCGATACTTATCATAAAAGTGCTTCTCAGGTAGGGCAAGCTGTCAGCGTGTTTACTTTGTTTTATGCTGTATCTGCTCCGCTCTTTTCGTCTCTTCTCGCTGGAAGACCGATAAAAAAAGTATTGTTATGTTCTATGTTAGTTTTTGGAGTATCTAATGGGGTAACAGCATTGGCTTCTAATTTTTCCATCTTCTTATTATCAAGAGCAATAGCTGGTGTTGGAGCTGGTTTATTTTCACCTTTGGCTATAGCAGGGTCAACTCAATTAGTTCCAAGTGAAAAAAAAGGCAGAGCAATAGGTTTAACCATAGGAGGCATGAGTATGGGGACAGTATTAGGTGTCCCACTAGGCCTTTACATCTCTAACTTATTTGATTGGAAACTAGCCATTTGGTTTGTTGTCATACTCAGTTTTATTGCTGCTTTAACTATTTACAAGTTTCTACCTGAAGTACCTGTTTCTGCACCTCCAGCTATGAAAGAAAGATTATTAATGTTATTAGATAAAAGAGTCACTATAACCGTTTTAATCACTTTTTTTGCAAGTGTGGCTAGCTTAGGTCTATATACCTATTTAGCACCATTGTTACAGGATCTTACATCTTCAAGTGAACTAACAGTTTATTTATGGGTATGGGGGGTAGGAGGATTATTTGGTAGTCTGTCAATTGGTTATTTAATTGATCACTTTAAAAAGACTAAGTCTCTACTGACAATAATTTTAATTACGTTGATTCTATCTATAATATGTATCCCTATAATGATTAATTTATCAATAGTGAAATACTTACCCTTTTTCATCTGGGGAGCAATGGGATGGGCAGCTCAGGCGCCCCAACAACATATTTTGTTGTCTTATCACCCAAAACAAGGAAGTACAGCAGTAGCGCTGAATAGCTCAGTTAATTATTTAGGTAGTGCTGTAGGGGCCACATTAGGCGGATTAGTATTAGCGATGGGAATAGGAACCATATCATTGATTTATTTTGCCATTATTTCTACAGGGATTTCCTTAAGTCTTCATTTTTATAGTATGAAAGGTATGTATAGGGTGAGGGAGAGTAGCAGGAGCCTTAAGTAATAGTCAATACTTACAAAAAAGCCCAAGTGCATGCTGTACCTAATATGAACAATTGGCGCTGATCCTTATTTCGGATACGCGCCCGTTTGCGGAACAACTTTATCGACGCGATTACAAATTTCACTGGCGGTATGTCAAAATCCATCAATTATTGGCCCAACAACTATTAATTACCCTTAATTTATTTGATTTTCTCCGCCAACTCTAAAATAATTCCTTCTGGTCCACGACAGTAGCATAACTTATAACTTTCTTCATAGTGTTGTATCTTTACTAAAGACTTCCGTACCTTTCTTTTTCAATTTGGCAACAACAGCTTCAATATCTTCAACAGCAAATGCAATATGCCGGATACCCAGGGTATTTGCATAAGGTTGCTGAATTTCTTTTTCATCTGAGGGCGTATAAAATTTAATTAGCTCTATCCATGCCTGACCGCCTGGCTTCCCCAATCCTACACATGCTACTTTAACGTCATTAAGCCCACTCATCTGATCCATCAACTCTCCTTCCATTTCCCATTCCCCTTGCACTTCAGGATAGAAAATTGGGTCTGAAACTAAACTACGGAGTTTTTGGGGTTAAAAGGTGCTCAAGCAACTATATTGTCGAAACAAAAGTACTTTGATTTAAAGAAAACTAGTCCGTTTCTCGTCCATTGAAATCCATACTTTGGCTATTACAAGAAAAAACTCATAACTTTATAATAATCTAATCTAATCTAGTCTATTGTACAATTCCAAAAACCAGTTTAGACTAAACTAGTTTAATTATTTCCAGATCAAACTGATTTTCTTGTCCGATGATATATGACCAAATGGCATTTTAACCAGAAGACGTCCATATACTATTGGTAAAAGGGAGGCAGGAAAATGGTGTATAGACCTACCGTAAGATACCCCGATGCTTATAAAAATTATATAGAGAATGTTTATAAAGCGACCGATCTAGATCGAAATCAAATTATCCGTTTAGCCTTATTTGTCGCCGCACATTCAAAAGAGTATAAAACTATCCTCCAAAAACATAAAATTGCTGACGTCCCTCTCCCCTGCCCGGATTGGGGGCAGGATGAAGATGGTTACTGGAAAGATCAAAACTATATAAAAAAACAGAATCTAGCTCCATTTAAAATCACTGAACAGGGTGGAATTAAGATTATTTTGGGTTAATTATTTTTTTTTAGATTCATTTGTGCTCTTTACGTAATGTAACGTGGATGCCTTATTAGCAAGCTTTTCAGCCAGTTCTTTTGATATATTTTTACTCATTTCGTATCACCTCACTTAAAAAAAGCCTTGCCACAATTCATAGCAAATATACCTCCCTTCACTCTTGGGATTGCATAACGACGTAACCAACTGACCAACCAACCCAAAGAAAAAGACAATTTTGAAAGGGGAATAACAAATGGGAAAGGTTAACCATTTAAATCCAGTTCTCTCTTCTTCTAAAAAAAAAATGATTGAACCACAAAAAAGAAAAGTTCGTTCGGATAAGCTGCATGACATAAAAATTCCCGTAGACGAACGCGTGGACATGATATTAAGAAGGGAATCCCGACGATACTGGAATGGCTCTAAAACAGCCTTGGGAACGGAAATACTGTTATTTGGACTTGAAGAGGTGCTCGTTTATCCTGACGTCACCTATACAGACCAAAATTACACAGTTCATTGCAAAGTAAATCATGAAACTTATCAAAAAATAGGCGATTATGCGGCCGTTTGGAAATGTAGCGTTCGAAAAGCAGCTCATCGAATATTTGTAGAAGCATACAATAAAAAACAACTAGGGGGCGTAACCGATGGGGAAATATAGCCAAGTCAATCTTATAGATGAAGAACTATCTTTGATCGGATCATCAAACTTTATCGGAAAACTTCTCCATAAAGCAAATAAATCTTCAACTGTCATACTGAGTATAGAAGTTCCCTTGAATCTATTTTTAAGAGCAGAAGTTTTCTGTGAAGATATTCAAGACCTATCAGACATGCATTTCGAACAAAACGACTTAATGAATCTTTTATATAATGACTTCTTACTTTTTGCGAAAAAAAATCCAGATTCAAGGGCCTTATTCCGATTGCTCACCTCATTGGATAAGTATGCTGATAAAAATTCAAGACTTGAAAAGTATGGTGAATCTACCTTTAAATTAATCCATATAGATAAGAATCAAGAAATGAAAACATTGAATTTACGCATGAGAAGGAAATTCGCCTTGCGTGGAGAGGTGTTGCTTGCCGATATGGAGGAAGTTCAGCCTGAACATGGCTACACACTTGAGAAAGTATTTGAGCTTCTTTATATAGACTTTATTGATAAATTTCGAAAAGGTGATCATGCGGGCGTCATAGAAAATATCCTGCGCCTGCTTGATGATGAAACCGAATAGAATATATACGAAAGGCTAGGGAAAACATTTGAAGGGGAAAATCGATTAATCTCAGACTAAATTTCAAAATATGAACTAATGCATTCACAATGCAATTTGCATAGGTATGAACTTGTATAAGTTTCTCCAAGCTCATTACCTATGTTTTTTGGTGTTCTGCACTAGCCCCCTTCGTTAAACCAATAACCTCTCTTCTATCTTTTCACAGTTTGTTGCTGCTATGTAACATTAACCTTTTGCGGGAATAGTATATTCCGAGCAAGGCAACTTAGTCACCAATAGCACTTTCACCAGCGATCCTTGCTCTCTGCTTCAATCACAAAAAATTTTAATGTCCTGAACCTTTTTTGCTTGTTCAATAAACTATAAACGTTCTATTGATTCTTGTTTAAATCATTTAAAATCATCCCTTGAAACACACATTTCACCATAAACATTCAATGCCATTTTTTCACAAGCGAAATAACAGATCCTTCATACACCCTGCATGATTTATGTCAGTGCAAAATAAGATGCCTTTATCTTTATTTCTTGAGGTGATGCTCGCATGATATGTTAGAAAATCCTCAAAAAAAATAAGCACCTTTTTGATGCTTATTTTGCATTTAACCACTCTTTCATCTTTTCTAAACTAACTGTATATGGGCGTTTAATTAGATTCCTTTCATACCTGGACAAGGTACTATGGGAGATTCCCATTTCCTTAGCCGCCTCAAAAATGCTTAATCCCCGATCCGTTCTTTCCTTATTTATCGTTTCAGGAGAAACTTGCTTTTCTTCAACCATCTCCTTGGTTGCACCAGTCTCCCTGTCCGTCATCCCCTTCAACATAGTTAGAAAATTGTCCTGATCCTCGATCAATAATAAGTCCTGGTCATCTCCCATTCCCGTGATTTCAGTAGGTGGGATGATTTGGACACGTGCCCTCAACCAAGTATTCGCGAACCAATTTCTCTCCTGCTCAATTTGTTTCTCTAGGTTTTTTTCCTTATAGCTCCACCCTTTAATGATTCCATCCTGTTGCAGGGTGTCCAATATTTCCTCAAATTGTTCTCTAATCCTTGAACCGTATCGCGGATTCACGTCCAAATCCATGACTTTTAAAAGCCCTTTGTCTCCCCCAATATGATAAGCCCTGAGATAATCTGCACTCTTCTGGCGAATCCTCCACTGCCAGGACAGGTACCTGGATAACCGTTTATGGTACTTTTGTTTAATTGGATGGTATTCTAGCGTCTTTAATGCAAGCAGCCCACTGCTCCTTTGGGAACCGTATAAAAAGTTTGCGAGCATTTCCCCTGGTCGAATGCTGCATTCATAAATACCAATCGGGTTATCCCCCCGATAGGCTACCGTCACGCTATCCACCAAAAACAAGGGATTAAACTGGACTTGTCCAAGTTCTTCAAAATCTCCCTGGTCCTCATTAATGAACCTCAAATTCTCTTTTTCAATTCTTATCCATATCGTTGTGAGAGCGGCCAACCTTTTCATGATATCATCACGTTCTTTTTTTCGATAAGACATTTGATATCCGTCTAAATCTTCTTTCCGACCTTGCAATCTCCTTAGATTCAAAGCATCATCCGTATGAAAATGAATCATTTGGTCCTTATGAGTAGCCTGTTGCATCCAAAGAATCGAGACAATATCAAAAATATCTGCGGTTAAGTCGTCCATCGACGTGATGGCTTGAGAGGTGAGATTTTTCCATTGTTCGATGGCTACATTGGATTTCATCATCAGATAATCATTTTCTGCCCTCACTTGAGCCGTCGCTTCTAAAGCCCTCTCCGCAATCCTCGCAGTAGGAATATCAGTCGTAATGTCGAATTCATTTTTACTGATGGTCTCCCTTAATTTATGAAATAATAAGGCCGAACCGGACTCAGCAAAATTTTGATTCAACAAGGCATTTATCACTTCCCTGTTGTTTGACTTTGGGGAATGTGCTGAATTCTCTTCTCCTATAATCTGTATGTATGGAAGGACAAAATCTCTAATTTCTTCTATGTAATCATCAACCCATTGTTCCATTTCCTCGAACTTCAATCCATAATTTTTCACCAAGCTATCCAAAATCACAAAAAATGCTTTTAATGTTTGGCTAGGCTGGTAATCATCTTGACCGGACATAAGATGGTTGATATCCATATTCCAATCGACAAAGAGTTGAGGAAAATCCGGGAAAATCGTTTTCATGACATTCAAAAATTTCGTTTGCAGGGGTTGTAACATTACTCTTTAACCCACCCTTCTTTTGTCGACTCTATGTCCTCAAATGAGTACTGTTGGATGTAATCTTGAAAAACAACGGTTTCCAAAATACCCAAATCGTGCAGAAAGCTAACGGACTCAAAAGAAAGGAACTGAACGATCGGATTTTTTTCTAAGATGGCATTTTTCAACTGTTGAATGTCCTTTTCCTGATAAAGAATATAATTTCCCATCTGTTCTTTAATGTCCATAGGTGAATAGATTGTATCTTTGAAAGGTTGATTACGCATACATTCATAGACCATCTCATCTTTTATATAATAAGTCCTGACACCAAATTCTTTCCCATCCTTAAAAAATTCGATTTGTTTTCGAAACCATATGGGACCACTGTATAAATGGACCACTGGTTTAGGAAGCACGCCACGCAGCTGATAGGTGGAGACCTTTCTCCGATCCCATCCGAGAATTTCCCCCACCTCTTTAACTCCTACTAAAAAATCCATCTAGGTTCCCTTCTAATCTAGTAATATGGTAATTATGAGTGAGCATTGTTGCTTTTGTCAACACACGGTTTAAACGTGCAACTTTTTTTATTTTGACGTTTCCTTTCACAATGTGCACAAAACACTTCTTTTTTGTTCACTTGCAATATTTCCCCTTTAAACTTGCGAAGCGCATCAGTTCACCAAAGGGGATGCTTTTACCCATTTGCAAGCAGAATGAAAAAACGCATAAACAATCGCTCCTGCAAGTTGGGCACTTAGTTTTTTAAATTGCGCTAGCGTCCGAAAGTATAAAGTGTGGTGCCCGTTGATCTATTGGCTGCCTTCTTGGCTTCCTGCCGGAAAGGCTCTAAGAAGGTTAGGCTTGCGATGCTTCACCATTGGGAATGCAACTGATAAAAATAAATCAAAAAAGCAGCCGATTGGATACTCTCCATAAAATTGCTACTTATCTTTCCTTTGACGTTTCCTCTCACAATGTGCACAAGCCTGATTATTGAACTTCTATTAAAATATAGGTTCTTTACCTAAAGCCTTGCATAAGGAATCCCCTCTGGTCAAATAAAAGGGAATTAACGTTTCCTTTCACACGTTATTGTGCAAGTTTTACGATTTTAGTTCGATTATAAATGGCTTTTTTCATTAGATTGTTGATATACCGGGGATAACCTCCTCCCTAAATGATTAAAGCATGACGTTTCCTTTCACAATATGCACAGCATTATATAAGATTGCAACTTTTCCTTCAATGGGCGTTTGCTCTCACAATGTGCACAATGATAAGGGGATGCAAGTTTATATCCGTTAACAACCTCCCCTAAGCTCGGCTCTTTCTTGCATCTAGCCTCAGCCATAATAAGCTGTGCAACTTTTTCAGGTTTGACGTTTCCTTTCACAATGTGCACAATTCTCCTTTTTTGAATTGAGATTTTTCCAAACATTTTAATCAACCAACCTTTTACACCCCTAAATCACCAACAAAAATTCAGCAAAAGTGAAAAGCCCAAACAAAATAGTGCCTAAATTTATCTCTTTTTGTTCTAAAATGAAGAAAAATGACGTTTGCTCTCACACAAACTTGCACACGTTTCTGTGCAAGTTTTTTTATTCTTTTCCATTTATGGATGGACTATTTCATGAAAACATTGATATATCAGCGTTTGTCCTAATGTGCTTATCTATTAATTCATGACGTTTCCTTTCACAATATGCACAAATGGTGTGAAAAAATGACGTTTCCTTTCACACAAAAATTTTTAGTGTTTTTTTCAATCCCTTGCCCCCCAAGGGATGAGCACATGTTGTGCAACTTTGAATTTCCCTTAATAAAGGACAGCATTTCCTGTTTTTCCATTCTGCTATAATTCAAACTAGAAAAATAGACGTGAGGAGGGCCTAAAATGAAAGAATCCAGAATAAGAATCGATGGTTTTAGAATGCATCACGCCATCTTAAAAGAATTCCATTTTCTTCGTGATCAGTCATTTGAGCGCCCTCCTGCCTCTGCCTATGTCGTATATATGACCATGTTAAACCAATTACAAGTAGAACAAAACCAACGAGGCATACTTAAGGAATATAATCTTTCTTACTGGGCAAAGAAACTTGGAATCTCTTATTCTACCCTTTGGGGAGGAAAAAAGTTTTTAGAAGATCATCATTTTGTAAAAGAGGAAATCCACGAAGGGTTACCTGTTATCATGTTAAAAGATGTTGACAAGTATAATACACCTGAACTTAATGGTGTATCTCTCAACTACCTAATCATACCGCACGCCCTTTTTGAAACGAATATTTTAGCGGAATTCGTACGTACCTCGAACCCAGAAGGTATCGAACTACTCTTATCCTTACTTAACCAGTTCCGGACTGGTCTGTCTTTCAGCAAGACAGGTGAAATGGAGAAAATAAAACAAGAACGGACAATGAAGACACTTAAACTTCAACTAAACAAAAATGCAAAAGGGGTTCGTAAAACTTTAAGCGTTTTAGAAGCTCTTTTTTCCATCGAATTCACAGGGATGGAGATTCGTGGCAAGCAAATATGGATAAAAAAAGCCTCCTTTTCCTTGAAGCCAGAATGTGTGGAAGAAAACACGGATGAATTCAATGTCAACTCACTCATGGCGAAACTATCAAAAGAGCTCACCTACTTCTTTGATGGACATCAAATTAAATTTAAACCAAGAGACCAAATCGATGTCATGATTTCCTTTAAGCAGGAAGTAATGAAAAAACTGAATTATCTTATGGATGATGAGGACTATGAAAGCTTCACCATACGTGATCGATTCATGAAAAACTTCTTTTTACAAACAATGGATCAGATAGGAATTCATATACATACAGAAAAACAACGAAAAGGTTCATTCCATTTCTACTCGATTGGCGCCTTTTTCAGAATGGCCTTTAGAAAGTATCTTCCTGGGGCCTTAAAAAAGATTCCTTATGAATTAATCCATGAAGCCAAAATCAGGGAATACACCAAAACCGGCCAAACACCAGAGCTACACGGTGTAATTTAATAGATTAACCAGCCTTGTGAAAAAATAGGACATTCACAGGGCTATTCGAATATACTAAAAAAAAATAATGAGGTATTCCCTTAAAACAAAAGTCTTTCCTTCCCTCTTCTGTCACGATTTCTGGCAGAGTTTTCGAGAAGGATTATTTTTTTACGCCTAATAGATTCCGAATGTAGCCTTGTGAAATAGTGGATATTAAAAATACCATCCTGTGAAAATGTAAATAGTTAAAAAAAAGCCTTGTGTATATGTGACTTCTTTTACATTCTATATGTGGGAAAGTGGAAACTCTGTTAAAACCACTCTTAGGAATGGCCAGAACCCTTGTCCCTCAATGGATATACATAACAATTGAAAAATGCCTATCACTTCTGTTTCTTTTATTAAATCTGTTTTCTCTTATTAAATTTGCCTTTTTATTAAATTTGTTTACTTACGAAATAAATCACTTTAAACAGAATTTAAAATATTAGATTATTAAGAATAATGTACTCGATGTAAAACAATGTGACTTTCAAAAATTACATATTGAAAACTAATGAAAAGATTAATCAACCATATTAGTTAGATTAAGGTTCATTTATTATAAATTTTAAACAATCACCAGAATAACCTTCCAATTAGTTGGGGCGAGCTTAAAACGGCACCTATGAACATTCAGCATAAGTGAAATGAGCAGCACTCTATAACACCTTTCACGAAATCGCTTTTCACCAAAAATTCTGTAAGTAATACCTAAAAAAAGAAAATACTTTGTAACAAAATTAGACCACCCAAGACGGTGGCCTAAATTTATATCATTTTCCTGCATTCAACGTATTTAAATAAGGGTCAAGGGCCCTTTGCCCCTCTTAATTGCTATATAGCTCTACAGAGCTCATAGAGAAGCTATAGACCCTCATTG
This sequence comes from Bacillus sp. ISL-57, assembly GCF_018613135.1. NCBI lineage: Bacteria > Bacillati > Bacillota > Bacilli > Caryophanales > Bacillaceae > Bacillus > Bacillus sp. ISL-57. The sequence goes on along the minus strand of NZ_JAGGQV010000032.1, from coordinate 17,235 downwards.
ATCTTCACAAAGCAATAGGACACGCTTATTCCTAATTTCACTCTACAAAATGAAATGTTAAATATCCAACTTCAAGCAAGTGTACTACATATAAAACTTTGGGAGGCTCCAATTTTCCTCCTTAATAGACCGAAAAAATAAAAAAGAATCATTAATCTTCCATAGATTGTTCTAATACTTCCCTTTCATTTGTTAGGAGTGCTGTTTCAGATTTCAACCTTTTTTCTAAAGCAAGTGATTCTTCTTCAATTTGACTAATCTTCTGCCTTATTGTGTTAATTTCATCAATGAGTTCCACTTCTATATGATCAGCTTTGATATCCCTTTCATCCACTAGTATTTCAGATTCTATATTCAGAGTATCTTCTGTATTTTTTTTTGAAAAGAAAGAGAAAAAACCTGTACTTTTCTTTTGCTCCAAACTTTTTCGTAACACATTCGCTGCTTGTCGATCCATTTTTCGATTTAACCGATGATTTTTAATCTTTTCTTCTATAACTTCAATTTGTCTTTGTCTATCAGCTATTCCAGTTCTCCTTCTCAGCAACTCCACTTCAATTAGATTGATTGTGTTTTGTAGCGTGAAGGTTCTCATCATTACATTCTGCCTTCTATCAAATTCCGAGAATAATTGATCTAAGGTATCCTCGTTATATTTACTCCCTTTTGCTTTTCCACCATTTTGTTGAGGAATCGATTTTAGCGATAACTTAACTTGAATATCGGAAATCGTTTCTCCCCTCTCAATTGCCAGTAAAGTCATATGGATTTTAAATACAGTGAGAAATGGCAAACGCTTCTTTCTACCTTCTACATAAATCTCTAAGTATCCCTCTAGCATCCTAACGTAATACCTTAGCGTGGAATTAGCGATATTAAAAATCTTATCGGAACAATCGGTAGTTGAATACATGGCATTGGGATCCAACTCTAGTATATCTTTTTTGAATAGTTTGGCACTGTATTCCTTATCAAGCACCAACGAAGTGAATAAAGCATCGTCACGAAGTGCTTCTATAATGAAATCTTTATTAGCCTGGACTCTATTTGACACGATAACCCTCCTCTTAACGCTAGTTTAACTATAGCTTATTTTTATCAACCTATCGCTAAGCGTCAATTTATCTGTATCTATAGTTTACCTACTAGATAAAGACTAATCAACTAAGTTTGTTTGCTTTAATAGAAATAATAAACGATTCCGTCTAATTTAATCTAGACTAGATTAAATTAGAAGCACGATAATAATAACCAGTCTAGTCTAATCTAGTTTATATTTCCGGCGAGTTTCTTCTATATTTCTTACGTTAAATAACCGATAACGCTAATCTAGCGGTAGAATACAACAATATACAATTATTAGCGTTAATATACGGGTGATAATCTCATTTCTAAACCAATCTAATCTAGTTTAGTATGGTTTGTATGGGAGTGAATTCTCTTATACAACCAACGTTAAATGATCGATAACGTTAATTTGACGATAAGTAGCAATAACGCGGATTAGTTTAGCGGTAAATCGCGGACAGTTATCTAGTGATAAAAGAAGTCGAAAATTCGATAACGCCAAATTGTCGGCAAATATATAGTTAAAATGACATAACCGTTCGTAGAGGTTGTGTTAAGCGTTGAGATAGCGCTAATTTACCGATATAATATTGGCGATGGAATATCGATAACGACAATTTAGCGCTAGTTTTTCGTTGACTTTAATAGGAAATCTCTATATATTGGATAGTAAGTAGACTAAACTAGATTAGTCCGAAGGAGGAAGATCATGACAAAACTTGATTTTTTATTTAAAGAGGATTATTTAATTGCAGGAGTGGATAGTGGGAACATTTCTAATAAAATTACATATATCGATCAAAAAGGAAATGTTGTTTCATTAAATATCGCGAGTATTATCGGGGAAAACGCGGAAACGACTGCAGAAGATATGCCAGATGAAAGCGCAGATAAATCTTTTCCTGATGATATGATTCTTCATTTACATATTAAAAGTAAAGCCTTACCAAAGAATCGAACAAATGCTTATTATACAGTAGGGGAATATGCTCAAATTTCAACGAATGACAAAAATAATTTAAGAGAAACCAGCAGTGATGCTAGAGATAAATTAGGGAATGAAATCCATGTAGTAACAACTTTAGCGGGATTAGCCTTAGCTGCTTGGAAATCAGGTAAGACCAATAAGGTAGACGTTCCATTGAGTTTTGGGCTTCCAATAGAAGAGGCTAAACAGGCGTCTTCCGAAAAAATCAACTTATATATGGGGGAACATGAAATTACAGCAATAAAAGGACCTTATAAAGGCAAAACTATAACCATTAACATTACGGATGTTCAGCTTAATGTAGAAGGCGTAACGAGCTACTTGGCATTGGCTTTTGATTTAGTGGATGGGGAAGTGGTGGAAACTGAATTTTCATCACAAATCCATGATGAGTTTGCCATAGCTGATTTGGGAGCTGGAACATTGGATTTAGCTCTTTATGATGAAAATGGTTTAAATTCAACTAAATCTACAAACCATCTGATAGGTACAAATAAATATATTGATTTAATCATGAAAGAAGCAGCGGAACTAAAGGAATTCGACAGCATAAGGGCTCGGTTTGAAAGGGTGAATAAAACTCCTAAGATTTCGTTTACACGTGAAGAATTCATGAGGAAGTTCATCAAGCCGGAAATCGATAAAATGGTTAAAAAACCTAAATATTCTCCTGTCTTTAAAGCGACATGGCAGTCCAAAACAGCAGATATCACAAAGATTGTAGAAAAATATACAAAACAATATGCTGAAGAAGTGAAAGATAAAGTCATCCGGTATTTTGTTGATACAAACGTTGGGCAAATGATTATCGTCGGGGGAGGACTTCTCTTCGCCTATCAATACCTAGCGGAACTTAAAGAAGAAGATTGTCTGTTTCCCCCGAATATCGATCAAGCCAGTTTCTTTACAAGTAAGGCATATCTCTTGAAAAATATTATTGCTGAAATTGAAAAACAATCAATTGAAGCATAAAAATTCAAGGATAGGAGTAGCATCTTCTTTTAGTTGTGATACAAGGTGGTGGTAACGTTGTCCAATAGAAAAATCATTCCAGGTCGGGGAATTCAATATACCCCAAAAACCTCGATAAAATGGGCTAATGAATTTAATGAGTTGGTAGACAGCTTTAAAAGCAGAAATGAACTTATTAGCGCGCTTATTGAAGATGGATTAAAGGTTCGGAATGGGTCTTATAAAGAACAAGGTATATACCTTCCACTAGACACCTTTGCGAATGATCAATTAGCACTTTTGAAAACCGAGGAAGGGCAAAGGATTCTTTATAATATCGTGTCTTTAATTGTAGGGAATCCCGAAGGGACGGCGCTTGCCCAGCAAATGGTGCAGCCGGTATCCCATAAAAGTAAGCCAGCTTCTTCACCAATCGTTCCATCTGAAGCGCCAGTGAATCATGAAGAAGGTAAGGGTCAATCAAACGAAGCCCTTTCTAAACTATTGAAGTTGGGGAAGATGACCAATTTAAAAGGGTAAAACATTTTTTATAAATAGAGCTCAGATATATGTAAGAGGTTGATTCAAAAGGTCGTTGAATAACGACAAATTTGAATCAACCTCTTTTTTTTGTTAATCTTACTCCCAAATCAAAAGCAAAGAGCCCTTTTTAACTGGAATTTTATATATAGGGGGTTCCAGAGAGTGACTGGATCTTTAAACGAAGTGCTCAAAGCATAGACGTACCCTTTCATATTCGAGGGTGTTGTCGAAAGTTGTATGATAGTAATACTGGAGAATGTAAGCGTTTTCTTTTATGATTGAAACAGGCGAATGGCGTGTGTGGCCATCATGGTATCTTGGCGTAGGCGTGGCTAATACTACATTTTTAAAAATGTGACTAATTAAAAAAATTACTTTTTCTAAAGGAAATGTAATGAACTTCAAAAAGGGTGAGCGATTAAAGATCTGGATGATATAAAAAGTAAAGTGAAGGGGAGGAAAAGATGGAAGAAGAAATTAAAACCCCATTTGTCAATTTTATTCAGGAAGATCGATTTGAACTAAACTCCTATCTTAATTATTTATTTAACCAATTTAATGAATATGTTCCAAAGCATTTGGGCGACATTGAGATTCTCGAACAATAACGATTTTTGTTTTCTTTCTTCTTAAATAAAGGTTTTTACAGTTATGATCTTAAAAATCTTAATTAATCAGATTTAGCGGTTGATCTAGCCAGAAAAGAATAGATTAAGGATTAGTAAAAAGGATAATAACAAGACTAAAGTCTCAAGAATGCCAACCAGAAAAGTTAGGGTTATATGACTACGAATCCTATAAAATGGTTCATTTTTTTTAGTTTTTTGGTTGATTTTATCAATAAAAGGAATATCGCTGGTAAAGAGAAGCGTCAAAGGTATTGCAATAGAATCAAATATCACGTGAGTTTCTTGCAATATCATATTACCTTTTTCGCAAGACATTTCAGGTCTCTACAAGATGAGGAAAAGACATTTTAAAATAGTGGAAATGGATATCAGGGAGTGCAGAGTGTTCTAAGCTATTTGCTGTAGACCTTACAAATCTCAAAACGAACGATGAGTACGTCAAGGCAGTGGCTGATTTCAAAAAGAAGAATCCTGATGCTAAGATCATCACTGGTCACGGGTGGGCAAACGGACTATATGAACAATCAGATAAAACCAATCCCGGTCCAACCAAGGAAGATCTTGATAAGATCGTTTCTGATATCCCTGTCCTTTTAAAGTCCATTGACGGACACTCGACTTGGGTAAACTCCAAAAAGAAACCCTAAAAAATGGGTTCCAGACACAATCATTTTTGGGAAGAAGATATATATTCGTGGGCGGTAATTGCAAATTTAACGCGGATTTATACCGTTAAGGATATTCTAGTATTAAATAATCCCAATCTCTCAGTGATATAAATGAGAAATAGGGATTTAATTATTCAACAATTGCTTCCTATTGAGGAACAAGTGTATTTAATTTCACCATTATACGAGATAGTGTTGTAAGTAGTTGTTGTTATATAGAAATAAAGTATATGGATGTAAACAAGCCCATTCAGAATTAAAGTGGGGTGATGATTTTTTAAATTTTCACATGTTTTTATGAGAAATGATTCGATTGAAAGATCGGTCAACGATTCCATGCTTACGATTGCTGACTTTATTCTACAAATGATTGAACAGTCTAAACAAAAAAGTTTAGATAGGAAAAGTCTCATGAACCAGGAAAAGATGAGTTTGAAACAAGATTCCACTTCTTGGTCAACCAAAGAAAAGACAGAGGCTGAATATGAGCTATATTACACCATGATAAAGGAACATCACCCTCAGTTATTTGAAATAAAAGGGGATTCCATTGAAACATTCCCAGTCGATAAGGAAAAAAGTGTTTTTTCATCCTGAAGGATAAAGGTGCGTATTTCGGGGTCTATAAACAAGAATCTAAGGAAGCGCACATCGTCACACCAGCATTTTCAACCAAAGAGGATATGCTTCAAAAAACACTTGGAACCTCTCAATTTGAAAAGTTTAGAGTGCACTCATTCTTCATTGTGGATAATGGAAAAGCATTCTCCCTCCATGACAATAAACAACTACGGCTAAATTTAGCAAAATCTTATAAAACCCTAACAACTTAAAGCAGATAGAATAACAGTAATGAATGACCTTTATGTAGTCAAAGAATTTAGAGAAACAGGTGTAGCTCAAGAACTATTTAAAACTTGTGAAAACTATACTAAAGACAACGGCTATGTCCATATGTCATGGATAACAGCTACCTATAATTTTCCTGCTCAACGCTTTTGAAAAAATGGGAGGAATTCGTGGTGATTGGTTAAATTTTTCCATTTAATATCAGGTTGATGCCAAAAGATTTACCTTTTAATAAGGGGAATAAGGATATTATGCTAAACTTTATAAAAGGATATTGAAAGGACTCGACATTATTAATGGATATTAGAAAACCTAACGATTCGGAACTCAAAAAGGTTATATTACTTTCTCCACAAGCTGTATTTGATGGCACATTGGGTGAAGTAAAACCTACAAATGAAAAAATCAAACATCTTGTTGAACCTCTATTGGAAAAGGGAAGCTATTATTTAATAGCAACAGAGATGGATAAATTAATGGGATGGATTCTTATAGGGGCAAGTAAAGATCAATTTACTGATAAGATGAGTGGATTTATTTATGAACTATTTGTTATAGAAGAATTTAGAGGGAATGGAATTTCTAAACGGTTAATGAGAACTGCCATTGACCATTTAAGACAAGATGGATACTCTGAAGTCCACCTCAGTGTATTTGCAGAGAATCAAGCTATTAAACTGTACGAAAAAATGGGATTTAACATTAGGGCAGTTACTATGAGTTTGCCATTATAAGCAACGGCTTCTTTCACTAATGGTTGCTTTACTTCAATAAGGGGGTTGCTACGGCAGCCTTTTTTTATGGCACTAAAGGGGCAGTTTAGTTGATTAAGTAAAAAAATGATAAACAACGAAAATGGGATAATATGGATTATTGATGTATGATTGGATTGAAATTAGAAAGGGTGAAAAATAGGGGGTATGAAATGAAAGGCTTTTTTAGATTATTTATAGGAATGTTTTTAATTTTTATATTAACAGGATGTATAGGAGAAGATTATGATGTTGGTGTTCCAACTGCTCATTTATATTCAGAAGACCTTGCTACATCTGTGCAATTAGCAGAAGGAAATGTCAGTTGGAGTTCATCAAGTGGAGATGTAGATCAAAAAATAGATGATATTCAAGAATTCGGATTATCACAAGAAAAAATGAAGGTTACTGCTAACGAAAAAGTTTCCTTAGATTTTCAAGAGAACGTAAGAAATGGTGGAGATATTTGGACAGACCCAAAAATAACAGTTGCCCTACTGAAAGATGAACAACGAATTGAACTCGAATTGTATGAAAATAGGGAATTTCAAATCCCCAATAACAAAGGGGGGTATGTTTTAGAAGTTGTATTCACAAGTTCAAGAGGTACAGCCCAATATGTAGGGAATATCTTAATTCAGTGATAGTAAAAATCCCTTCTTTTTGAACAAAAGGGGATAATGCTTTAGTTTTTCACCTTAGAATGCGGTGTTTGATACCATAAACGATTATGATTAATCAAAATCAACCAAGTACTTTAACATAGCCTTTTCTTATCTTGAAACGGGGCAGCATTCCTGTATTAACTGAAATACTAAAAAGTTTGTGAAGAAACCTACTTAAACTAACGGGTGCGTTAGTTGAAGAAGAATAACTAAAAAAGTCGATTCCTTGAGTGAACTGCACCCCAATTGTTAGACACAACTAACAATTGGAGGTGCAGTTTTTTTATGGCGAGATTTTCTTCAGAAGAAAAAATACAGGCAGTAAGACAATATATAGATGGTAATGAGGGAGGACAAACTATTGCTAAATCTATTGGTGTTCATCCGAGTTTACTCCATCAGTGGATTAAACAATTTGCACTTTTTGGTGAGGATGCTTTTGAAAAACGCTATACACCCTACCCCGCACAGTTTAAACTAGATGTACTCAATTATATGAACGAACACGGGACGTCTATCAGGGAAACAGCGGCGATTTTTAATATTCCATCTTATGAAACGCTTCGAAAATGGAAAGTTGCTTATGAAACAGAAGGATTTGATGCCCTACAATCAAAGAAAAAGGGGCATCCATCCATGAAAAATAAAAATAATAAGACATCAAATACTCAAGTACCCGATGAAGGATCAATTGAGGCTTTACAGGCGGAGAATGAACGTTTACGTATGGAGAATGCCTATTTAAAAAAGTTGAATGCCTTAGTTCAAAACAAGGGAAAATCACCAAACAAGACAAAGCACAAGTAGTCTATGAATTAAGGAATGCATTCCCGGTGAAAGCACTTATACAGCTCGCAGACATTCCGCATAGCACGTATTACTATTGGGTGAAAAACTTCGGTCGTCCTGATCCAGATGCAGAACTGAAAGTATTGATTAAATCTGTTTTCGATGAACATGAAGGTCGGTTTGGTTACCGTCGAATTCGTGATGAACTTAGAAATCGTGGACACAAAGTAAACCACAAAAAGGTACAGCGTATCATGAAAGAACTAGGGCTAAAATGTCTGGTCCGTATGAAAAAATATCGCTCTTACAAAGGAACTGTAGGCAAGATTGCACTAAATATTTTAGATCGCAATTTCAAAGCTGAAAAACCAAATGAGAAATGGGTTACGGATATTACAGAGTTTAAAATATTTGGGGAAAAGCTATATGTATCGCCGATATTGGACTTATTTAATGGAGAAATTATTACGTATACAATCGGTTCAAGACCAACCTACTCACTCATTTCAACGATGTTAGATCAAGCTTTTGAACGTTTAACAGACGACGATACTCTCCTTATTCATTCAGATCAAGGCTGGCATTATCAAATGAAACAATACCGTAATGACCTTAGGGAACGTGGCATTACGCAAAGTATGTCTCGCAAAGGGAATTGTTACGATAACGCTGTTATGGAAAATTTCTTTGGTATCATGAAATCGGAACTTCTTTATCTAAAAGAATTTGAAAGTGTGGAACACTTTAAACAAGAACTAGCAAAATATATAGAATACTATAATCACAAACGAATCAAGGCAAAATTAAAAGGCATGAGCCCGGTACAATACCGAGCTCATGCCCAACGGGCTGCCTAACGAAATAACCTGTCTAACTTTATGGGGTCAGTTCATGAGATGGAAATCGGCTTTTTTAATAGGTGACATTTCCTTAGCGTTGTAAATCTGCATTTTCCTGACGCTACCCCTACTAAACAGAATCGTCTAAAACTTATAAGTTTTAGAGACTTGAAGAAACACTTCAATTCCCCCTGTTACTTTTGGTGATAATTTGCACTTATTTTAAGTGCTATTTTGCACGTATATTATTACTGTTACTTTTCATTTATTTTGTCGTTTTTTTGTTATCGAAAAAGACGTATAGAAGGGGTACCGCCATGACGCTACCCCTATAGGAGATATTTCAATAACAGATGTTATCAGAATTCAATGTATCTAGAAGCTTATAAAAATGCCCTCCAGTTAAGCGATTCTGGAGGGCGTTTATGTTCAAATAATGCATAGTTGCTATCTAATAGTTACTTAGATTAAGAATCTCTACAAATTTACGAAATGCAGCAGAAAGCAATATGTCTTTTCGCATAATAAAATGTGTAGGAACTTTTGCATACTTTTGTGGCAAAGCCTTTACATGTAGGGATTGCTGATGGTCTTTTAACACGGATTGAACCATAACAGCTATTCCCATGCCAGCCTTAACACAACCTATAATGGCCTCAATTGTACCAAATTTAAGGATTCGCTTTGGGTAGAGTCCCTCTTCTTCTAGCCAACTTTCCAATGCATCCCGATAGTGGCATCCATCACCAAAGACCATCATATTAAACTGACCCAAATCTTCAAGTAAAGAAAGGTCCTTATGACTAATCATAACCAATTCTTCCTCTTGAAATAAAAGGGAAGTTATTTCTGGGTGATAAACTTCACCTGCTACAAACGCTCCATCCAGCTTTCGGCTTAACACCTGTCTTATTAACTCTGCACTGTTATGTGTCTCTACTACCAGGTCTACCTGGGGATACAGCTTATAATATTGCTTTAGTATGGGAGGCAACCGAACTGCAGCATTTGAGTTGATGGATCCAATTGTAACCGTACCAACCGGAATAGACTCATTAATTTGTACAAGTTTGACCGATTGTTCAACCAAATGTAAGATTTGTTGAGCTTGTTCCAATAATATTTTACCGTTCGAATTTAAAACAACCCCTCTTCCATTTCGGTGAAATAAAGAAACCCCTAGGTCAATTTCCAGTTGTTTAATCTTTGTTGTCACATTTGATTGTACATAGTTTAGTGACTTAGCTGCTCTTGATATACTCTCCTCTTCTGCCACCCTTTGGAAAACAATTAAATCTTTTATGTCCATATAGCTCGCTCCTGTTATCAAATTTATTGATGAATCATATACATATTATTCATTTTACTTTATATCTGTACTTTCCTACAATTATAGAGGAACAGGAGGAAAGAATAATATACAACCTGAGATGAGAACCTTCGGGAACTTAATAGACAATTACGGGAGAGCGATGGATTGTAGGATTAGGGTTCCTAGATAATTTTATTACCAATAACTATGTTTTGTTGTAACCAAAAAGGTATGGAATAAATAATGTTAGTATTTTGTTACACCTTTATTCAAGTTTTATTAAGACTAGTATTTCGAAATGGAAACGTAACATAAAAGTTCGTTTTTGCTACAAATCCAATCGATACCAATCCATTGGTAAATATTGTATCACTAAGGTCTAGTTTTATCGGCCGAATCCTGTATTCGTACCAGTACTAAAATCGCCTTACCTAATTTGTACTTCAATACAGACGGGTCAATATTACAGTAAATTAACTCCATGAGGTGTAAATACATAATGGTTTGTGAAATTTGGAAACCAAAGAGAAATTCAGATAAAAGCATCCACCAACAAATTTTTCATTATTTAGAAGATAGAATTATCACCGGGGAATGGCCAGCTGGTTATAAGCTAACTCCTCAGAGGAAATTAGCTGAGGAGTTGAATGTACATAGGAGTACTATAGTAAATGTGCTTGAGGATTTAAAGTCTTCTGGACTTATTGAAGGACAGAAGGGATCAGCTACAAGGGTTACAACTAACATAAATGCCTTTCTAACCAATGGGAACAGAGTAAACTGGGATTTTCGTATTAAGAATGCCATATATAAAGAAAGTCCTCCATTTCTAAAAACTATCAATAATTTGGAGTTAGACTCTAACATTATCCAGCTTAGCAGGGCAGAGCTAGCTGATGAATTCTTTCCAAAGTATCAAATGAGAGAAATAACTAGATTAGTAGGAGAGAACTTGAATTATTTGGGTAAAGAGGATCCAAAGGGATATTTCCCCTTAAGAGAGTCCATTGCAAGACATCTTAAAAATTATGGTATTAATACATCCCCAGATTGCATTCTTGTGACATCAGGAGCTACCCAAGGGTTGCAACTTATAGCATTAGGGCTACTAGAAAAGGGATCAACAGTATTTTTAGATATACCATCATATCTATATTCTAGGCATGCTTTCCAGTCTGCCGGTATTAATTTACGGGGTGTATCGATGGATGAAAAGGGGATGATTCCTTTTGAAATTTGTAATTTAAGAAATTACCAAAATCGTGCTGCAATCTATTCAATACCTTCTTTCCATAATCCAACGGGGATAGTTATGCCTCCTTCTAGAAGAAATTCTATACTGGAAATGTGTTTAAAACAAAGACTTCCTCTAATTGAGGACGATGTGTATCGAGATCTATGGATTGACGAACCAACGCCGCCACCAATGAAATCCATGGAAGGAGGCAATTCGGTTTTATATGTTGGAAGCCTATCTAAATCTCTTAGTCCAGGGCTTAGAATTGGTTGGACAGTGGCAAACAAGCAAGTTATTGAAAGATTAGCTGACATTAAACTGCAGTTGGATAATGGGTCCAGCATTTTATCTCAACACATCGCCTATGAATGGTTAAAAGGTCAATTTTATAATGAGTATCTAATGGAGATTCGTAAGAAACTCAGAGTAAGAAGAGATTTCTTACTTTACATGTTAGAAAAGCACCTAGGTGGTATAGCCAGTTGGAAAGTTCCTACTGGTGGACTCTTTATATGGGTTAACCTTAACAAATGCAAATCTGTACATCACTTATATCTTAGATTACTTAATAGAGGAATATTAATCCATCCTGGATCAATATATAATGAGGAGCGTCATAATTATGTTCGTCTTTCCTTTTCTTATGCTTCTATGGAAGAACTTGAAGAAGGTATTGTAGTGTTGGCTGAAGAACTTTTAAAACTATAATAAATGCGTTTAACTGATATTATACATATTTAGATTGTTAAAAATTGGTTTGGTAATATTTCTCTCAATTGGTAGGTTACTTCTAGTGAAGTTTGAATTATTATTAGTGATGTTCTTTAGATTGATTATTGACTCTACTATGATTTCTAAGGAACTAACTGGTACGAAGGAATTGAAAGATTGTCATTGAGAGGGGAAAAAGTTTCATGGATTCAAAATATATTTTTAAGTTAAGTGACAATGAAAGGGAGATATTGCGGCAAGAATTTAGCCGTATTAAGTATGATCCTACGGGATCTACGTCATATATTACCGAGGTCCGGATGGCAGCTCATAGAGCTATGCCAAGTCGTATTATTGAGTGCTTAAATGAGCAAAAGGCCTCCCTAAATCCAATGCCTTATATTGTAATTGAGAATCTCCCATTGGATGAAAAAGTAATCACAACTCCACTTCCGCAAACCTATGCACCTGAGGCCAAGTCAGGTTTTATTAGTGAGAACCTGGCTATTTCAGTTGGAGCTCTAATTGGGGAACCTTATTCTATGCTACACGAAGGGCATGAAATTGTTAACAATTTGATTCCATCTGTTGAAGCTAAAAAAGAATATACAGGACTTGGTTCGGAAGTCGAACTGGATTTCCATATTGAGAATGCAGCATTAAAGTTTATGGGAGACAGAAATTACTCACCATTCGGCTTAGTCTTGACTGGGGTAAGACACGATCCAAAAGGCCCTCTAACTCGTATTTCAGATGCACGTAAAGCATTGACGCTTCTGTCTCAAGGCGATGTTGAGAAACTTAGTCAACCCTTGTATCAGATAAAGGTTCCATATCGTTGGAGATCAGCAATACCAGGAAATTTGCAACAAACTGAACTTGTACCACTTATTCAAGGAAATACAAATTTCCCAGAGGTAGCTGCTGTATTTTATCCTGACATGGTTATACCTATTAACAGTGAAGCTGCTTTAGCATTCCAAAACTTCTATGACGCCATACGTGAGGCTTCATTTGGCATTGATGTTACTCCAGGAAGACTTGTATATATTGATAATCGCTTTACCTTACACTCTAGGGATGCTTTCAGTCCGAGTATAGATGAAGATGGGAATCCGTACAGATGGGTACAACGGGTAATTGTTGCACCTAACCTATGGAATCATCGTAATTTAAATCAGGTGAAAGAACGAGTATTTGAACCAGTGTTCGCATAGTACAATTACCGGACTGCAATTTAGTTTTACTTTGCAGTCTTTTCTTGCTTTTTTTACAATCAACTAAATCATTTATAAATTAATTATTGTGTATTTATATTCTAACTTCTGGAGGGAAAGGGAATTATGCTCTCTATACATAAGGTAAGGAAAAGAGAAAGATACAAGTGGATAATCCTTTTAATAGCAACATTTTCACAGACATGTGCTACTTTTGTGACATACGGTATGGGACCTTTGGCAACCTTTTATCAAAAAGAGTACAGCTTATCTCAATTTGAAACAGGTCTAATTGTTTCAGCAATTAACATAGGTCCGATTTTCTCTATGCTTGTTTTTGGAAATCTTATGGATAGGTATGGGGAACGTTGGATAGTTGGAATGGGCTCTATTTTCCTCGGACTTAGTGTTCTCTCTGCCAATGCTACAAATCAATACTTAATGCTCTTAGTCATTTTGACATTTGTAGGTATATGGTATGGAACTGCACAACCAGGTGGAAGTACTGCAATTATAAAGTGGTTTCCTAATAAAAATCGCGGTCTCGCTATGGGAGTGCGTCAAACAGGCATACCTATTGGGGGAGCATTAGCCTCTGCTACATTGCCTTTCTTCTTTTATAAATATGGACTATCATCTGCAATAATCACACAAGCAGTAGTAGCCATTTTAGGTGGTGTTATATTCTTAATCTTGTATAGGGACTACAAAGTTAATGTAAGTAAGCGAGAGACGTATAGGTTTGTAGATAAAATTAAGAAAATAAAGAATAATGCTAAACTTTATCCTATTTTTCTTATTGGAATTACAATGATGTCTCTTCAAATGATTATAGTGGCACACCTGATGAGTTATCTAACAAATGCTATTAACATAAGTCTTAATTTAGCTGGATTTTTCTTAAGTACGGCTTTAATCGGCGGAATGGTTGGTAGAATCGCGTTAGCTTGGATTAGTGACTACTTTTTTAAAGGTAATAGGGTTAATCCATTATTTATAACAATTGTCTTAACAGTAATAATGTTGCTAAACCTGACATTCTCTTTAGATTATTTGCCTACATGGGGGATTAGTATCTTATGCTTTGTTATCGGTTTTTTTGCCATTGGATGGTATAGCCTCTTTATCGTTTTAGTCTCTGAAAGAGCTAATCCAAGTTTTATTGGTCTGACAGTAAGTTTTGCCCTGACACTGAATCAATTTTTTATTGTATTAGCTCCATCTTTGTTTGGATTATTGGTAGACTTCTTTCACGGATATCAGGTTCCTTTTGTAATCTTATCTGTATTTATCTCTATCGGGGGAATATGGCTGAAGATCACAGATAGTCGTAAGATTAAGGTGACGAAATCGAAGGACGCATTAAATGGTTAAGAAAGGAGAGTGTTGATTTTATGATTTCTATTGATCCAAACACCGAAAGTGAACGGGGGAATTATAAGCTACTTATAGGAAGCATTATCCCGCGGCCTGTCGCCTTTGTGACCACCCTTGCAGAGGACGGCACATTGAATGCGGCACCATACAGCTACTTTAGTATAGTTACAGCAAATCCCCCGATGGTATCAATTTCTGTACAAAGAAAAGAGGGCCTCCAAAAGGATACCGCACGGAATGCGGCATACAAAAGAGAATTTGTTGTCCATATTTCAGATGAATCTTACATCCATGCTATTAATGAGACAGCCGCGAATCTCCCTCCAGACCAAAGTGAGGTCGAGCTCGCCAAGTTAACACCTATTGAAAGCGAAATAGTTTCTGTTCCCGGTATCCAGGAGGCAAGTATCCGTATGGAGTGCCTCGTCGATACAATCCTTCCATTTGGGGGCACTGACGGAGCAGCCGCATGCGATATGATTGTCGGCCGCATCGTACGCTTCCATATCGCAGAGCATCTGTATGACAAGGGCCGCATCGACGCACAGGCATTGAAACCAGTAAGCCGCCTTGCAGGAAACGATTACGCATTACTAGGAGCCCAATTTTCAATAGAACGCCCAGAGTGAAGTAGGAGAGTAATTCGACGACCACTCAAAGAGCAGGAAAGAATGAATACAACGGCATAATAGAAATTGAGTCAGAAAATGAACTACCAAATCATTATAATGTAAAGTTCAAACTCGATGATAATCGAGTTTGCTTACAGTCTGAAAGATCCAACTCTTTATTAGAGTTGGATTTGTTTTGTTTAAAAAGGTGATTAATGATAACGAGCTTTATGTAAATAGGTAGACAAAGAAACGATGACATTGCCTTTCTTTGGATTGTGCCAAACAAAACATGGCTAGGTCTTTGGAAAACTGATATTTCTAGGGATAGGGAGCCTGCCATTTTTCCAGGTAATGGTCGGCATTTAGCTTTTGAAGTAGATTTCGATGACATTAAAAAAGCAAGTATATGGCTCACTGAAAAAGGGATCACCCTTCGTTCTCATAGTGGATTGGAACCGTTGGAACCGATAGTTAGACCGCATCAGCAGAATGTATCAATTTATTTTGATGATCCAGATGGAAACGCTTTAGAATTGATGTGTAAATTGCCAGATGGTAGCCCGACTGAACCAAATGAAATGATGTATTTGAGCCAACTTGAAAAACTTATCCAAAAATAATTCCATAAGTAACAGAAACTTTACTTATTCCACTTAAGGGCGAAAGTCTTTGATTTTCATACATTCAAACTCAAGTAAAAAAATACCCTTTTTGAACTACCGGAGCAGTTTTCTTAAAGAAGGAGAAGTGCCTTAAACTAACGAAGTAGTTTAATTGAGCGAGGGAATTTTGAAAAAGTATAGAATGTATTGATTTAAATCCTTCTATCCGATTTGTAAGGAGTGACCAAGAATAGGAATATATCCTGAATACCCAGGTATCACAAGAATCATAGAGGTTGGTGGGCTAACGAAATTGCAGCTTATTCAAAAATTGCAACAACACTCCATCTTGATGAATGGGTATGGTGAGAGACTATTGTCTGATGATAAATTCACTACTTTTAAAACAAAGTACAGCCTAAAGACCGTTGAACTAACCGTTAGGGACCTTGGGTTTCCTGATGGGGCGACTTTGCCGCAGACTTTTAAACGAGCGAGCGAACTTGGTTTGGAATTGTGTCCACTTGAGGTGGGACCTCACTTAAGACTACAGTTTCTAGATCAGCCTGAAGGTTATAAGGGGAATCTTTCACAACAACAAGCTCCTTCTGGCTCCATTACAATAGCATCAGAGATAGTAGATGAAGACGATTATTTTCCGAAAGGATTTTACCTTAGGAAAATTAACGGAGGGTTGTGGCTACGCGGATACATTGCTGATCATCTGCATGTTTGGAATCCTGATGATCACTTTATCTTTTGTCAAACAAAAAACTTAAAGAAATGAGAAATTAAGAGAGAGTATTACCCAATTTTTTTAACTAACGGGTGCATCAGGGGCATAAGAGGCCGCCAATTGGCGGCCTTTTGAATATGCGATTCTTACACTTATGGTACATTTGAAAAATGAAGTGAAAAACCCTTAATGAACTAAAGGGGCAGATTAGTTGAAGAAGGAACTCTAACTTTATGGTATTATTTAGGGAATATAATTGTTGTTAGGAGGACAGTAATGGGTGGTTCGCTTGTCTTGAAAATTTTGTTGATACCGATTGTTGGCATTGGTCTTTATATTACATTTAAATATATTAGACCAATGGTACCAATACCAGGGTTTACTGTGTACAAATCCTCTGGGATAACAGTGGACTATCCTTCTGTTGATTTAGAAAATAAAGAAGTTATTGGAACAGTTTCGTTTAAAGATAAGAAAATTATGACGGTAATTGTAAATGTACAATCAAATTATGTTAAGGTTGACGGCAGTGTCGAGAATACTCGTAAGGGTCAAAGTGATAGTGATTATATTGATATGGTTAAAAACCAGGCTGAATTTTTCATTGAAAACAAAATAAGTAACCCTAAAAAATATTATGAACAGTTTATAGAAGCTGATCCTTCTTGAACTACCATGAAAATAGACT